>NZ_JACOOB010000002.1:0-453366 GCF_014287315.1 Bacteroides sp. NSJ-39 | reverse complement strand
AACTAAAGGTTCAAGCAGGGGAAACTAAAGTTTCAGGCAGAGGAAACTGGAGTTTCAAGAGGGGGAAACTAAAGTTTCATACGCAGGAAACACTTGGTGAAAAGCAGGATGGCAAAGACTGTGCGTAAGGATAAGTAAGGGAAAGTGTAAGGATGAGCGAGGGAAAGGTGTAAGATACACCGCATCTGCAACCATCCCACACCACTATCCTACACCCTATTAATATACTAATATTCAACAACATAAAGTGAGACTAGTGTAGGATGGCAGATGATTTGTCTATTCAAATACACAAGAAAGAGAATACAAGGACATTTATCGAGGGATATTCTGAAAAACAACTGGCGAGAACCAATTGCCGGTTATAAATGCGATACGCTAAACGAGAATTTTGTGCATTGAGTAAAAATTTAGTTCAGCGTAGAGCATTAGAATTCCCACAAAAACACTCTTTCTGTTAAAACCGGCAGACCTCTAAAACAAAAATAAGTTCAGACTGTTACATAGTCAACTTAAACATATTAACCTAAACATTAAATTATGGCTAGAGAAAGTGTAAAAATCCTACAAGGGAAATTAGATGTGGAAAGTTTGATTTCACAGTTGAACGCAGCATTGGCTGAAGAATGGTTGGCATACTACCAATATTGGGTAGGTGCATTAGTAGTAGAAGGAGCTATGCGTGCCGATGTGCAGAGCGAGTTTGAAGAACATGCTGAAGAAGAGCGTAGACACGCACAATTGCTTGCCAACCGCATCATCGAACTAGAAGGTGTTCCGGTGCTCGATCCTAAGAAATGGTTTGAACTGGCGAGATGCAAATATGATGCTCCACAAGAGTTTGATTCCATTAGTTTACTAAAAGACAACGTTGCTTCCGAACGCTGTGCAATCCTTCGTTATCAGGAGATTGCCGACTTTACCAATGGGAAAGATTTCACTACCTGCGACATCGCAAAACATATTCTTGCCGAAGAGGAGGAACATGAACAAGATTTACAAGATTATCTGACTGACATCGCCAGAATGAAGAAATCATTTCTTGATAAGTAAATTCTAAAATAAACACATAGCGAGAAAGCAAATTAGAGCAAAGCGTAGCGAATTAGCTGATAGAGCGTTCGTTACGCTTTGTTTTTCTATGGGGCAGAGCCAACGAAATACCACCTCGAAGCCAAACGGCGCAGAAGTTCAGTAACCACTCGTTACTCCCGCAACGGGTGCGGATTTCTTGCTAAAAGGTTCTGTTTCTGCGTTTTGCATCGATTTACATAGCTGTCGGTAACTCACTAATAACTAATTTTGTAACCCCAAAAAGGAGTGAGTTATGCGTAGTACATTCAAGGTATTATTTTACGTGAAGAAAGGCAGCGAGAAGCCCAACGGCAACCTGCCTCTGATGTGCCGTATCACGGTGGACGGCGAAATTAAACAGTTCAGTTGCAAGATGGACGTTCCCCCACGCTTGTGGGACGTGAAGAACAACCGTGCTTCGGGCAAGAGCGTCGAAGCGCAGAGAATCAACCTTGCAGTAGATAAAATCCGTGTGGAGGTAAACCGCCGCTATCAAGAGTTAATGCAGACGGACGGTTATGTTACCGCCGCCAAACTCAAAGACGCCTATCTCGGTATCGGCATCAAGCAAGAAACCTTGTTAAAGCTATTCGAGCAGCACAACGCCGAATTTGAGAAGAAAGTCGGGCACAACAGGGCGCAGGGTACATTTACCCGTTATCGGACGGTCTGCAACCATATTCGGGAGTTTTTGCCCCATACCTACAAGCGAGAGGATATTCCGTTAAAGGAACTCAACCTTACGTTTATCAACGACTTCGAGTATTTTTTGCGCACGGAGAAGAAATGCCGCACCAATACCGTGTGGGGCTACATGATTGTGTTGAAGCACATCATTTCCATTGCGAGGAACGATGGGCGTTTGCCGTTCAATCCCTTTGCAGGATATATCAACTCTCCCGAAAGCGTGGATAGAGGCTACCTCACCCAAACGGAGATACAGACGCTCATGGACGCACCCATGAAGAACGCCACCCACGAGCTTGTACGGGATTTGTTCGTCTTTTCGGTGTTCACGGGTTTGGCGTATTCGGACGTGAAGAACCTCACCGCCGACCGCCTGCAAACATTCTTCGACGGCAATCTTTGGATAATCACCCGAAGAAAGAAGACCAACACCGAATCGAACATCCGTCTTTTGGACGTTTCCAAACGTATCATGGAGAAATACAAGGGACTGGCAAGGGACGGTCATGTTTTCCCCGTTCCGAACAACGGAAGTTGCAACAAGATACTCAAAGAGATAGGCAGACAATGCGGCTTCAAGGTACGTTTGACCTACCACTGTGCACGTCACACGAACGCCACGACCATGCTTTTGTCGCACAGCGTACCCATCGAAACGGTGAGCCGCCTTTTGGGACACACGAACATAAAAACCACCCAAATTTACGCCAAAATCACCGCCCAAAAGATAAGCCAAGACATGGAAACCTTGTCGCACAAGTTGGAGGATATGGAGAAGAATATCTGCCGAGCCATTTAATTAAAAACAGAATACCGATGAAAGAAGAAAGGAATATTATCACGATGGACGGGCAGGGCAATATAGGCGCAACCGCCATGACCGAGTGGGAAATCTGCGAACTGTTCGAGAAGTTAAGGCAGAACATACGCCGACCTATACAACCGCAAAGAAAAAGCAAAAGGATGAAGCTGTAACCGCTCATTTCACAGAAACAACAAAAATGCTGCTTGCAATTTTTAGAAGAACAGTGTTTTGGTTGTATTTTGTCTATGGTTTTATCATTTTGCCCTTACTCTTTAAGTTCCAAAATGTATATTTGTTTCTCTGAATTGTCATCAAATTCTCCTTCTGTAAAATCCCCGAATTTATGGACAATATTAAATCCAATTTGTTTGAGGTATGAATTTAATTCTTGAGGAAAGAATAATCTCATGTCCATATTTTGGACTGAATGAAATTTATCGTCAATAAAATATTGCCACTTTATACGATTAATTTGAGATGCGCTTTCATAGTGCATACTTTGTTTTATCAATACTTTTCTTCCATCATTGGTTGTATATTCGGCAATAACCTGTTGCTTCCGCTCGTTTTCAACAATATATTGGATATTAGGATTGAAGCAGTCCAATAAAAACAAACCTTTTTCTTTCAAGTGATTTTTTACGATTTTCAACGTATCAAATAAATCCTCATTTTTATACAAATGATGAATTGAATTAAACGGAATAAAAATAAGATCAAATTTTTCTCCTAAGTTCAATTCTCTAATATCTACCTCAATGAAATCTATTTTTAACTCAGCTTGAAATGCTTTCTCCTTTGCCCGTTCAAGCATGGATAAAGTATAATCAACTCCCTTAATATTATACCCGGCCTTTGCTATTGGAATCGTAAGTCTACCCGTACCACAACAGAGTTCAAGTATTTTGGCATCTTTATTTTGAGGTAGCCATTTTTTGTAGAATTCCAAATCGAACAGAGAATTATTCAACCCATCATAAATATCTGCATTATAAATAAAATCACCAACTTTATAATCTGTGTTCATATTCTTTATTGATTGCTAATACATTACAATGCTTATCTGTAAAGAGATTCTTCAATTTTTTATTTCAACAGCTTACGATTTTGATTATCATCACTTTCCAATATATTCATTTGATGGATAGCTATTTGGTTTAGCTTAACAAGACGTTCCCTTTGTGTCATGTTCTGTTCGATAAACACAGCATTTAGATTCTCCATATTCGACAAACAGATAAGTTCATTGATAGTAGCATAATCACGAATGTTTCCTTTCAGTTCGGGATTCGCTTCTCTCCATTGTTTTGCTGTCATACCAAACATCGCTACGTTCAGCACGTCGGCTTCATTGGCATAAATAGTGCTTGCCTGTACGGTGTGACTTCCATCGGAATAAGGTTTTGCTTTATGGCATCAGTATATATGCGGTAGTTGATTTTCGACAATTCACGTTTCGCAGACCAACCGAGTAGCCTTTGTTCTTCTGTCTTTAGCCGCTGATACTCCTTAACAAAAAGTAATTGGAATTTAGGAGAAATCCACATACCAAAATGATATGCTATATCCCGATGTGCATACGTACCACCATAGCGACCAGCCTTAGAACGAATGTCAATTGCACCGGTCCGTTCTATCCACGTTTTCACCGGAAGCACAAAATTGTTACTTCCTGCCGCATTTTTAATTGTACCGAATTCAGTACAATTAAAATCGGGATTATATAACATTTCCCATTCGCCAAGATACTCGATAATGCTTTTAAGGCTAAGCCAACTGAAGATAATATGCTCTTGCAGTTGGCTTCTTGCCATGTCTGTAAGACTGATGTAGTCTTCTTCATTGTACTTGACAACGCTAATATCTGTATTTTGAACGGTAATTTTTGCCATTGTAATTGATACGTTGATTTTCAATCACAAAGGTCGCTATAATTTGTGAGATTGCATTCTTTTTAATGGACTATTTACAAAGATAGAATGCAATTTTTTAATAGTAGACATTATTTCCCAAATAATTATTATACCTTTGTAAATGCAAAGAGTTATTTGACAGCATAGTACTGCAAAACACCGAAAATGGCACAGTTGCTAAATCGTTACCACTACTTCTCAAATAATTCACTAAGAATTTATTCTTCAATCGGTTAAGTCAAACCGAGAAAAATCTAAAATAATAATGATTAGGTAAGAGAGGGCGTATCCTACACGGGGTAATCCCTCTTTTATGTATATTAGTACGATAAAAACAAAACTATTTTAGCGTAAATCAAGAAGAAATCTTTCTTTTTTCGTATTTTTGTCCCAATATGCACGTTTAATCCAAGTAGATAACGAACATTAGGGAAAAGAATGAAAGTAATTGATTTAATACATAACAACAAAAAAACAGCTTTTTCTTTCGAAATCCTGCCGCCACTGAAAGGAACCGGAATAGAAAAGCTATATCAGACAGTCGATACACTTCGGGAATTCGATCCGAAGTATATTAATATCACGACCCATCGCAGCGAATACGTTTACAAAGATCTCGGCAACGGGCTATTCCAACGAAACCGCTTGAGAAGACGTCCGGGCACTGTTGCTGTGGCTGCCGCCATCCAAAATAAATATAATATCACAGTCGTTCCGCATATCCTATGCAGTGGCTTCACACGCGAAGAGACAGAATATGTACTGCTCGACCTGCAATTTTTGAACATCACTGATTTGTTAGTGCTACGTGGGGACAAGGCAAAACACGAATCTGTTTTCACCCCCGAAGGCGACGGATATCATCACGCAATCGAGTTGCAGGAACAAATCAACAATTTCAATAAGGGTATCTTTGTGGACGGTTCGGAAATGAAAGTGACCAACAGCCCCTTTTCTTATGGTGTGGCATGCTACCCGGAGAAACATGAAGAGGCTCCCAATATTGAATCCGACCTTTATTGGCTAAAGAAAAAAGTGGAAGCAGGCGCAGAATATGCCGTAACACAATTATTCTACGATAACAAAAAATATTTTGAGTTTGTAGAACAAGCCAAAGCGGCAGGCATCAATGTTCCAATCATTCCGGGAATCAAGCCGTTCAAGAAACTGTCCCAACTGAGCATGATTCCCAAGACATTCAAGGTGGATTTGCCGGAAGAACTCGTGAAAGAGGCTTTGAAATGCAAAACGGATGCGGAAGCCGAACAAGTGGGTATCGAATGGTGTGTAGCCCAATGCAAGGAATTGATGTCTCACGGAGTACCAAGCATCCATTTCTACTCCATCGGAGCGGTGGACAGTATCAAGGAAGTAGCCAAAATCATTTATTGATATGTTTTTCAGAGACGTAATCGGACAGGAAGAAGTCAAGCAACGGCTCATTCAGGAGGTGAATGAAGGACGCATCCCACACGCCCAGCTCATTTGCGGTCCGGAAGGGGTGGGAAAAATGCCATTGACCATTGCATACGCACGCTATATCAGTTGCTCCAACCGGAGTGAAACGGATGCCTGCGGTGTATGTCCGTCCTGCGTGAAGTTTAACAAGCTGGTACATCCGGATGTGCATTTTGTATTTCCGATCGTGAACAAGGCGAAAAGTCCCAAAGTATCGGTCTGTGCCGATTTTCTTCCGCAATGGAGAGAACAACTGCTCACCTCCCCTTACTTCAACTTGAATCATTGGTTGAACAATATTGGAGCGGAGAATAAGCAAGCGCAGATATTCGCCAACGAGAGTGATGAGATTCTGAAAAAACTCAGTCTGAAATCCAGTGAGGGAGGATTCAAGATTACAATCGTGTGGCTACCGGAAAAATTGCATCCGGTGTGTGCCAACAAACTGTTGAAACTGCTTGAAGAGCCGCCCGAAAGAACTATTTTCCTGCTGGTATCGGAAATGCCGGACATGATTCTGCCCACCATCCAAAGTCGCACACAACGCATGAACGTGCGGAAAATTGACGAGGCAAGCATCGACCGGGTGCTACAAACGAAGTACAGCATTCAACCTGCCGACAGCCTTTCCATCGCCCATCTGGCAAATGGAAATTTTATCAAGGCACTCGAAACGATTCATCTGAACGAAGAAAATCAACTGTTCTTCGATTTATTCGTCAGCCTGATGCGGTTGTCCTATCAACGGAAAATCAGGGAAATGAAAATGTGGAGCGAACAGGTGGCAGGCATGGGACGCGAACGCCAAAAGAATTTTCTGGAATATTGCCAACGCATGATTCGGGAAAACTTCATCTTTAACCTGCACCAACGTGATCTTACATATATGACGATCAGTGAACAGAACTTTGCAACCCGCTTCGCCCCGTTTGTCAACGAACGTAATGTAATGGGAATCATGGACGAGCTAAGCGAAGCGCAAATACATATTGAACAGAATGTAAACGCTAAAATGGTATTCTTCGACTTCTCGCTGAAGATGATTGTACTGTTGAAGCAATAATTAATATATAAACACTATGGAATATAAACTTCATAATGGGAGCGGCGGTCTTTGCTGCAAAGGATGCTCCCGACAAGATAAACAACTGAACACCTACGATTGGCTGGCGGATATACCGGGCAATGCGGAAGAGAGTGACATGGTTGAGGTACAATTTAAGAACACCCGGAAGGGATATTATCGCAACAGTAACAAAATCAAACTTGAAAAGGGCGATGTGGTGGCTGTTGAAGCTGCTCCGGGACATGATATAGGTGTGGTGACGCTGACCGGCAGACTGGTTCCCCTGCAAATGAAGAAAGCGAACTTCAAGGCGGACACGGAAATCAAACGCATCTACCGGAAAGCCAAACCGGTGGATATGGAGAAGTTCAACGAGGCGAAAAGCAAGGAACATGGCACTATGATCCGTGCACGCCAGATTGCGTTAAGTCTCAATCTGAACATGAAAATCGGAGATGTAGAGTACCAGGGGGATGGCAATAAGGCTATCTTCTATTACATTGCCGATGAGCGCGTGGACTTCCGCCAATTGATCAAGGTATTGGCTGAAGCATTCCGCGTACGTATCGAGATGAAACAGATCGGCGCCCGTCAGGAAGCGGGACGTATCGGAGGCATCGGACCTTGCGGACGTGAGCTTTGCTGTGCGACGTGGATGACCAGCTTTGTTTCCGTATCTACGAGTGCCGCACGTTATCAGGATATTTCCCTGAACCCGCAAAAGCTTGCCGGACAATGCGCCAAGCTGAAATGTTGCCTGAACTATGAAGTAGATTGCTATGTGGAAGCTCAAAAACGTCTTCCGTCCAAAGAGATAGAACTGGAAACGAAGGATGGTACTTTCTATTTCTTCAAAGCGGATATCTTGAGCAATCAGATCTCTTATTCCACAGACAAGAATTTCCCGGCAAATCTGGTTACCATCAGCGGGAAGCGTGCTTTTGAAGTGATTTCGATGAATAGAAAAGGTATGAAACCGGACAGCCTGTTCGAAGAAGAAAGAAAGCCGGAACTGAAGAAACCGATTGATTTGCTGGAGCAGGAAAGCGTTACCCGCTTTGACCGTAACCGCAATAAAGAGGGTGGCAATAATGCGAACCGGAATAATAAGAAGAAGAAAAAAGGAGCTAATAACGACAACCGCCCTCAATCGGCTGAAAACGCTAACAGGGGAGAAAGAGAGAACCGACCGAGAAATAATAATAATCGGAACAGAGGACAGAATCAGGGACGGAATAATGAAAACAGACGACCGGAAAGAGGGATGAATCAAGAAAGACCACAAGCTCAAGAAAGGCCGGAAAAGCCAGAAAGACCGGTCAAAGAGCCGAATAAAGAGAAACCGAAACCGCAAACCAATAATGAAAAGCCTGTTCAGGAATAGTTTATTTTGCCTTTTCACCGCTTGCCTAACGGCGGCATGCAACGAGAATACCGTGTATCACTCTTATCAATCCCTTCCCGACAACGGGTGGGGAAAGAGTGACACACTCTCCTTTTTTGTTCCTATCACAGACAGCCTCCCTCCGACTTTGAGACTATTTGCGGAAGTCCGTAACCGTACGGATTATCCTTATCAGGACCTTCATTTATTTATCAGTCAGAATCTACAGGATTCCACTGTGTGGCGCACCGATACCATCGCTATTCACCTAACTGACTCTACAGGAAGATGGTTCGGCAAAGGCTGGGGCAGTGTCTATCAGTCGGAGGCTTTCATACGCTCGGTTCGCCCGCTACATCCAGGAAACTACACTTTTAAGATAGTATCCGGTATGAAAGACGACATATTGCAGGGGATAAATGATGTGGGGATACGGATATCACGGTAAGCAGAAAATAAAACTTAAATATTTATCAAAATCTAAGAATATAAAAGATATCGTTATGAGCGAAAGTCAGAATATTGAATATAAAGAGTCTTGGCATGACGAGTATCTGAAATGGATATGCGGTTTTGCCAATGCACAAGGTGGCTGTATTTATATAGGTATAAATGATAAGCAACAGGTAATTGGCCTCCCCGACTCCAAAAGATTGTTGGAAGACATACCTAACAAAATTGTCAACTATTTAGGTATCGTGGCCGATGTCAACTTATTACAATCAGAAGAAGGTAAAGAATATATCGAGATTGTAGTGGAACCAAGTAATATGCCCATTGCTTACCATGGGGCATATCACTACCGCAGTGGTTCCACAAAACAAGAATTGAAAGGCGTTGCACTTCAACAATTCATATTAAAGAAAATGGGACGTTCTTGGGGGATGAACTATTAGAAGATAGGGCAACACTCAATGATATTGATCGAAAAGCTATAGATTATTTTCTTCGAAAAGCCATTGAAGCGCATCGTATTAACCCCGAGCTTAAAGATGAAGATACCCGAACTGTATTGGAAAATCTAAAACTGATTGATAACAATGGAGTGCTCACCAATGCTGCGATACTATTATTCGGAAAAGACCCTCTTCGCTTCTTTCCCGGTGTGGAATTCCGTATCGGACGCTTCGGGATAGATGAATCAGATCTTATTTTCCAAGACGTAGTAAACGGAAATATTATTCAGATGGCTGATAAAGTCGTCACTTTATTACGTTCCAAGTACCTCATATCCCCCATTCACTATGAAGGTATGCAACGGCTTGAACCATTGGAAATTCCAGAAGATGCTTTACGAGAAATGCTCTACAATAGCATTGTACACAAACGGTATGCAGGTGTTCACATACAGATGTGGATATTCAATGACCACATTGAGCTATGGAACTAGGGTAAACTACCCGACGAACTTACAATAGATGCACTTAAAGGAAAGCACTCCTCACATCCTCGTAACATTTTATTAGCTTCCGTATTCTACAAAGCCGGGTTTATAGAAACGTGGGGACGTGGTATTAGCAAAATATGTAACGCTTTTAAAGCGATAGGAATGGAAGAACCCGTCTTTAAGCAATCAGAGGGTGGTATGCTAATTACGTTCAAAAGAAACTACCCTACAATGACAAATGAGAAATCACATAGTAGAGCGAATGACCCAATAAATGACCCAATAAAATTATCATCAGTTGACATAAATGTATTACATATATTATCTACGAATACAAAATTAACCTACAATACTCTTGCTGAAGCCTTGTCATCATCAAGTGCTACAGCGAAACGATCATTGCAGAATTTAAAAGCTTATGGGTACATAACCCGTCAAGGGTCCAACAAAGCAGGTTATTGGCAACTCACCGAGAAAGGAAAGATTTTTATAATTAAAGAACAAAGACTATAAAATACATAAGCGGGGCGTTGCGGGTGGAGGGGATACCCTCGTGAAGCTGCACGAATCAACTTATCCACACCACCATCATAAAACAATAAAACTTAAATATTAATATTGGTCTTTATTTACCCAATCACCTCTGCCAAAATATCCTCTAACAAGAACGGAATCACTCCCACATACATTACACCGTCCTCGTCCGTCCAAAGCTTGCGGCTACCGTCCAGCACAACAATCTTGCGAAAGAAGTCGCCAGTATTTCTCAAAGAAAAGGTCTCCTGTGCCTTCTTCTCAGGCGTGTCCACATTCAATGCCGACTGGATATACACTTTACTATTACCTACATTGACCACAAAATCAATTTCATATTGAGACAATTTACGCTTGCCGTCTATTACGCGCGTCAGTTCTACAATGCCCACATCAACAGAATATCCTCTACGGATCAAATCATTATAAATCATGTTCTCCATTAGATGTGAACGCTCCTGCTGACGGAAATTTAATCTGGCATTTCTCAGTCCCAAGTCCATGGCATAGTACTTCTGAATCTTGTCAAAATACTTGCGTCCCTTCACATCCCATCGTTTCGCACTCTGGAAGAGAAATGCATCCTCCACATAGTCCAGATAGTTTTTGACGGTATTGTGCGAAGGTGATTTCCCCATCAGCGTTCCAGCCGTATTGGCCAGTTTGTTCGGATTCGTCAGTGAGCCTACTGACGATGAAAGAGCATCAACCAAAGCACTCAATATGTTATCATCCTTCAGATTATATCGTTCCACAATGTCCTTAATATAGACATTTGAGAAAAGCCCTTGCAAGTACTTGCGCTTCTCCTTTTCGTCTGGTTCAAGAATCGTCAAAGGCATACCACCGTACATCAGGTATTCCTCCAGTGCATCAGCTTTTTCCATCTGGGCTACCGATAGGTATTCTGCAAATGATAGTGGGTAAACTTTTATTTCAGAACCACGGTCACGAAAATTTGTCACGATATCCTTCGACAGCATCTTAGAGTTCGATCCCGTCACATACACATCAAGGTTCGGGCGCGCCATCAGATCATTCAAAATGTCATAAAAAGTGGTGTAAAGCAACTCTCTATCCTCTTCAGGTACCAATGATTCGTCCACATCCTCATTTTTTACCTTATACGACAACTGTATCTCATCAATCAATACATAAAATTTTCTGTCTGTATCCCTTGTAGACTCTATGATATAGTCGTACAGGAGGTTCGGATTACGATACTTGATGTCTGTCTTTCTGTCAAGAGCCACCTCCACGAAATCCCTCTCCTGAGCTCCTTTCTCTATTAATCGGTTCTTAAAGAGAGTTGAGAGTAGGAACGACTTACCCGAACGTCTTATACCGGTCACAATCTTTACCTTTCCGTTCCAACATTTTGTGAGTAACTGTTCAACATATTCGTTTCTATCTATTATCATAATAGCGCACTCTTAGGATGGTTATGAAAATTCGGTCGCATATTACAACCATTTTGTCAGTACAAAAATATTCTTTTTCTTTTGACTATCCAAAACAATGCAATAATTAATATTCCAAATTCATATAGAAGGGACGACTATTCGCCTGTTTCTTCACCCCACCTTCGCCGTAAACGTTATTCTCCCAACGACCAGAATGTGCTCACATAAGGGAATCCCAAAGCTATCGCATCACCATTACCACGTGAAACGGAGCGAATCAAATCGTCTACCCCACTATTCATAAGTCCTTCCACTGAAACATCATAATTCAGCCTATTCCCTTTCTCATCGCACATGAAATATCCCTCATCGTTTGAATAGGCTACAACCACCTTCCCTCCTATCAACGGTGTTTCAATCTGTTTGGCGGTGGATTCACTATCCCCGCTTCTATCATACCGTTTGCTACCATAAAAAGCGTATTTACCCCACCTAAAGCTCAAGTTATCCTCCAAGGGTCCCAGCTTAATGTTTCCTTTTTTATCACCCCAAGCGAAACCGCCATCACGCCCTTTTAGACAATAAGCATACCAATCTCCATCGCAAGTTATCCATGAATACTTGCCTTCGGTATCCATAAACAATTCCTTGCCGTCCCTGTCTATAATACCGTACATACCGTCTTTGCGCACTATTGCGCAACCATTCAAGTCGAAAGGTCCAATCTCCGAATACGTCTCAGGCTCAACGATGATATTGCCCTGCCTATCTATTACCGCAGGCTGGCCTCCCGGATTACAATTCACAACAATGCGATCGGAATGAATCACGCGTGAGTTTTTCTCTCCATAAATACAGAAGTCCCCTTGAAACAAAGAGATATTCCCCTTTCGGTCAATCACACCGTATCTGGTTTTCCCATCCTCTGTCCCCCCTTCGACAAGCGCCTTTCCGTCAGCATTGAACAAAGTGATAGGTGTCGCCAAAGTAGTAAACAGTTCCTTACCCGAAGTATCAATAGCTATATATCCTTCTTGTGTCATTTTCCAAGCCACTCCGTTCCAGAAGCCCGTTATATCAAAACATTCACCGACATCAAAAACTTTTTCACCTTTCTTGTTGATAAAGGCATACCCTTCGCGCATCCCCATCAACACTTTTGCTAGTCCGTCAGAGAAGAAATCGGCATCCCTGAATTCTCCCGCAAAAGCCAACTCGCCGTCCTATGTATAATAGGCGTTTCCCAGAGGTATCAAATCTATATCTGCCAACGGGCTATTTGAACTGCCTCCGCAAGCGGAGAAAAAAAACGCAACATAAACCGTTGCGCAATAAATCAAAATCTTTGTTTTCATAGTTCTTTAATTATGATTGTTATTACACATAATTCATATTTCCTTATTAAAACGCAAACCACAAAGCTAACAAAGCAAAAATAATAGAAGCCACCAACTTAATTCAGACTTTCTCATATTCTATTTCTTTTTCAATCACAATAAACAATAATATACTCGCTCTCACTTACATCAGTTCCATACTCCATCTCAATAGCCATTTTTTCTTTTACTTTCACAATATATCCATCGTCATCAAACTCATAATTATATTTCGCCTCACCGGTATAATTAGATATTGAGACAGGCAATTGCTTCGACTGCCCCCATGCAAAGGCGCAATAATACCATGGATAAGGAGTATAAATATTAGTAAGACAATTTACAATATCAATATTAACAGGCTTATTTTCCTTTTCTCCATATTGATAAGTACATTCAGAGTATCCACCTTTTACCTTATCCAAATTACCATCTTTCCATGTAAAGTCACAGATATCACGGACAACGCCAGTTGATGATTGCAAAATCCGCCAGTTCCCATCAATCCCGTATGTTTCTTTGACTTTCATATTTCCTTCCTGCACCTCTACATTTACCGGCGCTCCGGGTTCAGACGTAATCATAGCTTTCTGTTTCCCATTCCAATTTATTTGAATGGAATTCTCCTTATAAATATAGGTATAGACATCCGCATTTCCAGTCTGCCGCTTCTCCGTAGCTGAAAGTATACGCTGTTGTTCATCGTAAGTAAAATCAATTGTCCGATCAGTAGATTGGATAGTTTTAATGTAACGCATTGCCGGAGCAGTTTTTTGTGTATCTCTCATGCTTTTCTTTGGTTTACACCCTGCTTGTAAGAGTACAAAGAGAAAAAAAATCAGAAGTGTTAAGTTTAAGCCTTTATACAGTTTCCTTTCTCTTAGTTGTTGCTTAATCGTTCTCATATCATTTCAATTTATAAGTTAATATTATTTGTCTGTCCTTTGTTAGTCAGCAGCTTGCACTTTCTTATGCCACTCTTTGGCACGTATCAAGCTTTTGAAAACATCGTGTCCTTATTCTAAAATAACTTTTAACAGTTTACTATTTTTAATATGCACCTTTCCAATATGCCCACGGATGAACGATGTAATCACCAATCGCTTCCAAATCATTCGGTTCCCAAACACAAGCAAAATAATTATCGTTTAATTCAGGATGAAGAATGTCATCAATACCTTTCTCACCAATCAATGCGCAAGTACGTTCCTTCACATCAAGCCCCACAGCTATACCGTTAACAAAAGGAGTTACTAACAAATATCCGTAAATTTGCCCATTAAGATATAGATGTAGCGTATCTTCCAGCCCTTCCTTTGTCAATGCGTGAGATTTATAAACACGCGCTCCATCTAAATCGAAAGTGGAAAAAGCTATAGAATAATCAGAGCCATAAAAAGGATAAGGACCAGCCTTCGTTCTGCCATATTTAAACTCTATATCACGATTGACCGCCGCTATTTTTTCTTTCCCATTCTTATCACACCAACCTATTTTATTATCTTCCGTTTTAAAATAATACCAATTGCCGTCATTCTCCAAACGAGTATATATTGGCTCTATCAGAATTTTCCCCTTACCATCCACCAAACCGTACCTACTATCTTTATAAAATACTGCACAATCATTTTGGTCAAACTCGAGGGGAAGATCTTTGGAAATATAATCGACCACCAGCTCTCCTTTAAAGTTAATAGCACCAATAAGTCCTTCTTCATTCTTCACACTTGCCTTTCCTCGAAGTGGCGGAGTCTTGACGTATTCCGTAACCGCTCTCGCTATATCCTCACGGGGCTCTACCAAGATTTCTCCCTTTGAATTAAATACACCAATATTGCCATCGGCTGCCATAAAATAGGCTACTCCTTCATAAAAAGCAGTCAATGGTCTGCCAGCCAATTCAAACAAGACTTCACCCTTCTTGTTAATGGCCGTGGCACGTGTTCTGTCTTCAAGACTTCCTCCTTGAACAAAAGCTATGCCTTCAGAGAAGTCGGAACATTTGGCATATTCCGCATATTCACCGAAAACCTTTGCGAAAACTTCCTCAGCATTTAGTACCAACGTACCATTGCGATCGAGAAAATAGACATCACGTACCTTCAGCAAACCATCTTTAAAGAACCCCGAACCTAAACTATAATTTAAATTTGGCTTCCAGCCTATAGCTGCAAGTTCTCCGGAAAGTGCATCCATTTTCTCCCCATTCTCATCCACATAATAAAAACCGGCCTTACTCATACAAGGAATAGGGAAAAAGCTGCGTTGAGGTCGTTGGGTATATTACTTCCACACGCAGAAAATAAAGTCACCACACAAATAAGCGACAGATAAAACAGTGTTTTCATTCTCATAATTATTTTTTTGTTATCTATTTATCACAAAATATAACCGACTGTTTACTTTTCAAACCGACGATCGATATAAAAGCAAGTGACTTTTGCCTCCGGCTTAAAGTCTTCCGGAGTCAGCTGAATCGATTCGCTTTCCAATTCGGATGTTTTTGCCAAATCGCCATTCGCAGTCATGTCAAGAGCTTTCCTCTTGGTTTGCTCCGTCAAGTCATCCAGTTCTTCGTTCACCACATTGATGCGCAGATTTTTCCCATAAGCGATGTATACTATTCCTTGGTCGAACATCTCATCATACATAATCATCGCTTCCATTCCTTTTTTCGTCACCGCTTCCCGTAAAGGCATTCCCACCTTAACACCGTTCTCCAAAGAGACGTATGGAGAAGTGACGGTCAGTTCTTCTATAGGAGACAATTGCTTTTCCAACATAAAATTAGCAACTTCCACATCATCACAATATAAGGTATAAGTTTGAAGCGTCATAGCGGCAGGTTCATAATAAAAAGTCCCTTTCTCTACCTTATTATATAGTCCTTCATCAGTATCAGACATATTTTTGAAAGGATGCTTCATCCGCAAACTTCCCACACCATCCTCTGTGAGGATAAACGGTTTCACTCCCGCATTGGCTTCCACCTCCGCCTGCACGGCAGAAGGATCAGCGTTCGTCTGTTTCTTACTATTACTACAAGAGAATAAACACATTGCTATAGCAATGAGGTTGATCATAAAAATCTGTTTCATTTCAATTTATCATTAAAGTTATACATTAGGACTATTCATACATAATTACGTTTCCTTGATTCAATTGTTTTTTCGTATTAGGCAAAACAATGAGATGCTCACCCACCATATGTATAAATCACCAAAGGCATTATTCCCGACTCTTACGAGTCAGAAACAATGCCTCCTTTATATGTTTTCAAAGAATATTTAGCTAATAGATGTTCACTTGTGTGTGTGTGTGTGTGTGTGTGTGTGTGTGTGTGTGTGTGTTATACAAACATTACACATACGCAAGTTTTTAACATTATTTTTGTTGCTATTTCCTTGTGCTATCATAGTATTTCCCTTATTTCGATTCAAAAATAAGACTTTTTAGCATAGAAAGCAACAAAATACCAAAATATTACACCAAAAAGGAAATCATTGACTGATAAAAGTGTAGCTAAAATACATTTTTATCAGGATACAAGTGTTATTCGAAAGATAAACAATTTGTTAGAGTCTTCTACTCCGTCCCGCATCAATACGTAGGAAAATGAACAACAGTATCGTAAAGCCCCATAAAGAAGAACCTCCGTAGCTAAAGAAAGGTAATGGGATACCGATGACCGGAGTAAGTCCCAGCACCATGCCTATATTAATAAATAGGTGAAACAGGAAAATGCTGAGGACTGAATAGCCATAAACCCGACCGAAGGTGGAGGGTTGACGCTCCGACAAGAAAATCAAGCGGAAAATCAAGATCAGGAAAGCTATCAAGACGGCTGCCGAACCGACAAAACCTTGCTCCTCTCCCACCGTACAGAAGATGAAATCAGTATCCTGTTCGGGAACATATTTCAGTTTGGTCTGCGTACCATTCAGGAAACCTTTCCCTGTCAATCCACCGGAACCGATGGCAATCTTGGATTGGTTGACGTTGTATCCCGCACCGGTCAAATCTTCTTCCAAGCCCAATACCACTTTGATGCGGACTTGTTGATGGGGCTCCAATACGCTATCGAATACATAATTGCTGGAATATAAAAATCCGATAGAGCCGATGGTAAATAAAGCGATTAGAAAGTAAGCACGCTGACGCTCACTTAATGCTAAATAAATCAAATAGCCTATTGCAACAGCACACAGTCCCCACTGCACCCAGACCAGACTAAAGTGTACCCAATATTCCGATATCAAATAGGCAATCAACAATATCCCCAGACTTCCACCGATAATATTGCGGGCAGCCGCCCATTTCTTACGATATACCCACACCATGCCACCGGCAAACAATAAAATCAGCAACAATACAATAAACTCTCCCAACGGCGTAGGGGTATCTGCAATAAAGACCTCGTCAAAACGAATACCGACCACAAAGTAGATTACCGCACAGACACCTGCAAAAAGTACTACTCCCGGCATTCCTTCCCGATAAAGCACCAAGAAAAAGGCGAGATATACCAATGCAGATCCTGTTTCCCTCTGCCCGATAATCAATAACATCGGCAGAAGAATAATCAATCCCAAAGCTAAAGCACACTTTTCTTTCTTGATACTGAATGAGTAGGCATTCATATATTTGGCCAATGCCAAAGCTGTAGCAAACTTAGCGAACTCGGCGGGTTGCAGGCTGACCGGCCCCATCACCAACCAGGAACGGGAACCTTTTGTATCCGGAGCAATAAAAATCGTGACAATCAACAGAAGAATCATCCCTATATATATAATGTACGCGAACATATCGTACATCCGGTCTTCCAACATCAGCAACACAAATCCTAGCCCGAAAGAACAGATAATCCAAACGAACTGCTTACCGGCACGAGTCGAGAAGTCGAGAAAATCACGCTCGCCATAGTCATAGCTGGCTCCGCACACGCTGAACCATCCGCCAATAATCAGGAGCAGGTAAATACAAATCGTCACCCAGTCCAAAGATTTCCATAAACTATCGCTCCTCATTACCATACAATATCACTCTGTTACTAATTTCTTCCGCTCTTATCTCATTTTCCGGCGACAACTTGCCTTTCATATATTGTTCCATCATCAAAGCACCGACCGGCACTCCGTATGTGGCTCCCCATCCTCCATTTTCCACATAGACGGCAATGGCTATTTTCGGCTTGTCCATTGGCGCAAAGCCCATAAACACCGAATGGTCATGTCCGCGATTCTGTGCCGTACCTGTCTTTCCGCAGGCTTCCAATTCCGGGACCATCATTGACAGCATACGGCAAGTTCCTCCGGTAGCGGCCGCACGCATACCTTCCACCACCGACTCATAATGTCTTTTTTCAATCGTAGTATAACGAGGAGTGCGATAAAGACTGTCTATCCGGTTATCCTGAATTTCTTTCACGATATGAGGCGTGACAAAATATCCTCTATTGGCAATCGTCGCTCCCAGATTGGCTATCTGAAGAGGGGTAGACAAAATTTCTCCCTGACCGATAGAAATACTGATCACCGTCAATCCGTTCCAATGCCCGCGATAAGCCTTGTCATAGAACTGTGCATTCGGAATCAACCCCCGTTTTTCTCCCGGC
The DNA here is from genome assembly GCF_014287315.1 of Bacteroides sp. NSJ-39. Taxonomy (NCBI): domain Bacteria; kingdom Pseudomonadati; phylum Bacteroidota; class Bacteroidia; order Bacteroidales; family Bacteroidaceae; genus Bacteroides; species Bacteroides sp. NSJ-39. The sequence continues at coordinate 434,665 of NZ_JACOOB010000002.1, read as the reverse complement.
AGGTCGACTCCCAGTTTGTAACCGAACCCTTGCGAAACCATGTGATCTTTCCATACGGTAATAGCATTTTGCGGTGAGCCATACTTACGGTCACCGAACATACGAAACAGCCCCCAACAGAAATAAGAGTTGCACGATGTAGCAATGGCGGGTATCAGCGGAAGCGGCGCTCCATGACTATGGCAACCTACCGTCAGCCTGCCGTAATGGAATCCGCGCGAACAGGGAAAAGTCGGACTTTGCTCTGTTATAATACCTTCTTGTAAGAAAGTCAGCCCTTGTGCTGTCTTGAAAGTAGAGCCCGGAGGGTAGACTCCCATCAAAGCACGGTTCAACAATGGTTTCATCTTGTCGCGTTGCAACATCAGATGATTCTTACCACGCTGACGACCGATCATCAAATGCGGATCATAATTCGGGGAAGATACCAGGCAAAGGATCTCACCGGTCTCCGGCTCGATAGCTACAATACTTCCGATCTTGTTCTTCAACAAGCGTTCACCCAAAATCTGCAAATCAATATCCAGACTCAATGTCAGGTTCTTGCCGGGAACAGAGGGACGGTCGTAGGCCCCATCCATATAGTGCCCCTGGATACGGCCATGCGCATCACGAAGCAGAATCTCAATCCCTTTTTCTCCACGCAGGTACTTCTCATACGATTTCTCTACGCCTAACTTCCCGACATAATCTCCACGAATGTAGTATCCGTCTTCATCCGCTTCCATCTCTTTGGCAGATACCTCTCCGATGTCGCCCAGCGCATGGGCAGCCGCATTGTAAGAATATTGGCGGATCGTACGACGTTGGATATAAAAGCCACGAAACTTAAATAGCTTTTCCTGAAAGACACCGCATTCCTCCGCCGACAACTGCGACATAAACACTTGATTCGTGTAACGGGAATATCCCGGATTGCGGCGACGGTCTTTCATATCGCTCATAATCTTCAAAAATTGGGCACGGGTGATATTCAACGACTGGCACAAGTCGAGCGTATCGAGATCCTCGACTTCCTTCGGAACAATCGAAATGTCGTATGCAGGCTGATTGAATACCAACAGTTTCCCGGTCCGGTCGTAAATCGCTCCACGCGAAGGATATTGGATCTTATTCAGAAAAGCATTACTGTCAGCATTCTTCTTATAGTCATCTGTTGTGATCTGCAATGCGAAAAGTCGTACCAGATAAATCAAGACAATAGACAGGGCAATGCCTCCGATAACAAATTTACGTTTCTCTAATCTATAATCTTTTGCCATTTTTTACTTCCTTATGCCTTCAACAGCTACAATACAGGTTACAGTCAGAATGGTGCAAAGTAACACCCGCAGCAGCAACAGCCAAATACTGGAAAACGAGAAGAACTCAATGGAGAGTAACGCCAGGCTATGTACAAAAACACTTGCAGTCGTATACTTAAGAAAAGGAGTAATCCCTATCGTCTTGAAAGACGGGATGAAGCTATCCAGATTATCGCGAGGTGTGAACAGTCGCAGTAAAGAAGGACGGAGAAAAGCAAGCAGCACCGTCGCAGCCGCATTCATTCCCGGAGTATCAGCAAATACATCGATAGTCAGTCCGAAAAAGAAAGCCCACAACATCAACTCATTCCGCGAAGTGCCGGAGTCAAACTTTAGGATAAAATAAATATAAAGAAAAGGAGTAGCATAACCTGCTATATGGACATTATTCAGGATAAGCACTTGAAGAAGCACCAAGCCGATAAACCATCCGATTCTATGTATATAGGTGATAATCATTCTTTCGTTACCTTATTTTCAAGTTTCTTCTGCTCTTCCTGCCCATTCCGGGCTATCACACGGACATCGCCGAGCTTTCCGAAATCGGTAGCCAGCTTGATTTTCAGCAGGTAGGACAACCCGTCATTAGAGTCGGACATATCATCCACCGTACCTACCATAATGCCTTCCGGGAATACGGTCGAGAATCCGCTGGTCACTACGGTATCGCCCAAATTGAATTCCGCATGACGGGGCAGGTCTTTCAGATAAGCGTAACGCGAATCTCCATGTTCCCATTTCAGATAGCCGAAATAATCACTGCCTATAATCTTGCAACTTATATTGGACTTGCTGTTCAGTACAGAAATCACCACCGAATAAGATGGAGAAGTTTCATACACGATACCTACAATTCCGTTACCGTCTATCACTCCCATCTCAGAGCGAATGCCGGAGGAAGAACCTTTGTCGAGCGTGATATAGTTATCGGGCAGTGTCAGACTGTTTTTTATCACATGAGCCTTGAACAGCTGATAGTCACTTTGAGGCATCTGCCGGACACTGTTAATGGTAATAGAGTCCACCTGGCGTTCTTTCAACGCTTTCTCCAGATTGGAGATCTGCTGTTCGAGCAACATATTCCGGTCCAGTAAATCCTCATTGACCGATTTCAAATGAAAGTAAGAGGAAATGCCTCCCGACACATCATAAACCGCCCCCACAACCGTATTGGCAGAAGTGAAAAAAGCACTCTGCTGATAACGGTTGAACCGAAATAACAAAACAAAACTGGCTACCTCTAATAAGATAAAGAGGAACCAGTAATTGTATTTCAGAAGGAAGTTTATTAAATTCCGCATCCCTGAGTTATCTCATTAAGAAAGAGAAACGATCTACATTCTTTAATGCAACTCCCGTGCCTTTAGCTACAGCGTGCAAAGGATCTTCCGCAATGTGGAAAGGAATATTGATCTTATCAGTCAGTCGCTTATCCAACCCACGAAGCAATGCGCCACCACCGGAAAGATAGATACCGTTGTGCACAATATCAGCATAAAGTTCAGGAGGTGTACTTTCCAACGCACTCAAGATAGCCGTTTCTATTTTCGAGATTGATTTTTCCAGACAGTGAGCCACTTCCTGATAGCATACAGGTACCTCCATCGGAAGAGCCGTGATACGGTTAGGACCGTGAACGATATAATCTTCCGGAGCTCCTTCACCCAATTCGGTTAAGGCAGCGCCCACATTTATCTTGATACGTTCCGCCATACGTTCGCTGACTTTCACGTTATGCTGACGGCTCATGTATTCACGGATGTCTTCCGTCAGATCATCACCCGCCACACGGATGGAGTTGTTGGAAACAATACCTCCCAAAGAAATAACGGCAATTTCCGTAGAACCACCACCTATGTCCACAATCATATTCCCTTCCGGAGCCTCTACGTCAATGCCGATACCAATAGCCGCAGCCATCGGTTCGAAGATCAGATAGACATCCCGTCCGCCGGCATGTTCGGCAGAGTCACGAACGGCACGGAGTTCAACTTCCGTACTTCCCGAAGGAACACCGATCACCATACGAAGAGAGGGTGAGAATAAGTGATTGCGTGTATTCACCCGCTTAATCAAACCGCGCATCATCTGCTCGCAAGCGTAGAAGTCGGCAATCACACCATCTCTCAACGGACGGATAGTGCGTATGTTTTCGTGGGTCTTTTCGTGCATCAACTTCGCCTTTTCCCCCACGGCTATCATCTTATCCGTACGACGGTCCAAAGCCACAACCGAAGGCTCATCCACCACGATTTTCCCGTTCGTGATGATGATGGTATTGGCTGTACCCAAGTCCATCGCTATTTCTTGTGTAAAAGAGAACAATCCCATTCTTAATTATTATTTTTAGTGTTTAAAATGACGGATACCGGTAGTCACCATCGCCATGCCATGCTCATTGCAATAAGCAAAAGACAAATCATCTTTTACCGAGCCGCCCGGTTGGATTACTGCCGTAATACCTTCCTTATCCGCAATTTCCACACAATCGGGGAAAGGGAAGAAGGCATCCGAAGCCATTACCGCGCCATTCAAGTCGAATCCGAATGACTTAGCTTTTTCAATTGCTTGTTTCAATGCATCTACACGTGAGGTCTGTCCGACACCGCTTGCGAGAAGCTGCTTGCCTTTTGCCAATACAATAGCGTTTGACTTACTGTTCTTCACAATCTTGTTGGCAAACAACATATCTTCCACCTCTTCCGGAGTAGGAGCTTTGTCTGTTACGGTTTTGAGGTCGGCTACCGTTTCAATATTAGTATCTTTATCCTGCACCAATACGCCATTCAGCAAAGCACGGAATTGCTTCTTCGGCAATTTGGCTTCCTTGCGAACGAGAATGATGCGGTTCTTTTTCTGTCCAAGGATTTCGAGTGCGTCCACATCATAATCCGGTGCGATAATCACTTCAAAGAAAATCTTGTTGATTTCTTCGGCTGCTTCTTTATCAACAACCCCATTTGTAATCAACACGCCTCCGAAAGCGGAAACAGGATCACCGGCCAATGCATCTTTCCATGCATCCAGCACAGTAGACCGTGAAGCCAGACCGCAAGCGTTATTATGCTTCAGAATAGCGAAAGTGAGGTCGTCAAATTCATCAATCAAATCAACGGCAGCGTTGATATCGAGAAGATTATTATAAGAGATTTCCTTTCCGTGAATCTGGTCGAACATCGCTTCCAGATTTCCGTAGAAATAGCCCTTCTGATGCGGGTTCTCACCATAACGAAGTTGTTTTTGGCTATTGACAGAGCAACGGAAAGCAGAACCTTCGCCTGCATCAAAATAATTGAAGATCGCTGAATCGTAGTGAGAAGAAACGGCAAACGCTTCTTTTGCCATCCAACGGCGTTCTTCGAGTGAGGAAGTGGCGCCGTGCTCCATCAACATATCCAGCAACGGTTTGTATTGTGCCTGAGAAGCAACGATAATTACGTCGTTGTAGTTCTTGGCTGCGGCACGAATCAGAGAGATTCCGCCTATATCGATTTTCTCAATAATATCTGCTTCGGATGCACCGGAAGCTACGGTAGCTTCAAACGGATACAGGTCAACAATGACTAAATCTATTTCAGGGATTTCATACTTTTCAATCTGTTGCAGATCTTGCTCCAGCCCGCGACGACAAAGAATACCTCCGAATATTTTCGGATGTAATGTCTTTACCCGACCACCGAGAATAGAAGGGTAAGTGGTCAAATCTTCCACTGCCTTACAAGGATATCCCAATGATTCAATAAACTGACGAGTTCCTCCTGTTGACAAGAACTCTACTCCTTCTTCATGAAGTTTGGTAATAATTTCATCCAAACCTTCTTTGTGGTATACAGATACCAATGCAGTTTTTATTCTTTTAGACTCTGACATTGAATTGCTTATTAAGTATTTGGTGTGCAAAGTTACGAAATATTGTTTATCGTACGTAATAAATAAGGTGTGAATTAATAAAAAAAAGCGTTGACTCTCTCAAACGGAAAATCAACGCTTCTTCGCAAAGTATATTTTTGTTCAAAAACTATTACCAGATGGACACCCGTTTGTCTTTAGCCACGAACATAGGATCCTGCTCAGTAATATTGAATGCTTCGTACCAGTTTCCAATATGAGGAAGTGCACCGTCTACACGCCATTTGCCTAATGAGTGAGGATCGAGTTTTGTCAATCGGAGAATTTCTTCCGGACGGATATTTCCTGCCCATACATTAGCATAAGCAAGGAAGAAACGTTGTTCGGGAGTAAATCCGTCTACTGTTTCAAGCGGTGCATTAGCTGTCGCGTTCTTGAAAGCCTGGAAAGAAACTTGCAGACCGCCATGATCGGCAATATTTTCACCCAAAGTCAACTGACCGTTGGCATGCACACCGGGAGCTACTTCAATACTGTCAAAGAAGTTCACCATTACTTGGGCACGTTCCTTGAACTTTTCAGCATCCTCTTCCGTCCACCACTCTTTCAGGTTTCCGTCTTTGTCATATTGGCGTCCCTGATCGTCGAATCCATGTGTCATCTCATGCCCGATAACGACTCCGATAGCACCGTAATTCATTGCATCATCGGCGTTCATATCGAAGAATGGCGGCTGCAGGATAGCTGCGGGGAAGCAGATTTCATTGGTAGTAGGATTGTAATAAGCATTAACAGTCTGCGGTGTCATCAACCATTCATCCTTATCTACCGGCTGACCGGCTTTGGCAATCATTTCATTGTAATCCCATTGACTGGCACGCTCGATATTCGCCCAATAAGAATCGTTCTTAATCTCCAAAGCCGAATAATCTTTCCACTTGTCCGGATAACCGATCTTTACATGAAAAGCATCCAGTTTCTCCAATGCTTTCACCTTAGTCGGTTCGCTCATCCATTCCAGCGCCTTGATACGTTCGCCCAAAGAAGTTTGCAGATTCTTCACTAAGGTAACCATACGCTCTTTTGCAGCAGCCGGAAAGTATTTTTCTACATACATCTGTCCTACCACTTCACCGAGAACAGCGTCTACCGTACTTACCGAACGCTTCCAACGAGGCTGCATTTCTTTCTTACCGGACATCGTCCTACTATAAAAATCGAAGTTCTGAGCTTCAAAGTCATCGCTAAGATATGAAGCGGCAGCATCTATCAAGCCCCATTGCAAGTACAATTTCTGATCGTCCAATGATACAGTGTTAATCACATCGGCAACTTCTTTCATAGCGGCAGGCTGACCTATGTTCACTTCCTTCAGGTCTTTCAAACCTGAAACAGCGAAATAAGTATCCCAGTCGAAAGTCGGGATGTTCTTTTTCAGCGTTTCCATATCCATCTTATTATAATTGGCATGAGGATCACGCAATTCCACTTGTGAACGGGCCGCTTTAGCCAAACGGGTTTCAATGTTCATTACAGCTTTTACCGCTTTCTGTGCAGTAGCCTCATCATAACCTGCCAACCGGAACATTTTGGCGATGTGTTCCTGATATTTGTTACGGATGTTGGTAGTCTGTTCGTCTTCTTCCAGATAATAATCGCGTTGTCCCATTCCGATACCACCCTGATAGGTCTGTACTATATTCATCGAACTGTTCATATCATCCGCACCGACAAACATCGTAAAGTAAGGCCGTATACCTTTCTTCTGACTTTCGGCAATGTATGCGTAGATTTCGTTCTTGTCTTTCAGCGCATCGATAGCGGCCAATTCGTCTTTAATCGGAGCTACTCCCTCCTGGTTCAACTTCACACTGTCCATTGCGATGTTGTAAAGGTCGCCAACTTTCTGAGCAGCGCTTCCCGGAGCATTGTCCGTCTTTGCGGCCAGTTCGGCAATCAGGGATTTCAATTGTTCACGGCTGTTCTCACGCAACATATCGAATGTTCCGAAACGGGAATATTCGTCAGTCAACGGGTGATCTTTCACCCAACCGCCACACGCATATTGATAAAAACTTGTACCCGGCACAGCCGTGGTATCCAGATTAGCAAGGTCGATACCGGACGTCAGTACGGCCTCTTTCTTACTGTTACATCCTGTTGTCATAAGGCATACCGCAAGAATTGGTAAATACTTGGTTACTTTCATACTCAATATAATATATTATAGAATTATCATGTTATGCGAAGGAAGACCCTAGCCTTTCACTTCTTCCAGTTCCATCGACACCCGTTCCCACTCTTCAACGATTGTGTCCAACTGTTGTTTCAGTTTCTGATGGCGTTCATATAGCTGCATATCCGAAGCCCCTTCCGGAGTCGCCATCTTCTCTTCCACAATGGCAATCGCGGCTTCCGTCTCTTCTATCGAGGCTTCACAGTCCGCTACCTGACGTTCGAGTTTCTTAATCTTCTTATTCAACTCTTTCTGTGCCTCATAAGAAAGTTTGTTTTCCGAAGGTTGCACAGCTTCCTGTTCTCCATTTCCTTTGGCTGTTGCCGTAGGAGAAGCAGACAATCCGGCGCCTTTTTGAAGTTCATTCAGGCTATCTATCTTTTTCTTTTGCAGAAATTCATAAATACCTCCGAGATGCTCTTTCACCATTCCTCCACCGAACTCATATACTTTAGTCGCAAGTCCGTCCAAAAAATCACGGTCGTGACTGACAAGAATGACTGTGCCGTCAAATTCACGGATCGCTTCTTTCAACACATCCTTTGAACGCATATCCAAGTGATTGGTCGGTTCGTCAAGAATCAGGAAGTTTACAGGTTCAAGAAGAAGTTTGATCATTGCCAATCGGGTACGTTCTCCACCGGAAAGGACTTTGACTTTCTTGTCCGAAGCTTCGCCGCCAAACATGAAGGCACCCAAAATATCCCGTATCTTCAAACGGATATCTCCCGTTGCTACCCGGTCTATGGTATCAAACACCGTCAGATTTTCATCCAACATCTGTGCCTGATTCTGTGCAAAATAACCGATCTGAACATTATGACCGATGGTCAGTTTGCCGTCAAAGTCAATCTCACCCATTATACATTTCACCAATGTAGATTTACCTTCACCGTTCTTACCGACAAAAGCTACTTTCTCTCCCCGATTGATAGTGAGATTTACATCATGAAAAACAACATGATTACCATACGCTTTGCGCACGTCTTCGCAAATCACCGGATAGTTTCCGCTACGGCTGGCAGGAGGAAATTTCAAGCGAAGTGAGGAGTTGTCTTCTTCGTCCACTTCAATACGCTCTATCTTTTCCAATTGCTTGATGCGGCTTTGTACCTGCACGGCTTTAGTTGCTTTATAGCGGAAGCGTTCAATGAAATCTTCCGTATCCTGTATCTGTTTCTGTTGATTCTCGTAAGCGCGGAGCTGCTGTTCGCGACGTTCCTTGCGCAAGACAACAAATTCGTCATACTTCACTTTGTAATCATAAATCTGTCCACAGGTAATTTCGATAGTACGTGTGGTTACGTTGTTCAAGAAAGCGCGGTCATGGCTGACTAGTACGACAGCATTGGCACGAATTGCCAGGAAATTTTCCAGCCATTGGATACTTTCGATATCAAGATGATTGGTCGGCTCGTCGAGTAGCAGCACATCCGGACGGCGCAACAACAATTTTGCCAATTCGATACGCATACGCCAACCACCGGAAAACTCTGAAGTAGGACGATCAAAATCCTCACGGCTGAATCCCAGTCCGAGAAGTGTCCGTTCGATTTCCGCCTGATAGTTCGTGCCCCCCATCATTAGGAAGCGGTCGTTCTCATGCGTGAAACGGTCTATCAACTGATGGTATTCTTCCGAATCATAGTCTGTCCGTTCAGCCAGTTCCTGATTCATTCGTTCCAACTTCGCCTGAAGTTCAAAAATATGTTCGAATGCCTGTTCCGCTTCTCCCATCACCGTCCGGTTGTCGGAAAGAATCATGACCTGAGGCAAATATCCGATAGTTACATCTTTCGGAGTAGCTACAACTCCATGTGTCGGCGATTGTAAACCTGCCAATATCTTCAACATGGTCGATTTGCCCGCACCATTCTTGCCGACTAACGCAATGCGGTCTTTCTTATTGATAACATAACTGACATCCTCAAAAAGGGGTGTCGCATTAAATTCTACTGATAATCCTTCTACTGAAATCACTTCTGTCTCTGATTTATAAGATTTTGGACTGCAAAGATAATGAATAATTATTGTATAAATGTCAGTATCATCCGTTATCAAAAACAAAAAAGCAGCCATTCTGAACGAATGACTGCTTCCTATCTTAATCTAAGCCCCTCTTTAGAACAATTTAGCAGGATATTCACCGGCATCTACCAATGCCTGAATCTTGTCTACTACGCTTTGGCGATCTTCCGGATAAGTAACACCGAACCATTTGCTAGTAGTATCCAACACTTCAACAGTAGCGGTTCCGTCATTAATCAATTTATCCACCATCAATGGAATGAAGAATTCGCTCTTCAGATTTTCCATGTTCTTCGGATCGCTCAGGAAAGTTTTAAAGAACTCCTCGCTGTAAGCGAAGTAATCGGGAGTGAAACCCCAGAAATTCATACTTACCGGAGTTGTGTCGGGGGTAGCAGTCCATTCACCATTATCATCGATATATTTCACTTCACCGTCCAAGCGTTGAATCTTCGTACGTTCTACAACAGAAGTCAGCAATCCTTTCGCATCTGTGCTACAGATTCCACGAGATACCGTACCGCTTTCGCTCAAGGTATTTCCTACGCGGAAGCCTACCATTGAATAAACATTTTTCGAACCTTCGGGAAGAGCAGCCAGATATTTACCCATCACCTGGAAAGAATCGCGACCATAAAAGTCATCACAGTTAATTACCGCAAACGGTTCTTTAATCACATCGGCACCCATCATTACCGCATGGTTAGTACCCCAGGGTTTTGTACGGTCTGCCGGACAAGTAAAACCTTCGGGAAGAGCATCCAACGCTTGAAATACAAGCTCGCAAGGAATATGACCTTCATATTTGGAAATAATTTTCTCACGGAAATCCTGTTCAAAGTCTTTGCGGATTACAAATACAAGTTTGCCGAATCCGGCATTAATAGCGTCATAGATTGAATAATCCATAATAGTTTCGCCATTAGGCCCCAGACCGTCCAATTGTTTCAAGCCTCCATAGCGGCTGCCCATACCGGCTGCCAATAAGAATAAAGTTGGTTTCATAAATTGTGTAATATTAAAAGGTTAGTGATGTCAACGGCATCAGATTTCGTTGCAAAAGTACAAAAATAGTTGAATCCGACAGGACAATTATCAATCATTATTTACCAAAATCGTACAAAAATCATTCATTAGAAGGGATAACCGATAGCAAAATGTATTCCCAGATTTTTCATAAAGGCTCCGGTAACATTGTAATACCCACTTCTATCCGTATCGTAAGGCAGATGCAAAGGTACACCGAAATCGAGACGGAACACAAGAATATCCATATCATAACGGAAACCGACACCTGTACCCAAAGCAATCTGTTTCGGGAAAGTCTTCAGTTCGAGTTGTGAATTCGGACGAGCCTCATCTTTACGCATCAGCCAGACATTTCCCGCATCCAGGAAAGTGGCCCCCCAAATACTTTTATAAATACGGAAACGATATTCCACATTTGCCTCAAAGCGGAATGTACCTGTCTGATCGAGGTAAGAATAACGACTTTCCGCCGGATGATATCCACCGGGACCTATGCTACGCACCGTAAAAGCACGGATACTGTTAGCACCTCCGACATAAAACTGTTCGCTATAAGGAGCTATCGTAGCATTTCCATAAGAGAAAAGTGCTCCCAATGCCACACGGGACGCTATTCTGTTATTCTTATCAATATTCCATAAATGACGGAATTCCGTATTCAACTTCACGAATTGTGCAAAAGGAACATTCAGCAATCGTTTATTTTCTTTATTAAAAGGCTGACCGAAAGCACGATAGATCACTGAGGTCAGATTTCCGGCAGAAGTCACTGTAGATTGCCACCAGATAGGATTCTTTATTCTCCGCGTCGAAGCATTGTCATACGTATACGTGTATTCCATAGCAGGAATAAACTGGTCTTTCAAACTGATATACAATGCCGGATTCTCCTGAGCGATCTCCTTAAACTCTTCCGACTGATGTTGCAGGACGTTGAATGTCAATTTGAAAGGAGTGATACTATGACGGCTTATACGTGTCGGCTGGAAATCATATGTCGCATTTCCACCGAATGACAACAATTTATAATATCTCGCACGGTTCAACTGATCGATATACAACCGGAAAGTTGTGGTTGCCGGAAAGTCAAATTCCATTTTGCCCCAACGTGGGAACACAACTCTGGGAAAAGTCAGTGATGTGGAAAGTCCCATCTCCCAACTGTTCATCAAAGAACTTTTCTCTCCACCTCCAGTCTGCCACTCATAAGAGCCTTTAAGCTTTACATTCCAGCTTTCTCCACCACCGAAAACGTTGTTACGGGTAACACCAAAAGCAGCACCGGGACCGGTCTGATCGTTGCTCTTAGTTACTACGTTCAACTCCAACTCGGCATCCAGTGGCTTGGCAAAAGTGGCTTGTACACTCACATTCAGCGTATCACAAACTGCTGTCGTGTCCTTAGGAGCATATTGTATATCCAAATAGCTGAATATACCCAACTGGCTTAACTTTTCCTGAACCTGCTCTTGCCTGTATTGACTGTAAAGCCTAGTACGATTGGAAGCACGCATCTGTGCATTACGTACAAACTGTTGATAATTCAACCAACGATAAAGCATATTGGGACGAACCTGCAACTTCTTATAATAGTGAATATTCAGGTTCTTATACATCATGCTGTCATTCGGGGATTCTCCATTCTTTCCAAACAGATAAACAGAGCCATTGCCTACATAATAAGGACGTTGCGCAGCAGCAGGCAAACCGGGTACGGGAATCATCCGGAGGCTGATATGCCCGCCGGGCACTAAGGTGGTATCCGCCTGATAAGTCATATAGTCGGGACGGAAATAGAAGTATCCCCGGTTACGCAACAACGTACTGATACGTGTACGCTCGTCATCCAGGTCCACAACATTGAATTGTTCGCCGGGACTTATATAGGAATACCTGCGTCCCCGCTCCATAATCCGCAATGTCTGCGGAGTGAAACGCTCATAATACACCGTATCTATGAAATAGGGATTCTTCATATCCACCGTGTAAAGAATACCGGCTTTCAAGCTATCCTTCTTATCCGCCAATGTTTCGTAAGTTACTTTTCCATTGAAATAGCCATAATCATGCAACAGATTGGTGGCGACTTTGATGCGCACCTCCGGATTGACAGTAGAAATAAAAACAGGAGGATTGGCTGCAAAACGGTTGAACATCCATTTCCCGAATCCTTTCTTGTACTTCACAAAATCATTGTACATCCACATCTTAAAAGGAATGGGCAGAAACAGAATTTTCGTACTCGGAGCCTTGTCAAGCGCCGCTTCTATCTCGGTCAATGCCGTCTGACCTACCGAAGTGTTCGATTTATTCTGAATAACCGTTTTGTTCCCGGTATAGAGTATTTCGTCTTCGGGCAAATGCTTCGTCACCGAACACCCCGAAAACAACATGATACCAATCAGACAGCCTGTTAATATGTTACTATATATTCCTTTCATTCTTACTTCTTTTTCTTAAAGATGAACAGTTCACTGAGTTTATCCAGTTTCTTGCGAAGTACCAGACCGACTCCGGTCTCCGTAATCTCGCCTTCGAGCACACTCTCATAGTTCTTATCGTAGAACAGACGGACATAGCGGGTTCCTGTCCTATCCAGACGGTATTCCAAAGAGATATTGTCGATGAATGACTCGGCATTATTCGTCGCATTCTCACCCGTAGATACCTTACCGCCAATAACGATCTGGAACCGGTTATTGAAGAGACGTTGCGAGTAACGGAAGCTGTAATCCGTACGCTTACCACCAGTATCTGAAAGATCATGATCTTCGATACCCACCGAGACACTTGCATTCTTCAAATTGCCCATCAACGAGTTAATCTGACTACTCAACACGGAATTCAAGGCAGACCCCATATTCAGCTTGCCTACTCCACCACCTCCACCGCCAATCGGTCCGGTACCGAGATAGGTTTTCATCACCATGATATAAAGCGCCTGCTTGCCACGTTCTTCCGCCCCCATAGCTGTAAGTTCATTTTGTATGGTCGCGTCTTCGGGAGCCGACACATCAAATGCAAACGAAAGATTATCCAACCGGTTCTTGATTACAATGGAAACATCGAAATTAACCGTACGTGTTCCACCATTCTCTCCTTCGGATACGGAAGCGCGGATACGGTCGGTCGCCTTAAAGTTCAACATCGGGTCCATCGGATTGCCTGTCCATTCTACGTAACTGCCGTTATCTATGGCAAACTCTTTGGCTGCAATCACCGGCAAAGCATATTTCATCAAACCACCGCTCAAGGTATAACGTCCTGTCAGGGTCAAGTCACCCTGCGGAGTATATTTCATGGAAAGGTCACCTCCCCCTTCCAGTTCGATACGATTGTCATTGCTCGCATCCAAATCTACTTTCAAACGGACGGAAGGATCAATATGAACCATCATAACCATGTCCAGACCGCCTAAAGAAACTGTCGGCACTTCCTGACGGACAACTGTAGTAGTATCGCTAAACGAAGTAAAAGTGACCAAACTACCCAGACGATCCTGTACTGTCAACGGTGAGTCTGTCAGTATATACGAAACATCTGTATTACCCAGCAGACTGATGTTTCCCCGCATATTCAATCCATCCAAAGGTCCCTTTACTGTTGCACGGAAATCGGCAAATACCTTTCCATAAACCAAACTTTCACGGGTACGCTTAGCATCCAGAAGCGTATAATTCTGCGCAAGCATATTCAGATTTGCCATCGGACGACTCATATCGCGGAAATCTACATAGCCATCAATCGTAAACGGATTTTTCGATGTAGTGTAAATTGCGAATTTATCAAATAACAGACGGTTATTATTTATCTGCACCGGACGATTATCGAACATAAAACGAGCACCATACTGTCGGGAAAGAACAGCTACACTATCCAATGACAGTTCTCCGTTAATCAGAGGTTGTTCGGTACTGCCCGTTATTTTCAGATTACCATCCAAATCGCCCGATAAAGTGACCATCTGATCGGGAACAAACACATTAGCTACCCGAAGCGGGAAATGATCCAGCTCCGTATTCACCTCCAAGCTGTCTTTCCCCGTCCCGGTAGGTATCAACTTACCATCCGCCAGCAATACTTCCACTTGGTCGTGATTCAAGTACGCATTCAGATACTGTTTTCCCTGCTCGCCCGGTAGCCATGTAGCCCCCAGCGTAACATCTCCAATACGTTGCCGTTCGTATGTTAACTCATCGATAGACAACTCCGCAGACAGTTGAAGGTCCTTTTCCGTCTGTACATAATGAGCTTCCGCAGAGAACAGTCCGGTTATCTCCGGGAAATAGGGAAGTACACTGCTAAGCTCCGCCAAACGAATTCTCCGGATTTCAACATCGATATTCTGTAAAGACACGGTATCTCCCGGAACGGAATGAATACGGAAACCCATCCCTTCATCATCCCACATATCCACATTGGCATATACACGCATATTCTTGTGCAGATAGATCCAGTTATGCTTCTCATTGAAATGGAATTTCTGGAAAGCGATAATCGGGTTTTCCGGGATTAAGGTAAAAGCAATACCGTTGCCTTTTCCGTGTCCTTCAAATAAAGGACGGGCGTTGACACCCAACAGTACGCCTGTTTCTCCTTTTTCGTTTTTATAATCGACCAGCAACTCCGCATCCCGGTCACGAATTTCTCCCGTAATAGCAGTCGAGAAAGAGAACTGCGGATTCTTCGGTCCGTTAATCACTCCGGCACGCAGCTTCATGGAGGTAGTATCTTGCTTGACAGTAAAGAATATGGTATCCAGTTGCAAAGTATCGACCTTCAATGTATGAATGGCAGCCTTACCATTAATACCCCAGTCCGGAGCGGTTCCAAACTTCATGGATGCATCCTGATAGGATATGTTCTGAGTAGCCAGGAAATAGGCTAACGGATTCTCTTTACCTGCTGAGAAAGAGAGTATAGCAGTGGGCAAGGCTTCACGCAATTCGGCATGGTCCAATGCTTTTTCATCAATTTGTCTCATCAGCACATCCACAAAATGAGTAGACTGCCGAATCAACGGTTCCACCCCGGAACGTGCACTCAAGTTGAGTTTCATATCTCCGGACACCAAATGGGTAAACACCCGATTCTGGCGGGCTTCCGCAGAAAAGTTAAAAGCAAGCGGATGTTTCATCGGCTGCGGCATTAATCCCAACTCATGCAAATCCAATTGAGTGACATCCATTGTCACTTTTCCATCGGGATAACTGTGTGCCAAGTTATATTCGGCCTCAGTCGTCATCTTCAGCAAAGCATTGTCACTGGTCAGACGGGCTGTTACCAATGCCCCTTTCAAAGCTCCAGTCAAATCAACATTCGAGAGATGATATTGGGCATAATGAAGCTGATCTAACGACAGATTCAATTTGGCAAAAGAACGATAGGACGTCACATCCAGTCCTCGCCCTTCAGCGTCAGCCGAAAGTGAAAGTTCATAAATTGAATCTTTCGGTAGGAAATTATGCAGTTGAAGGTTGTTTATTTTTAAGTCTGCCTTGTAGACCTCGGTGAGCGTATTCAATGCCGCGTCCATATCTATAGTACCCTCTCTTTCTCTCAGTTTCAAATTGGCCTTATATGCAGGACCGTTTATATCAACCTTCGCAGCCATGTCCATACTATCGGGAATTACAATAGTCCCATTGGGAGCCTCACCGGACAAAGCAGTCAGGAAGTTCAGATTCTGGGTAGTCATCTTCAACCCGACCGTTCCCGAGCGCGTGATACTGTCCGCCAGATTTTCAAGAAGCCCACCACCCTCTAAAGAAAATGCTCCCGGCAAATCTACCGTAAAGCGCGAAATCTGCATCTCTTTCAGATTACCGTCCGTACCCGCACGAATAACAAGAGGACGGAAAGGATAGGCTTCTTTGAAACTATCCGGCAGCCCACCCGTAAACAGCATAACATCCTCTTTACCGATGTATGCGTTGAGATTGGCGGACAAACGTCCCGTAGTAGGGATGTTGACAAGTTCCCAATACGTATGGGCAGACAAATCAATTTCAGAATGAGGAGTCTGCAGCTTTAAGCCCGGAACACAAATAATTGAATCATTAGAATAAACCCTGCCCGCCAACGAGGTAATGCTCAGTCCCGAACGTTCATTCATTGAAAATTCACGGAGCACGGCATTCATATTCCTACCTTTATATAATAAGGAGTCCAAACCGATCCGGATATCACGGACCGCAATATGAGAAGCATCGAAGCCTTCGACCGGTTTAGCAGCTCCGGTATCATAATTGGCAGAGCCTCCCGACAACAGGAATTGTTTCAAGCTATAAAACTGATTCTTCAGATCCGCTTGCGCATCATTTACAGACGCTTCGCCGATGTAGGCTGCCATACGCATGGAATCAGCCGGAAGCTGCATACTGAATGACACATTTCCCAAATTCAACTGATGAAGGTCTACTTTCCAATTGACAGGAGCGGAAGCGGTCGTGTCTTTAGGAGCGGTCGTGGTGTCGTTCATTACCAATTGGACATGGGTGTCTGATAAATCGACCTGATTAATAATCGCTATTTCATTGGATAAATCCACCCCATGACTCTGCAGAAAGAAACGTCCCAAGACACCTTTTATCTTCATTCCCTCTATCAGACCTGCGGAATTGACTGCAACCTGATTTAGTGTAACTTCATCGACTTCTACTTTTCCTTTGATAAGTGGCCACGCCTGCACCCGCACATTCAAGCTCTCTAAAGACAACAAAGTATCCGGCTGTTGAATGACTTCTACACCACGAACTAACAGATTGAGCGGAAAACGAAGGTCAATCCGTTCCACCTGAATCTGCATACCGGTTGCTTCAGAAGCGTATGCAGTTACTTCCCGGCGTAAAAGATTTTGTACGGGAGGAATATAAAGTAATACCATCAGTATTACAAAGAGTATTATTGGAGTAAGCAATATCCAGCTTACCCATCGTATCCATTTTCGTTTCATACAAAGCGTGTCAGTGTAAATTGAAGACACAAAGTAAACAAATTATTTTGAGAAAAGGTTTGGATAACGATAAGAAAGATACTCTTTTGCCTCACTAATTATATGCGGAACCGTTGCCAGCACTGTAAGTGTTGTTTGCTTTATCTCGTCAACGAACATCTCTCCACGACAACTTTCCAAATATTTTAAAGGAGCAATTGTTTCGGATGCACCAATCAGTGTGAAAAGCGGAAGAAGTTTATGAGCCATAGCAGCTATCGCGTCCGTATCTTCATTGTCTAAGGCTTGTTGCATCCGGTCAACATTTTTCCCTGTCTCTTCGATGAAAGTCTCAATAATGGAACACGCCGCCTCCGGGTCGTCCTCCGAATAGGCTGTCAATGCGGAGAAATTCATCAATCCGCTCCCCATATCTTCTGTGATATGCGCCTCATCCGCAACCAATTGTCCTTCATTGATCGTCTGCAACAATTCCTTTACCGTAAATGGTTTATGCAGACATCCGGCAAATCCATGTTCGTACAACGCAGCCTTATCCATCTCACTACGGGCAGTAACAGCAATCACGGGGATCGTTTTTGCCTGCGGAATATTGGAAGCGCGAAGTAGTTTCACCAAATCAAAACCATTGACGGCCGGCATTTGTATATCGGTCAGTAATACATCAAAAACAGAAGCGCGAAGTTGTTCTATAAGTTCCTCCAATTGCTCGCAACAAACAGCATCAATGCCGTGCTGTTTCAGCATAGCTGCCGTCAAGCTGAGTTGGATTTTATCGTCATCAATCAAAAGAACACGGATCACCTTCATCGGAAGAATGGTAGCTGGCTCTTGGATAGATTCCCCTTTATCACTTTCCGAAAGTTCACCCTCCGTTACCGATTTCCCCACCGGATAAAGAGGAAGAGTCACCGTAAAGCAACTTCCTTCTCCCGGTGTGCTTTGCACATCAATTTCTCCTTCGAGTAAAGTTACCAGTTTCTTCACGATGGACAATCCGAGCCCGAACCCCTCTTCACCTTGTGCACCGGACAAACGGGTAAACTCCTGAAAGATGCGTTCCCGGTCTGACGGAGCCATCCCTTTTCCGGTATCTGCGATGGCTATTGTCAACTTTGAAGAGTCGTATGTAGCCGTCAATATTATCTTACCTTTTTGAGTGAACTTAACGGCATTGGATAAAAGGTTGTTCACAATCTGACGGAGACGCAAAGGGTCACTAATAAATCTCCCATTCAAATCGGAAGCGACATTACTTTGTAAAGTCAATCCTTTGGCGGCAGTCAAAGGCTCAAAACTAATATAAATTTCATCAAATAGCTGCGAAGGATTAAAGGTGACGCGATTCACCTCCGCTTTATTAAGGTCGAGCCGATGAAAATCGAGCAGGTCACTGACTAACTTCAAGAGATGTTCCGAAGAACTCTTCATATTTTCAAGATAGAAACGCTGCCGTTCATCCCGAGTCAACCGGGATAGCAGTTCGGTATACCCCATAATAGAGCCTAACGGTGCTTTAAAGTCATGAGTAATGGCAAGCATTAACTTTTCACGGGCGACAAGCAAATCCTCCGCCCGCTTGTTGGCTTCCTCCAGTTGTCGACGATAGCGGTTGCTCCGAGATATATCGCGTATGATCAATATCAAGAAAAAGGCAGACAAAAACACCGCCCCAATAGCGATTCCCGAAATAGTACGTGCCGAACGCATCCTTACTGCTTGTTGCTGCTCCGCATCCTGGAGTGCACGCTGAGTCATTTCTTCCTCATACCCCTTTATCAAGCTATCCATTCTTGCAGTCAACTGTGTATTCATCCGCTGATACTTCGTACTGGTACGCCGGATGGTCTTTTTCCGTTGCAAACGTTTTTCCTCCGTAGCCATACGGATTTTTTGCTGTAAGGAATCCTTAGAAGTGGCAGGTTCCAGAATCGTATCCGTAGCTACCTCCAAAGAAGTGTTGACAAGTACGGCACTATCCTGTTTGGAAGGGACAAATACTTCCGCTAACCTCTTGAAGAAACCTTTCTTCTTCGGAGCAGTCAGCAGAGAATCGCGTTTGGTTATGACACGATGTTGTACCCGTTGGTGGGTAATGACGGAATCCTGTTCGGAAATAATTTCCTTAATCTCCGATGCAGAAAGAAGGCTATCGTTCGCTTCGCTCAACACTCGTAACATTTGAATTGTATTCCGGTCTTTCTCATGGAGAAGGGCCAACAAGCTATCCGTACGCAAATTCTGCTGGTTGTCCGCAGCCGATAACGCTTCCATCTCACGATGCACAAACACCAACGAGAAAAGAAGAATAGCCAGTAGCAAAGTGTAACCAATGGTTATTTTGAGTTTTGTAGAACGGTAGGAAGCCATAGGAACAACGAATTACAAGTTATTGTCGGAGGGCAAGCTGTTTCGTCATGTAGTGGAAACGCCACCAAAGCATCAGCCCTGCACTTGTCAGTCCAAAAGGGAACGCCATCCATACGCCTACAACACCCCATCTCATCACGAAACCGCAAAAATAGCCTACGGGCAACGAGATAATGAAATAAGCGATAAAAGCGATGACCATCATCAGTTTTACGTCTGCAATTCCACGCAAAGCGTTGGCAAAAGTGATCTGCAAGCCATCGCCAAACTGGTAGACAAGGAAAGGAAATATTAACGAAGTAACCATAGCGGCAACTTCAGAACTGTCAGTAAACCAACCTCCCAGATAATTCCGACAAAGAAAAACAATGAAAGACAACACGACACCCAATGCCATCATCAGATGGAAACCGGCATAGGCGGAACGACGCACATTCACCATATCATCCTGACCATTGAAGTTACTGACCCGGACAGCAACGGCAGCTCCCATCCCGTAGTACATCATAAAAGTAAATTGTGAAATTGCCAACATGACTTGATGGGAAGCTAACGCAATCGTCCCCAACCAGCCAATCATGATGGCACTCAGACTGAAGGAAGCCGTCTCCATTCCCATCTGAAAGGCAACCGGCCATCCTAATCCGTTCAAACGGCTGAAAACAACACGCGACCATCCCAAACGGAAAAAGCCGACCTTATAACGAATGAAGCGCGGACTACGCATAAAGATGATTACAAAGACAACGACCATCACTATACGTGAAAACAGAGTACTGATACCTGCTCCCAACAATCCCAATTCAGGAAAGCCGAACTTTCCATAAATCAGAATATAGTTTCCGATGATGTTCAATACATTTCCGCCAAGCAAGATCCACATGGCTGTTTTAGTATCTGTAATTCCATCCGTAAATTGCTTGAAGCCATTGAAAAGCATAACAAACACCAAAGAAGCAAGTAAAACCAGATAATAAGGTTTAATCAGAGGAATCAATTCCTCCGGTTGACCAAGACGCTCTATATTCAGGAATAACAGCGTCATACATATAGTCAGCAGAAGCGCAACCATCAGATTGGCCAGCAAACTATTGCGCAATGCCTGTCCGGCAGGGGCAAATTGGTGAGTTCCATACAGCCCTCCCACGATAGGTGTCAACCCGTACGAGAATCCCGTACTGAAAATAATAGCCAGATTAAACACATTATTCACGAAAGAAGCTGCGCCCAACTCTACCGTACTATGGTGACCGATCATCAACGTATCTGCGAATCCAAGTATGATCACTCCTATCTGTCCGATGACAATAGGAAGTCCAAGACAGAATAATGCCTTGTAATGCTCTCTGTATGTTCTATAAATATTTCTCATTTACTTTTATAATAGAGTATAACCCCGTTCTCCCGCCGGAAAGCCGATTGGGCTACAGCCTGCAACTGTCCCGCAGTGACGGAACGATAACGTTCCACCTCCCGCTCCATGCTTTCCGCCCGTCCGAGCAGTTCGAACCAGGCAAGATTAGTCGCTACATTCAAATAATTAATATTACCGAATATCTGAGTAGACTCAAATTTGTTCTTTACTTTTTCCAACTCCTGCTCACTGACAAGTTCCTGTTGTAGGCGATCCAATTCTTCCCAAACGGCAGCTTCCGCCTGTTCCAGTGCCACGCCTGCCGACGGCTTTCCGGCAATATGGAACAAACCCGCATCTACACTGCCGGATATATAAGCGTCAATACTTGAGAATAACTGCCTTTCTTGTACGAGACGCTGGTTCAGGCGGCTGGAACGCCCGTTGCTTAATATATCCGAAAGGATATCAAAGGCATAGTAATCAGGGTGATGATGGTCACACATATGATATCCCATGAACAACGCATCAAGAGGAACATTCCGCTCTACCGTTAATCGTCGTTCTTCCGTCTGTTCCGGTTCCTGCGGCAAGTTCCGTTGAGGAACCTCCCGACGGGGAATAGGGCCGAACCATTTCTCTGTCAGTGTCACTGCCTCCTCGAAAGAGATGTTGCCGGTGACAGCCAGTATCGCATTATTCGGAGCATAAAATCGGAAAAAGAATGCTTTCACCTCCTCCAACGTTGCATTGGCGATATGCGACAGTTCCTTACCGATGGTAGGCCATTGGTAAGGGTGCGACCGGTAAGCCAATGGCCTCAGGAGATGTCCTACATCTCCATAAGGCTGATTCAGGCAACGCTGCTTAAACTCTTCCATTACCACTCCCCGTTGCACTTCCAGACTCCGTTCGCTGAAATCGAGGCTCAGCATACGATCTGACTCCAGCCAAAAGCCGGTTTCCACATTCTGGCGGGGAACAGTGAGGTAATAGTTGGTAATATCATTATTCGTCCAGGCATTATTCTCCCCACCCGCCAATTGGAGCGGCATATCATAATCGGGAATGTTGACCGAGCCGCCGAACATCAAATGTTCAAACAAATGCGCGAAACCGGTATGTTCGGGATGCTCATCACGAGCTCCCACCTTATATAATATATTAAGGGCTACCATCTGCGTACTTTCATCCTGCGAATGCACCAGACGCAATCCATTGCCAAGAATATGCCTGTTGATTTTCATATCATTTAGTCAAGTATGGTCGCTTTTATTATCTTCACATCTTCTTCAGGACGGTCGCTACGGTCGGTTTTTACCTGCTGGATTTTGTCTACTACATCCATCCCTTCCACTACTTCGCCGAATACGGTATACTCACCATCCAGATGCGGGGTACCGCCTACCGTAGTATATGCTTCAATCTGCTCCGGAGTGAAATGAAATTCCGGTTGCTTGGCAGCTATCTCCTGTGCTTCTGCAAACAGTTTTTCCTGCAAGTCATAAAGCCCGTTTTCATCGTTTGCTTTCCGCATCTTATAAATTTCTTTCATGTGCTTCTGCGCCAATGTATTGAAAATAACATTAATCTTATTCTCATTCATCTGGCTCTCCATACTTAACAACGTAGAATCATTGTAAACTTTTCCTGTCACGATATAGAACTGACAGCCGGAAGACTCTTTCTTCGGGTTCACATTATCTCCTTGACGGGCCGCCGAAAGAGCGCCTTTCTTATGGAAGAATTTCGGATATACAAATTCTGCCGGAATGGTGTAACCTACATCACCGGCACCCAACATCTTGCCCTTCGGAGCATTCTTCGAATCCGGGTCACCCGCCTGAATCATAAAATCTTTGATAACGCGGTGAAACAGTGTACCTTCATACATTCCGTCTTTCACCAATTTAATAAAATTATCACGATGTTTGGGAGTCTCATTATACAACTTCACTTTGATGTCTCCCGCAGTTGTCTCAATCTTTACCAATGTTTCTTTATCCATGTCTTCTCCTTTTTTAGTTCCGGTCTTGCAAGCAATAAGTCCGCAAAACGATATGGTTAATAATATCAATACAATCTTTTTCATAACGCTTTTATTTAATTTAAGTTTGCAAATATACCACTTTCGCCTAAATCCTCTTACCTTTGTGACTTAAAAGAATCAAAACCTGACATGATGAGATCCATATTGATCGTTGAAGATGATATAACTTTTGGAATGATGCTCAAAACCTGGCTAGGCAAAAAAGGATTTGAAGTATCATCAGTAAGTACCATTGCACGTGCCCGGAAGCATATCGAAAGCCAAACTGTAGATTTGATATTATCAGATCTGCGGTTGCCCGATCATGAAGGCATCGATTTACTGAAATGGATGAATGAACAGGGAAAAGCCATTCCTCTGATCATTATGACCGGTTATGCGGATATCCAGTCCGCTGTACTGGCAATGAAACTCGGAGCACGAGATTATATTGCCAAACCCGTGAATCCGGGAGAATTACTGAAGAAGATATCTGAAGCTTTACAAGATTCTCCATCACAAGTTTTCTCATCGCAAGCTACTTCAAAAGTTACAAACGAAGGGCAGCACTCTTATCTGGAAGGAGAGAGTGACGCCGCCAAACAACTTTATAATTATGTAGGTCTGGTAGCTCCGACCAATATGTCCGTTCTTATCAATGGTTCGAGCGGAACAGGAAAGGAATATGTAGCACACCGCATCCACCAACTCAGCAAGCGGAACAATAAACCGTTCATTGCCGTAGATTGCGGTTCCATCCCCAAAGAATTGGCAGCTTCCGAATTTTTCGGTCATGTGAAAGGCTCCTTTACAGGAGCGTTGACGGACAAGACAGGCGCTTTCGTCGCAGCCAACGGCGGTACTATCTTTTTAGATGAAATCGGAAATCTCAGTTATGAAGTACAGATACAATTGCTCCGTGCTTTGCAAGAGAGAAAGATACGTCCGGTCGGCTCTACACAGGAAATTTCGGTAGATATTCGTTTGATATCCGCAACGAACGAGAATCTGGAGCAAGCCATCGAAAAGGGGACATTCCGTGAGGACCTCTATCATCGTATCAACGAATTTACCCTACGAATGCCTGACTTGAAAGAGCGGAAAGAGGATATTTTGCTTTTTGCCAACTTCTTCCTCGACCAGGCAAACAAAGAGCTGGATAAACATCTGATCGGTTTTGATACAAAAGCATCACAAGCTTTAATGAATTATCATTGGCCGGGAAATTTGCGCCAAATGAAGAACATAGTCAAAAGAGCGACTTTATTGGCACAAAGCAGTTTCATCACTTTATTGGAATTGGGAACCGAGCTCTTAGAAACTCCTGCATCCAGCAATACAAGCATAGCATTACGCAATGAAGAGACTGAAAAAGAGCATATTTTGGAGGCACTACGCCAAACAGGAAACAATAAGAGCAAAGCAGCGCAATTACTGAATATTGATCGGAAGACTTTATATAATAAATTGAAATTATATAATATTGATTTGTAACAAGTTACGTTCTTGCATTTTCTCAAGTATTCTCATCACGGTGAGAAATGATTCCTTTTTGTAGTGCTCGTGCTCGAACTTATCTTTAACCGAATCTATCGCATTACCAGATATTATTAATTTTAATGCATATTCCATAGAATAAAATGACCCCCATGAATAAAAAAACATTATTACCCCTTGTATTTGTGCCACTCGCAGCAACCAATCTGCAAGCACAAAGCAATATGCAAATAGAACACGCGGACAAACGTCCAAATATCATTCTCTTTATGGTAGACGATATGGGATGGCAGGATACTTCACTCCCATTCTGGACACAGAAGACACACTATAACGAATTGTACGAGACTCCCAATATGGAGCGGTTAGCCAAACAGGGAATGATGTTTACCCAAGCATATGCAAGCAGTATCAGTTCTCCTTCCAGATGTAGCCTCATCACCGGAACCAACGCCGCACGTCACCGAGTAACTAACTGGACGCTGCAAAAGAATACAATGACAGACCGTAAAGATAGCATTCTGGCAGTCCCTGACTGGAATTACAATGGAGTAAGTCAAGTGTCCGGCACCAATCATACTTTCGTAGGAACCTCCTTCGTGCAACTGCTAAAGAACAGCGGTTATCATACTATACATTGTGGAAAAGCCCATTTCGGAGCGATAGATACTCCAGGAGAAGATCCGCATCATTGGGGATTCGAGGTAAATATTGCCGGACATGCGGCCGGTGGACTTGCCAGTTACCTGGGAGAAGAGAACTACGGACATACCAAAGATGGGAAAGCGGTATCACTGATGTCTGTTCCCGGATTAGAGAAATATTGGGGAACGGAAACTTTTGTAACCGAAGCGTTGACTTTGGAAGCCATTAAAGCACTGGACAAAGCGAAAAAGTATAATCAGCCTTTCTATTTGTATATGTCGCAATATGCCATCCACATTCCTTTGAACAAAGATATGCGCTTCTATGAGAAGTACAAGAAAAAAGGAATGACAGACCATGAAGCTGCTTATGCCACACTGATTGAAGGAATGGATAAAAGTTTAGGTGATTTAATGAACTGGCTAGAAAAGAATGGAGAAGCCAACAACACTATTATCATTTTTATGAGTGATAACGGAGGACTTGCATCCGAATCCGGATGGCGTGACGGCAAGCTGCATACACAGAATTATCCATTGAACAGTGGTAAAGGTTCTACTTATGAAGGCGGTATCCGCGAACCGATGATTGTCAGTTGGCCGGGAGTAGTAGCTCCGGGAAGCAAATGCAACAACTACTTGTTGATAGAAGACTTCTACCCTACTATTCTTGAAATGGCAGGTGTCAAGAACTACCAGACAGTTCAACCGATAGACGGTATCAGTTTCATCCCTCTGCTGAAACAGACAGGCAACCCAGCTAAGGGTCGGAGTCTTTTCTGGAATATGCCTAACAACTGGGGAAATGATGGTCCCGGAATCAACTTTAATTGTGCCGTTCGAAACGGTGACTGGAAATTGATTTATTACTATGGAACAGGAAAGAAAGAGTTATTCAACATACCTGATGATATAGGAGAAAGCAACAACCTTAGTGCACAGCATCCGGACATCGTGAAGAAACTTTCTAAAGAGCTGGGCAACTTTCTAAGAAAAGTAGATGCACAACGGCCGACTTTCAAAGCGACAGGTAAACCTTGTCCCTGGCCGGATGAAATCAAGTAGATAGATTACCTAAATAAAAGAATGGTAGCGGAGAGTGTGGAATAATTCCACACTCCCCGCCACAGTTTCCACACGCCCCACACATACTTCCCCACTATCCTAATTGGCATCATCTTCCTCATTCCCTTATTTATCAATCACTTATCATACATTCTCTAATTTTGGCACGCGCTTTGCTCTTTAATTAGACGTTAGCGAAAAAGCAATAACCAATTCCTTAACACAAGAGAGAGAATTGAAAATATATGTCTAATTATCATTAAAGCAAACGATTATGAAAAAATTAGTATTAGTAGTAGCAATGTTTATGTTTGTTTGTGGTGGTTCATTCCTTGTAAAGGCTCAGAGTTCTGCAGAAGCTGTGACAGCCCCGACAGAAATCAATGCAACAGTTGTCAATGATACAGTAGTAAAAGATACTGTAACTAAAGAAGACGCGCCCGCAAAGGCATCACTGGTTGCACTTGCCGCCAATGTCAATGATACGGTTGTCACAGACACTACATCAAAAGACAAACCGGCTGAGCCTGTCAAGGAATAACCTTGCCAACAACATGCAGGACATAGTCTGCCGAAGAATAGTAAGCACACTACAAAAAAAAGCCATCCTTACTTTCGTCTATTCCGGGGATGGCTTTTTTATATTATCCTATCTTCTTACAATTATTCTGTAGGAGTACTTGTTTCCAATATCGGATCTGTTTTCCAACTTGAAACTATATTTGCCGCCTCTGCTTCGAAGCTCTTTCCTGCCAAGGACACAAATGTCTTGGTATTACCATTTCCATTATTGAATAACCAATTAGCTACCATTCCATCCTTATCCTCACTCAACAACTTGCCGCTCTGCTCGGAGATCTGTTGCTCCGACAAGGCTTTTGTCCAAATACGGGCATAACTGATAGCTCCGTTCAACCGACGTTTACCATCAGACTGGCCGATGTAGAAATCAGAAGTAAGATTGATCTCTTTCAAATCATCCGGCGTACCGTTTGATAATTGAAGCGTTTCTCTGACACCATTTACATACAATGCAATCCGTTCGCTTCCGCTCTTACTATTATCCAATACCACAGCCACATCATACCACTTATTGGTTTCTATCTTAGTAGAGCCCTCATAGCGAATACTACCTTTATCATCTGCAGCAAGCTGAAGGAAACGTTCTTCATCATTGCTTCCTCCCTTATGCACGTCGACACGCAGCAAGAATTTCTTCTCTATACCCATCACCGTATTAATCCGGGCATTTCCATTGTCATTGCCATTCAACGACTCAATATTGAAACGAGCCTCAAATGTGATCGTACTCAAATTCTTTAGCGATTCATCTACCGTACCATTATATTCAAACGGTACTTTAAAGTAATTACCGCTACCCAGGTTCGCTACTTTATCTGCCTGCACCACCGTAACAGTGAGACTTAATTCCTGTTCCGCTTCGTCTCTGACAACCACAGTGGTAATACCTGCCTTTTTACCTATTAAATTGAAATGAGTGTCATCCACCTGCTGAATAGCTACAACTTCTTCATTCTCCGCTGTCAGACTATAACCTCCGTTTCCTTTCTCTACCGTAATCATGATCTTATTATTGACTCCAACTCTCGGCGTTAAATTAGAAACATCGATAGAGATCGGATTTACCGTCACCTGAACCACTGCCTGTTTTCCTTTATGATCTGTAAAAATCACCGTTGTATGTCCGTTCTTCAAACCTGTCAAAGTATAGAAAGGACGGAATTGGTCGGTATTGACCAGGCTGACAATTGTCTCATCCTCCACTTCATAAGATAATTCATCATTACTGGAAAAATTTCCCATACTAACAATCAACTGCTTTTCATCAGCGACTTCCAATATTACCTCCGTCTGATTCACTTCCAGTTCAAATATACCTACATTCACAGAGATATTGGCAACCACTCCTTCTCCATCCATTACCTCAATGGTAGTGGCTCCATTCTGCGAACCACTTTTCACTGTTATCAATTCACCGGAAACCGTAGCCGTTGCAATAGCTGTGTTGAAACTTCTTACGGTATAGTTTCCGTTTCCAACCACTACATTCACTTTGGCTTCTTCATTCTGCCCGATACGTATTACCGGTTTGTTCACAATCAACTCTATCAAGTCTTGAGCTACCTCGTTATCATCATCGTCATCACAACCCGTAATAGCAAACGATAATACCGACAAAAGCAACAGACACATATATGTATAGATTCGTTTCATCTGATTTTCTTTTTAAAGTTATACATTCCTACCGGTTTACCATCCGGGATTTTGTTCAATGGTCGGTGTCTTCTGCAACTCACTCCGGCGAATCGGGAATAGATAATGCTGAATAGAGAAGGTACGCTCTTCCACGCAGAAACGTTCCATTCTATATTTCACACCGTCAACCGTAATCGCTCCATTCTCATCCTGCACCGGACGCATCCCGTTAATCATTCGCTGGCAACGGGGCAACGCACCGTTATTGGCAGCCCAATATTTTTGTGTACGTTTTGAGTTGTCGCTTCCGCTGGATTTCCAAAGGCTTTCTTTTGCCAACTCTTCCTTGCTTGTTGGTTCAAGATACAAACGGCATGTCCACGGACGTTTTCCTTCGTAAAAGAGTTCCACGCGACGTTCACGTTGAATATATTCACGCATCAACTGCCGATTGGTCTTTACTTCCGGCGGCATCGGTTTCATAAATGAACGTTCGCGAACAGTATTCACCAGTTTATAAGCCTCATCTATATCCTCTCCCAATTCATTACAAGCCTCTGCATAGATATAGATAAACTCAGGAAGACGCCAGATGGCAGGTGCGTTAATGCTGAAGTTACCGGATTTATTCCAGGATTCCTGTTGAAATTTACGCAGATAATAACCGGTAGTAGTCGCATTAGTAGCACCGATCTTATCGGAACCACTCGCTGTATTAATCGTTTTCGATTCGTTCTTATTGTTACGATAAGGAGCTCCGTGATAAATAATATCCCGATAGAAACGCGGGTCACGAGTACCTTTCACATACGGATTAGCATCGTCATAGCCACCTTTGCGGGCTTCTGCCGAATATACCGGATAGCCATAATCACCTACGATATATTCGTATTCATCCACTTGTTCCTGCACCGGTTGCTGGCGCGAACTTCCCTCACGGCTGGGCGGATAAATATCACCCTGCCATGCCTGATCCTTGCTCTTCGTCATAAAGAACACATACTCATTGGCAAAGGCATCCATATCATAAAACATATCCCACAAACGAGCATATACACGGCTGTCATTCAGATTACCGTCAGCCGGATCCTTGAAATCATTTGCACCATGTTTCGTATAGAGAGAATAACGCTTGGTTCCGCCGACTTCGAAATCCAGAACGGCTTTAGCCGCTTCTTTGGCTTTTCTCCAACGAGTAGCATCATAAGCGTACTCATTTTCGAATACACGGCGCAGGTTATATCCGTATTGAGAAGCACCATTCCACAACGGAGTAGCCGCCACCCAGCGGACAAAAGAGATCAGTCCCAAACAAGCTCCCTTGTCTACACGTCCAAAGTTTTCGGAGGTCTTCACATATTTGTTAGGCACCATGCCATAAGCTGTCTGCGCATCCGTTACTATCTTCTCTACCATCGAGTGAACAGATTCTTTCTTAAAGTCCATATTATCTCCGGCATTAATCACACGGTCAATATAAGGAGCCTCACCATACATACGCAACAACAGCATGTGGAAATAACCACGCATGAAATACATTTCACCGATACGGTTGCGAAGATCACCATCCTGCTGTGGGTTGTCGGGCGTATTATACTTCTGTACATTTTCTATAATCAGGTTCGCTTTACGGATTCCTTCATAAAGAGCTTCCCAATATTGCCCTACACTGCCGGGCAAAGAATTCGGATTCCAGGCACCGTTATTAAAGTTATTCGTAATGTTTCCTTCTACATTAGTTCCTTCACACTCATCCGTAATAGCACTGTTGCTGAAATGTTCGAAGAATACCAGCGGACGGTCTGCTTTTTTTGCAGCTGCGTATACATCGGAGACTAGTCCGTTCACCTTTTCGTAACGGGCAAAAACGTCCGCTTCCGTAATATTATCATCATCGTCCCGGTCCAGGTAATCACTACACGAAGTGAAGAACAACGGCAGGACACATAAAGCAATTGCTGAAAATCTATATAACTTTTTCATATTTCTATCTTGTTTAGAATGTTATATCAATACCAAAATTGAATACCTTTTGAATAGGATACCATGAAGCTCCGTCTCCTGACTTCGTCTCCGGATCTATATCCACATCACCCAGTTTATCAAAAGTCAACAGATTCAAACCTTGTACATAGATACGTGCCTGTTGCACATGGATTTTACGTAATAATTGGGGCGATACATTGTAACCAATTTCCACATTCTTCAGACGCAGGTAGGAAGCATCATACAAAAACAAACTGCTGTTTCCATTCTTGTTGTTATCATGTGTTCCATAATGCAATGCCGGATATTTGGCAGTGGCAGCCGTCTCCGGTGTCCATCGGTCGAGATGCATTTTCTTCACACGTCCGATTTTATCCTGTTCAAACTGCGGGAAGTCAAATACGGCAGCCCCATTCAACAGAATAGAACTTTTGGTCGCTCCCTGCAATAACACACTAAAATCAAAGTTCTTATATTGGAAACCGAAAGGAATACCGAACATCAATTCCGGACTACGCGGATTTCCCATTGCCGTACGGTCTTCATCATCAATCACCCCGTTGCGGTCCAAATCTTTGTAGACAACATCCCCCGGAATCAATTGTCCCCAAGGCTGATAACCGATCTTGTTCAGACGATCGGCTTCTTCCTGATCGGCTGCAAAATGGTCGAACACATAGACGAAGTTTTCGTATAGACGTTTACCGGTTTCCTTGCGCCAAGAATTCTTGCGGGCAACTTCCGCTTTATATTCCAGACGGTTACGGGAGAAAGTCAGGTTCGGACGGATATAGTAACGGAAATCTTTCCCGATCTTATCGTTCCAACTCAATTCAATGTCCACACCGCGGTTGCTCACTTCACCCAGATTCTGCAAAGCAGCATCCTTACCTACAATGTCCGGATATCCCATGATACCGTCACCGTTCATATCGGTAATAATGTCAAAGCGATATTCGTAAAATGCGTCTACAGTCAATGCCAACCGTTGATTCAAGGTAGTAAAGTCGACACCGACATTCAGTTTACGAGCTTTTTCCCAAGTCAGATTCGCATTAGCCAGATTACCTTCGGAAGTTCCGCCTACATTCGTGCCGAAGTTATTACCGAAATCGTAACCGCTACCACCACCGTAGAAAGCCAGATAAGGGAAACGGCTACTGACATTGTCACTACCTACCAAACCATAGGAAGCTCTTACTTTCAGAAAGTCAATCCAAGAAGCCTTCTTCATAAAATCCTCTTCAGAAACTACCCAACCGACTGAAGCTGCGGGAAAGAATCCGTAACGTTTGCCCGGAGCAAAGTTTTCGGAACCATTGTAACCGAAGTTAAATTCCATCAGATACTTCTGATTGTAATAGTAAGCAAAACGTCCGGTAATGCCCTGACTATGATAGGCCAGTTCATTGTTGACAGTACGGTTGCCACGGTTTGCCAATAACATGGCTGTCAGTTCGTGACGGTCGTTGAACAAACGGTTGTAATCCAAACGTGCCTGTATATAAGTACGTCCGTCGGAAGCATTATGACTGAACCCGTTGCCGATAGTCTGGTCAATATCATATTTGTTACCCGTTTTGTAAGCACCCGTATAGTGTCCGCCTGCCATATAAACATCCGAACCTTCGATCGGCATAAACGTGGCATATTTCGGATATTCACGATAACCGTCTTTGTAAGTATCTAGTTTGCGGTTAATCCAGCGTCCTTCGGAAGCATCATAAGAGAACATCACTTCCGCTTTTAATCCTTTCATCAGGAATCCCATATCCAGGTTCATGGCAAAACTACCGTTCAGATAAGTGTTCTTTTCATTCAGATAACCGGTACGGCTCAATTCACCCAAGATGTTATAGCGATAGATATTATCTCCATAAAGCATTCCACGAGGATTCTGCTGAATATATTCCTCATTTTGAGGATGTGAGTTTTCCTCTACCAGGATAGGCAGATAAGGGGGCTGTGTAGCACAGATTGTCATCAGGCGACCGGCAGTCGTACCTGGCGCATTACGGTCGGTAATACGGGCACCCAAGTCTAGACGGGTACTCAAATAACGATTAATATTGATATCGATGTTCGAGCGGAAGTTGTAACGGGTGAACCTGGTTTGCGAGTCATATTCACCGGCATTCGAATATTTGTAGTTACCGCCTTGTGAGAAGTAATTGGCCAATACATAGTAACGTACCTTGTCCGTACCTCCACGAATGGAGAGGCTGACATCTTCCTGCAAGCCCGGTTTGAAGGCAAAATCATAATAATCCCAGTCATATCCCAAGCCATCGGAGTTATCCCCTTTGGCACGGCGGAAGTTATCAATAGCCTGTTGAGAGAAAAGGTTCAAGCTGCTGATATCAGCTCCCGTCATCTTGGCATCGTTCAGTCTGGCTTCATTATATAAAGTTGCATAATCGGCAGAACCTAAATATTCGGGGAAACCGATCGGCTGGTTAATACCGATAGAGGCTTTCAGGTTCACGGTTGCCTTTTCCGCTGCCTTACCACGTTTGGTAGTAATAACGATTACACCATTTGCACCACGGATACCATAAGCGGCAGTGGCCGAAGCATCTTTCAGGATAGTAAATGTTTCAATTTCATCCGGTGCGAGGTAACTCATGTCACGTTCAATTCCATCGACAATGACAATGGCACTCTGATTACCGTAAGTTGCTTTACCACGAATAAACAATTCACTTTGGTCAACTCCCGGCTCACCACCTGCATACTGGTTTACAATCAAACCCGGCAAACGTCCGGCAAGCGCATTGTTGATATTGGCAGTAGGACTCTGCGTCAAATCTTTCGTTGTGATGGTAGCTACAGAACCGATCATGGTTTCTTTACGTTGTTTGGTATAACCAACCACAACCACTTCCTGCAATGCTTTCGTATCTTCCTGCAATAAGACAGTCAGTTCTTTCTTCGCACCGGGAACAATCTCCTGCGGTTGGTAACCCAGATAAGAAAACACCAACGGAGCTTCCGCATAAGGCAGTTTCAATGTAAACTTACCATCCATATCCGTAATCGTACCTGCATTGGTCACTCCTTTCACGACAACAGACACACCGATCAACGGGTCATTTGTCGTCTTGTCCAATACCGTACCCGACACTGTTATTTTATTACTTTGTGTGGCCTGCACCTTTGCCATTCTTCCCGTTTGCGCCACACCCTGCAAAGGTATACCTGCAAGAAGAGTGCAAGAAACAGCCACCAGACAAATATTTCTTTTTATATGTATCATCTTTTTTTTTCGATTTTCTATGTGTAATAAATCAATCTTATTCCTCTGCTTTCTTACCGAAATCCGGTCCGACCCAGTTGGGCTTTTCAGTAGCCTTACCCTGCACCCAGTCTTCATAGCGGGCACGGATTTCAATCATGGTCGCTCCCGGAACTTCCGCATTCAGTTCTATCGTCAGCCGGTCTTTATTATCATTACGATTACCAAATTCCGGAGCTTTGGCCCAATCATATTCCCAAACGTAATATCCTTCGGGATGAGCCAACGTCCAAAGCACATCAGAACAGCTGCGCAATGCAGCGATAAACTTATTCTTGGTCTTTTCCGGATAAAGGCTGTTAGTCGGCTGTTTCACCATATCCAGGAAGTAACGGACAAATATTCCACGGAATAAAAGATTATCTCCCGAATTTCCTTCACCACTGAATACCGGATAGTTGGAATCCATTTTCTTATTCACTTGGTAAGAGCCGAAAGCAACCGCATTACGAAGATATTCCTCCTCACCGGTAGCATTGTACAATTCCAGGGCAGCCGCCATAAATGTTCCCTGATTATAAGACAAGGCTACTTTATCAGGATCTCCCGGTGTACCGTCATCTTTAATACTCAAATTATCATATACCTGTCCGGTGGAAATATCACACAGATAAGCCGTCATCCAGTTGTATACCTCTTTGGCGAAGTTCAGGTAATAAGCAGCCTGCTCTTCCCAACCGTCTTTAGCCTCCTTAACGGTAAGCTGATACAACTTCATAGCCAACAGGCAACCGGGACCATTAGAGCAAGACATACGCGAAGCCGGCGCATCCGTTTTCCATGCCATTCCTCCTGCCCCTTTGTAGTCATTCTTCGCTCCCTTGATATGATTCCACATCTTCATCAACGCACTGTAGTAATCCTGATCGCCAGTCAACTCGTATACCCGCAGGGAAGCTAGTGCCATCCATTCCATATCATCATAGAAGTTATTCCAAAAATCCTTGCCACCATAACCGCAATGCTCATTCCAGTCATCAAAAGCCGGCAGGAAAGGTTTCATGATGTTTTCATACAAATAAGTCTGATATTCGGGATTGTTCGCATGGCGGATATAAGCATCGGTGATAACATCCAATGCATGTCCCTGTGACCAACCACCGCTACCGCCTGTACTTGTTGGTTCTCCGGTTTCCGGTGTATTCGGTTTTTCCCAATAGATGCTTCCGCAAAAGGTATTCCGTCCACTGGCATTCTCATAGAAATATTTGATATATGTTCCTGTACTTTTGTCGGCTGCATCCGTCCAGTTCACATCCGACACATATTCGCCGGATGAGTTACCTTTGTAGATGTCTCCCAAATCGCCATCGTCACAAGCTGCGAATATTGCCAGTGCACCGCTTAACAGCAAAACTCTTTTTGATAATGATACTATATAGTTCTTCATATTATTATTCAGTTTTAATCTTCATTCGTTTCCGAAGCTACCCAACGGTGGGTGTACGTTCCAAACTCTGCATTGAAATAAAGGGTTACATCGGTTTTCACCGTAGCATAATATACATTTCCCTGTATAGCACCCCACTGCAGTAATTCGTCGCAGAAACGGAAACTATAATCCCAGGCATCAGTACCCAATGCTAATTGATATAGATTATAATAACTCTTATCGGTATCTAAATTAGGCTGTCCCTTATCTCTTTCCTTATGTCCCCAACGGTAAGTCGTTCCGTTGATCTCCATCTTAAAGCTATGACGGGTTTCACCGCTTCCTGCCCAATCCTCTTTTTGCTTACGTGCTGTATAATTCTTCACGCCCCATTTGCCATATCCCAGATAGTCGAAGTTTTGTCTGTACCCTCCAGACTGGTTATAAAGATATACGGCTCCTATCTCATCATAACTGATGGTTTGTTCACCCATATTGATAGTAATACGATAAATACCCGATTGAGGGACAGTCACCGTATATTCTTCACCATCGTTACGTTCACGCAGCACTCCATTATCGTCTACATAATAATAACACTTACGACCTTCGACAGTAGACATAAAGACAAACGGCTGGTTGGCTTTCAACTGAGTGAAAGTCTGATAGATTCCTTCATTCTGACGGAGCATTTGTTGTGCTTCCGCTTCATCACCATCATCTTCCGTACCCACACCCGTGATGTAAACCGGGTCATTTTCAGCAGGCATATCATCGATGCCATCCATCATGAAGATCACGAAATAGCCTTCCAGACTACTAAGAGCCTGATCCAATCCGCAATAAGCACGCACCTTCCAACGCAGTGTACCGTTGGTATTGCAACGGAATTTAGCCAGTTTACCTATTGTATTTGCCTGATAATGGGTCAAAGTCAACTGTGATTCCAAACCGTTATTGTCAGAAAAAATCGTTTCTACCGGTTTGGTAAAGTCTCCCCCGATCGTATCAATCAATACTTCATAACGATATACTGTATTTCCGTGTTTCTCGGTAGGCGTCCATTTCAGAACAATATCCGTCAACGAAGCACCCGAAAGTACTACCCGCTCGCCACTAGCCATTGCATCCATTGTTCTAACAGGTTCAGGCGGAACAATCGGTTCATAATCATCCGGATCAAATCCCGGATTCAGTTTATTGTCACAAGCCGTCAGTCCGATAAGAAAAAACAGCAGGGCAAATTTGATTAGTTTTTTTGTTATCATATTGTTTCTCATATTATTATATTCCTAGTTTTAGTATGAATGAGGACATTCAATTGGTTCAAAGCGGCTCTTATCTCCATTATAAGTTGCAGGAAGTTCCGCTCCCCAGGCTGGTTTATTTTCGTTTATATTTTGCAGACAAACTTGCGCATCCAGTCCGTTACCGCCATTTCCCCAGTTCTCAAAAACGGTAGTGCCTCCAATACCTTTCGAAAATACCCAATATCCCATCAAATCAGGATATTTTTCCGCATCAAGTATTTTACACATATTCGTTTTTATTTCACTTTCGTCCAAAGCTCTTTTCCACATTCGTGCCTGGTAGACTTTGCAATATCCTACCCGATATGAATCTCCGGAACGTCCTATCAACAACGCCTTATCATTTCCACCCACATCCGTCAGATTTAAAGACGAGTTGGGAGCACAATCCTCATAGGAATTATCGGCAGGAGTCAACGTTTCTCTTTCTCCGTTGATATACATTTTATACGCCTCTTTGGTGCTTGATTTCGTTCCATCATATACAATAGCGACATGATACCATTTACCCGGAGTTTTACGTCCACCCTCTGGATTATCGCAAGGAATAGTTTGCTGACTACGGAAACGAGGATCATCTTTACCATTAATTTTAGTAGCTATTTCAAAACGAGGATTCTCATTTTTATTTTCCGCGCGAAACAAGAAAACACTTTCCAAACCTATAAACGATTGCATAGCACGAGTATAAGTCGGATAGAAAACAATCTCAAAAGTAAGCTGATTCATACTTTTCACCTCCGGATGTGACTCTGCATACTTTTTAATATCAATTTTGAAACATACATCATGTTCCAAACGATAACATACCGGATTCACATAGACTGGTAAGGTTAACTTCTGACCTGCTGCATCGGATAGCTCTAATGTTGTAGTCCCGAGCTTCTTTCCTGTCAGTTTTAACTTCGTAGTTCCGTCTTCCGTAACCAATTCAGCTGTTTTCAAATAGACTTTATTGTCCTCAGTAAGCTGTGCTAACTTATAATCGCCATTTCCTCTAGCGATAGCAATTTCAGTAGATGCTTCATAACCACCTATAATTAAAGAAGTGGCATCATTTTCCAGTTTAAGGTTATATGGATTCACTTTCACCGCAATCTCCTCCACAGAACCTTTCTGGTCTGTCACAATCACTTTCACATCACCTCTAGCTTTGGGTTTCAAGGTAATCAGGTTCTCTTTTTCAGTAGCTTCCACAATCGTTGCATCCGTAATAGGCTCGCCGTCTCCCACCTGATAAGTGAAACTATATCCGCCATTACCTCTCTCAATAGAGATATATTGAGATTCGGCATCCGGTTCGGCAAAAGTGGCTTCATTACTTTTCAGTGTCAGATCCACGATGTTCACTACCACAGGAATAGTGATTGTCTTACCTTTCTTATCTGTTATCGTAATATTTACCGGATCGGCTCCAGTCTCGAACTTGGCAGTCAACGGAATAACTTGTCCGGATAGTTCACCCACTTCCAAAAACTTATCAGCACCTTCCGGTATGGAAATCTGATAATCTCCGTTACCGGTCAAAATCTTCACCAGTCTCTTTTCACCGATAAAAAGGTTAAAACCTTCTTCCGGTGCATCTACCGTCAAATTCCAGAGTTTTGCTACCCGAACCAGCACTCTAGCCACTTTCTTACGTCCATCTACTATTAATATAGTGGTTTCCGTACGGTTATTTTCTTCCAACTGGCTATTTTCGGTAGCTTTTATAGTCACCTTATTACCATTGATTGTAGCCGTTGCCACACTTTCATCAAATGGTTTCACATAATAATCCCCATTGCCGGAGGTGATACTCACCGTAATTTCGTCTCCTTGTAGTAGTGTCACCGAATTATTATCGACAACTAGGTCAGTTGCCGGTTTCACTTCCTGTTCTTCTTTATCATCACTGCACGAACCCATAAAAAATGGAATGGTCAATGCTGAAAGAAATAAAAAACTAAGTTTCCTTTTCATTAGATTAAAGATTAATAAATTAATACTTTTCAAGTTTATCTACTTAAAACTTCGATGAGACAAAGATAAAATCACTAAACTCTACCAAAAGAAAATTAACTATCCTTTTTTACCTTTTGGCACGGATATTTACTATATTAACACGGATATTTACTTCTTCTTTTTCTTTAAAAATTCCCGCCACAGGCTACTGCTGAACCTCTTCCAAATGTTTCATCCGAAACTCTTTTGGCGTGCACTCATACTTTTCACGGAACAC
The DNA here is from genome assembly GCF_014287315.1 of Bacteroides sp. NSJ-39. Lineage (NCBI taxonomy): Bacteria > Pseudomonadati > Bacteroidota > Bacteroidia > Bacteroidales > Bacteroidaceae > Bacteroides > Bacteroides sp. NSJ-39. The sequence goes on along the minus strand of NZ_JACOOB010000002.1, from coordinate 395,904 downwards.
CTTAAAGAAAGTAACTTTGTTCGAGAATCCCGAATCGAATACAATTTCATCAATCGTCTTTTTAGTGGTCAGCAATAAATCTTTCGCTATGTGCAAACGACATTCCTTAATCAGATCGGTCGGGCTATCCTCTCCTATCTCTTCCATCTTCCGATAAAGACTCCGGGGACTGATTGCCAGCCGATCGGCGATATAACGTGGAGTCAAATCTTTGTTCGTTATATTATCATTGATAATCTTCAAAACCGACTGTAGGAACTTCTTCGACTCTTTATGCGTCAACTTCCCGTCCGACTTTTCAAAAGAACTGATCGGCGAACTGAAATAATTTTTCAACACCTCTTTCCGTTCTATCACCTGACAGACAGAAATACGAAGATACTCCGCACTAAACGGTTTTGTGATATACATTTCCGCACCGGCAGAAAGGGCTTCCATCTGTTGTTCCATCTCGTGTCGTCCGGAAACCACAATAATAGGAATATGCGCCGTCTCTTTCACCGATTTAATCCGCCTGGTCAGTTCAATGCCACCCATTCCCGGCATCATGACATCACAGATAATCACATTCGGATAAACCTCATTCATCACCTGATCCAGCCGTTCAGGGTCTTGCAAGGTTACCACATTGAAGTCAGCCGAGAAGATTTCTCCAATAAACCATAGCATTTCGATTTCATCATCGACAACCAAAAGCGTAGGACGCATCTTATCAAACTCATACTGGGGAAGTTTCAGTATCGATTGAGTATCTATCTTAGGGATGTATTCCGCTGTGAGCCGCTTGGTTTCCACCACTCCGGTAGTCAGTTCCACGACCGGCAAGGTTAGTGTAAACATCACCCATCCGTCAGGAGTATTTTCCACTTTCAACGTACCATTCAGCAACTTTGCCATATTATAAGAGATGGCTAGCCCCAGTCCGTTCCGTGAAAAGTTCTTTTCATCCTGATTCTCGAAATTATCCAAAATGGCATACCGATTAAAAATATACTGAAAATCCTTTTCCTTGATGGTACTTCCTTCATTCGCTACACGAAGAGTCAGCATGTTTTCCCCGCTCGTATCCACTTCAATCTTGATACTTTGTCCGTCGGGAGTATATTTAAAGGCATTAGAAATCAGATTAATAATAATCGTATTCAGAAACCCTTTGTCCGAGTTCCACATCACCTGCTCGGGTATCTTGCTCAAGAAAGTGATGTTTCTGGATTTAGCCATTTCAACAAACGTTTTGGCTATTCCTTTCACAATGGAAGACACATTCAATGATTCAACCCGCACTTCCCTGTTTCCCGTTTCAATCCGACGAAATTCGATCAACTCATGAATCAGGTTGTTGAGACGCTCCGCATTCGTCTGAATCATCTGTACGTAGTCCACGACAAATTTACTAAGTCCCTTCGATGAAAGGATTCGTCCGCAAGGACCATAAATCAAAGTCAGCGGAGTACAAAATTCATGTGCGATATTAGTAAAGAAACGAAGTTTGGACTCAAAGACATTCTTTTGATGGCGTTTCTCTATCTCGTTCAGCAATTCCTGCTTTTTACGTTTGGAGCGCAGGATAAAGGAACGTATCAGCAAGGCTGCCAGTAAAAGCAGACACAGGGCATAAATCAAATAAGCCCACCAGGAAGCATACCACGGATCACCTATACGAATCACCAGAGAATAGACATCACTCTCTTTATCAAAGACACTATTGTAATATTTCACCAGTAAGGTATATTCGCCGGGAGCCATATTCGTAAAAGAGACTCCGCTTTCCGAACCATTGTTTACCCATTGGTCACTCAATCCTTTTAGTTTATAGAAATAGGTACAGTTATTACCATTCAGATAATCCACAGAGGCAAATGAAACAGAAAAGAAATTCTGGTCATACTGCAAATTCAAGACTTCAGTTTCTTTTTTCCGGGTGAGAAATTCGCCCAGATTGTATTGTTCACCGAAGATAGACAGCTTATCAAAATAAACAGGAGGCATATAAAGCTGCTCCGGACGGCCATCCGCCCGGATAGCTACGACTCCATTGATTCCGCCAAAGAACAGAGTACCAGTCTGGGAATCCCGAAAAGCGGCTCCGTCACTAAACTCTACCACCTTTAAACCATCTCCAAAACCGTATGAACGAAAGACATTCCTTTTCGTATCGAAATTGATTAATCCAAGATTGGTGCTCAACCAGAAGTCGTCGGACGAGTTTCTAAGAATTGCATGAATGGTATTATTCAGGAAACCATTCTTGGCATTGAAGAGCTGATAAGAGGTTTCCGATGTGTACTTTATCAATCCGTAGCTCGTTCCGAAAAGATAGTTATTGCTGCTGTCTTTACTGATAGCGAGAATATTATTCAGGGTCATGTTTTCGTATTTGTGAGTAGACACCGGTTCCAGGCCATTCGTCGTTTCGTTATAGCGGAATACCCCATATCCTTTATTGCCAAACAACAGGTTGGCTTCATTCTCCGCATAAATAGTAAAGAAATAGTTCGATCCCAGTTCGCCGTCATTGATGATGTAACGTTGCGCATCCACAATCACCGGATTGTCCGATGTTCCGGCAATACGAGCTTTCACCACTCCCATGCCAACACTCGCCAGCCACAGTTCGGAATCTGCTGTTTCGTAAATGTCATGGATGTATTTGAAATCTTCGTTACCGATCCGTATTGGTATACTCTTGATACGTTTTTCCCGATATGAATAATAAGTTAATCCTTCTTCGTCTCCTATCCAAAGCAAATTCCGGTGGCTCTTGGCAAAACAATAAACGGCATTACTACTCAAAGCACTATTAGAGGTAGTCAACACCTCTGCCCGACAGTCGGAGATGTTTTTATCGAATTCGTAATCATAGATTTTAAGAATTCCGTTTCCTTTGGTTCCCACCCAGAAAGTACATTCATCATCAAGATAGATGGCACGCACGGGGCGTTCTATTTTCTCGGTGTAATTGCTAAGCACCATTGATTTGATAGAATAAAGCGGGTTCGAATAAAGATAAACGCCCTGTCCGTCAGTACCAATCCAGACAACATCCTGAAAACGGTCTTTCTTGAGACAGAATACACCGCTGTTGATAGGTAACGACTGAATTTGATAATGATCCGTCTCCTTCTGTTTTTCCAACAGGAGAATGCCATCCATCAAAAAGCCCACAAAATAGCTGTTATGATAATGAACAATGGACGAAATTTTGCCACGTTCCTGTATTTCCTTACCCAGATTGGCAATAAATTCATTCTTCTGGGTCGGAATATGGAAAGCATAGAAATTAAATTCCTTATCTATATAATAAAGAGATTGCTCGTCATTGAAACAATAAATCAAGGAAGTCTGATAAATCAGGTTTGTTTTCTGGGGTAACAGGGTGATATCTCCCGATGCGGCTTCCTGCTGTATGTCATAACAGCGGTTGTATCCTTTCATGACTACCCACATCCGGTTGTTACCGTCGATAAAGAAGTTTACGATATCGGAAATCGGGATTCCCGTGATATTGATTTTCTTGAAGACTCCTTCTTTTTTATGATAATAATAGATGCAGTTACTATCCTGGATAATGAACAGATTGCCATGACTATCCTTATTCATAAAGAAGAGTTTCTGAAATTCATTATAGTGAGTGATTGTATTGGTTTTCCGGTTCAAACGGTTCAACCCATAGTAGGTTTGAATCCAGTAAATATCTTCGCCCGTATACACAATATTGTCAATCAGATTACCAGATAAGTAATCCTCTTTGTCACGAGTCTTAAATTCCTCAATCTCCTGTCCATCATAAATATTCAGTCCGTCGCAGGTCCCGATCCACATCAATCCACGCTCATCCTGGCACAGAGATGTAATCGAACTATTAGACATATACTCTTTATCTGCAACTTGCTTCAAATTATAAGCATAAGCGTTATGTATCAATAGATTAAGAAAAAATAATAGAATATAAACCGACTGTTTTCCCATAGTGTATTATTCTTAGATTTGCTATATGACAAAGGTAAACAAAAAAACATTCCGAGCTTTTTTTTGACCGGAATATAAGTAAATTTCCGTGCCAGAGTAGTTAATTTTAGCGACAAGAGGCGATTTAACCTCTCTATTACTAGAAGCACATTCCTTTTCTCCCTATTTTCGTCGTAGAAATTATTTTCAAATCTATAAATTCATTTGTTCATGAAAACACATTTTTCATTTAAACACTTGCTATTTCTTGGAGGTGCCGTGTTGTACAGCCTGCAATCTTCTGCCGTTAAGAATCCGGTAGACTATGTCAGCACACTGGTAGGCACTCAATCCAAGTTTGAACTGTCTACCGGAAACACGTATCCGGCTACGGCATTGCCGTGGGGAATGAATTTCTGGACACCGCAGACCGGTAAAATGGGAGACGGTTGGGCGTACACGTATGATGCCGACAAAATCCGGGGATTCAAACAAACACATCAGCCCAGTCCCTGGATGAACGACTACGGGCAGTTTGCCATCATGCCTATCACCGGCGGACTGGTATTCGATCAAGACCGACGTGCCAGTTGGTTCTCTCACAAAGCGGAAGTTGCCAAACCTTATTATTATAAGGTATACCTTGCCGACCATGATGTAACAACCGAGCTTGCTCCCACAGAGCGTGCCGTCATGTTCCGTTTCACGTATCCGGAGACAAAGAATGCCTACGTGATTGTAGACGCTTTCGACAAAGGTTCTTATGTGAAAGTGATTCCGGAAGAAAACAAGATTATCGGCTATTCAACCAAGAATAGCGGCGGTGTGCCGGAAAACTTCAAAAACTATTTCGTGATTCAATTCGACAAACCGTTCACATTCGTTTCCACAGTTTCCGAAAACAACATTCTTCCGAATGAAACAGAAGCGAAAGGAAACCACACAGGTGCGGTAATCGGATTCGCCACGAAAAAGGGAGAAATCGTACACGCACGTGTTGCTTCCTCCTTTATCAGCCCCGAACAGGCGGAGTTGAATCTCAAAGAGCTTGGCAAAAACAGTTTCGACCAACTGGTAGCGAACGGAAGAGAGATCTGGAACCGTGAAATGAGTAAGATAGAGGTGGAAGACGATAACATTGATAACCTGCGCACCTTCTATTCTTGTCTATACCGTTCCATGCTTTTTCCACGCAGTTTCTACGAGATAGACGCTAAGGGAGAAATCATGCATTACAGCCCCTATAACGGTGAAGTGCGTCCCGGCTATATGTTTACCGACACCGGTTTTTGGGACACGTTCCGTTGTCTGTTTCCTTTCCTCAACCTGATGTATCCGTCAATGAATCAAAAGATGCAGGAAGGTTTGGTAAACGCTTACAAAGAGAGCGGTTTCCTGCCGGAATGGGCCAGCCCGGGACATCGGGATTGTATGGTAGGCAACAACTCGGCTTCCGTAGTGGCCGACGCTTACATCAAAGGGTTGCGCGGGTATGATATCGAAACTCTTTGGGAAGCATTGAAACATGGAGCAAATGCACATCTTCGCGGGACTGCTTCGGGGCGTCTCGGTTACGAGTCTTACAACCAACTGGGATATGTTGCCAACAATATCGGCATAGGACAAAACGTTGCACGTACACTGGAGTATGCATATAACGACTGGGCAATTTATACATTAGGCAAGAAACTCGGTAAACCGGAGAGCGAAATCGACATTTATAAGAAACACGCGCTGAACTACCAAAATGTCTATCATCCGGAACGCAAACTGATGGTTGGCAAAGACAACAAAGGCGTATTCAATCCGAATTTCGATGCAGTGGACTGGAGCGGTGAATTTTGCGAAGGAAATAGCTGGCACTGGAGCTTCTGCGTATTCCACGACCCGCAAGGACTTATCAACCTGATGGGAGGCAAGAAAGAATTCAACGCGATGATGGATTCCGTCTTTGTCATCCCAGGTAAACTGGGAATGGAAAGCCGCGGCATGATTCACGAAATGCGTGAAATGCAAGTAATGAACATGGGGCAATATGCGCACGGCAATCAGCCTATTCAGCACATGGTATATCTCTACAACTATTCGAGCGAGCCCTGGAAAGCTCAATACTGGATACGTGAGATTATGAACAAACTATATACCGCCGGTCCCGACGGTTATTGCGGTGACGAAGACAACGGACAGACTTCCGCCTGGTATGTATTCTCCGCACTCGGTTTCTATCCGGTTTGCCCGGGAACGGATGAATATATCATAGGAACCCCGCTTTTCAAATCAGCGAAGTTACATTTGGAGAACGGAAAGACCATCACTATCAAGGCAGATAACAACCAGCTTGACAACCGCTACATCAAGGAAATGAAAGTAAACGGGAAATCACAAACCCGTAATTTCCTTACACATGACCAGCTGATTAAAGGTGCTAATATTCAATTTCAAATGAGCCCCGTGCCCAATAAACAACGGGGAACCACAGAAAAAGATGTACCTTACTCTCTTTCGTTTGAATAAAATATTGTACTTTTGGAGATCAATGAATTATCTACCAAACAAACTATAAAAACATGAAACTGAAAAACCTTTTACTAATTGCCCTTGTTGCGATCGTCTTTTGCGGTTGTCAAAGTAACTATCAGCCTACTTCTATCACCGTTGCCTCCTACAATTTGAGAAACGCCAACGGTGGCGATTCAATCAACGGAAACGGTTGGGGACAACGTTACCCGGTCATTGCCCAAATAGTGCAATACCACGATTTCGATATTTTCGGCACGCAGGAGTGCTTTATTCATCAACTGAAAGATATGAAAGAAGCATTACCCGGTTATGATTATATCGGTGTAGGCCGCGACGACGGCAAAGAGAAAGGTGAACATTCTGCTATTTTCTATCGCACAGACAAGTTTGACGTGATAGAGAAAGGTGATTTCTGGTTATCGGAAACTCCCGACGTGCCGAGCAAAGGATGGGATGCCGTGTTGCCGCGTATTTGCAGTTGGGGACACTTCAAATGCAAGGATACCGGCTTCGAATTCCTTTTCTTCAACCTGCACATGGACCATATCGGCAAGAAAGCACGCGTGGAAAGTGCGTTCCTCGTACAGGACAAGATGAAAGAACTTGGCAAAGACAAAGAGCTTCCAGCTATCCTGACGGGAGACTTCAATGTCGACCAGACCCACCAGTCTTATGATGCTTTTGTGAGCAAAGGGGTGTTGTGCGACTCTTACGAGAAGGCCGGCTTCCGCTATGCTATCAACGGCACGTTCAACGACTTCGACCCGAACAGCTTTACGGAAAGCCGTATCGACCATGTATTCGTTTCTCCGTCTTTCCATGTGAAAAGATATGGTGTGCTGACGGATACTTACCGCAGCATCGTAGGCAAGGGAGAAAAGAAGCAGGCGAACGATTGCCCGGAAGAAATCGACATCAAGGCTTATCAGGCGCGCACTCCTTCAGACCATTTCCCCGTAAAGGTGGAACTGGAGTTCGACCAGCGTCAGCAGAAATAATCTTTGTATCTAATTATAACCTGAAAGTTTCACCACACAACCCGATATTCCTATGAGAAATATATGTTTTGTAGCCTGTATGTTATTTTGCCTTACCTCCGCAGTGGGAAAGACACCGGGAAATACCCGTTATCTTTCTATTGCCGACTCAATTCTATCTAATGTATTGAATCTCTATCAGACGAATGACGGACTACTAACAGAAACGTATCCTGTCAATCCCGACCAAAAAATTACTTATCTGGCGGGCGGAACGCAGCAGAACGGAATGCTGAAGGCTTCTTTTCTATGGCCGTATTCCGGGATGATGTCGGGTTGTGTGGCTTTATACAAAGCGACCGGAAACAAGAAGTACAAAAAGATTCTCGAGAAAAGAATTCTACCGGGAATGGAGCAGTATTGGGATAACAGTCGCTTGCCGGCCTGTTATCAGTCATACCCCACCAAGTACGGGCAGCACGGACGTTATTATGACGATAACATCTGGATTGCACTGGACTATTGCGATTATTACCAACTGACTCACAAGCCTGCATCTTTGGAAAAAGCCGTTGCATTGTATCAATATATCTACAGTGGATGGAGCGACGAGATGGGTGGTGGTATTTTTTGGTGTGAACAGCAGAAGGAAGCGAAGCATACTTGTTCCAATGCACCGTCTACTGTGCTCGGTGTCAAGTTGTACCGGCTGACGAAGGATGCCAAATACCTCGAAAAAGCAAAAGAGACGTATGCCTGGACGAAAAAGCATCTATGCGACCCTACCGACCATCTTTACTGGGATAACATCAACCTGAAAGGGAAAGTTTCCAAAGAGAAGTACGCCTACAACAGTGGACAGATGATTCAGGCGGGTGTATTACTCTATGAGGAAACAGGAGATGAACAGTATTTGCGCGATGCACGGCAAACAGCCGCAGGAACAGATGCCTTTTTCCGCACAAAAGCCGATAAGAAAGATCCGACTGTCAAAGTGCATAAAGACATGGCCTGGTTTAACGTAATCTTATTCAGAGGACTGAAAGCTCTGTATAAGATTGACAAGAATCCGGCGTATGTCAATGCGATGGTGGAGAATGCGCTTCACGCCTGGGAAAACTACCGGGATGAAAACGGATTATTAGGCAGGGATTGGTCGGGACACAACAAGGAGCAGTATAAATGGCTGCTCGACAATGCCTGTCTGATTGAATTCTTTGCAGAGATTTAACACTTCTTCTCCGCAACACTTTCATAATCAATACTAATCAACAAAAAAAGACTATTACCATGAATATAACTAAAGCCTTTTGTTTGTCCATAGCACTCTTGGGTGCTAGCAATATGCAGGCTATAACGAACAGTGATTTTGTCATCCAACAAGATAATACCCAAATCAACAACTATCAGACGAACCGTCCGGAAGCATCGAAACGTCTGTTTGTCTCGCAAGCTGTGGAACAACAGATTGCGCATATCAAGCAACTGCTGACGAATGTCCGCTTGGCATGGATGTTCGAAAACTGTTTCCCGAACACACTGGATACTACTGTTCATTTTGACGGTAAAGATGATACGTTTGTTTATACGGGTGACATTCACGCCATGTGGTTGCGCGATTCGGGTGCACAAGTATGGCCTTACGTGCAACTTGCCAACAAAGACGCGAAACTGAAAAAAATGCTGGCCGGCGTTATCAAACGTCAGTTCAAGTGTATCAATATCGACCCGTATGCCAATGCTTTCAACATGAATTCCGAAGGCGGCGAATGGATGAGCGACCTTACGGACATGAAGCCCGAACTGCACGAACGTAAATGGGAAATCGACTCGCTCTGTTATCCTATCCGTCTCGCTTATCATTACTGGAAGACGACGGGAGACGCCAGTATATTCTCCGACGAATGGCTTACAGCCATCGCCAAGGTTTTGAAAACGTTTAAGGAACAGCAACGAAAAGAAGATCCGAAAGGTCCTTATCGTTTCCAACGCAAAACGGAACGTGCACTCGATACGATGACCAACGACGGCTGGGGTAATCCTGTAAAGCCGGTCGGACTGATTGCTTCTGCTTTCCGTCCTTCGGATGATGCTACAACTTTCCAGTTCCTCGTTCCGTCCAACTTCTTTGCTGTAACTTCATTGCGCAAAGCTGCCGAGATTCTGAATACAGTCAACAAGAAACCTGATTTAGCTAAAGAATGTACTACACTGTCGAACGAAGTGGAAGCAGCCCTGAAAAAGTATGCGGTTTACAATCATCCGAAATATGGCAAAATCTATGCTTTCGAAGTAGATGGTTTCGGCAACCAACTGTTAATGGATGATGCCAATGTGCCGAGTCTCATTGCCCTGCCTTATCTTGGAGATGTGAAAGTGAACGATCCTATTTATCAGAATACCCGTAAGTTTGTATGGAGCGAAGATAATCCTTACTTCTTCAAAGGTACTGCCGGCGAAGGAATTGGCGGTCCGCACATCGGATATGACATGATTTGGCCCATGAGTATTATGATGAAAGCATTCACCAGTCAAAACGACGCAGAAATCAAGACCTGCATCAAAATGCTGATGGATACGGATGCCGGAACAGGGTTCATGCATGAATCTTTCCACAAGAACGACCCGAAAAACTTTACTCGTTCCTGGTTTGCATGGCAAAATACGCTGTTCGGAGAACTAATCCTAAAACTCGTGAATGAAGGAAAGGTAGACTTGCTGAATAGTATCCAATAGTCTTCTATTATGTTTTTATTGTATTCCCGCTTATGAGATAACTGTTTCTAACCTTGAAGCTTACGCTTCCAAAGTAGTTTCAAGGTTGAAGAACTTTAGTTTCAGGCCTTTGAAACCACAGTTTCAAGTAAGAGAAACTAGAGTTTCTCACCGATGAAACTAAAGTTTCCCGCTGACGAAACAAAAGTTTCAAGCAATAGAACTTTTAGTTTCAAGTACTGAAGCTCTCTCTTCCGTAATAGTCTGATAATCCTTGAATACCGCTCCGGATAGAGAAATAAGTACCCACATAGCAGAGAAACAATAAAATCCTTGCTTTCAACAAAGTGACAGCAAAGTTGTCGTCACCTTGCCGTCACATCATGCTGTCACACTGCAGTATATTTATAATCAATCATTTATACCCAATCAGGTGACAGATGACAGCATTTTATTTATTTTCCAATTTATATGTAGGGAGTATATGACTCCTAAAAAATAAATGACCCATATAATATGAACAATATGAAATCAACTTTTTTATTCCTACTTACTACAACCATGATGACCTGTACTGCCTACGGACAGTCTTCCAATCATAAAGAGAACAAATTACCCGATTGGGCTTTCGGTGGTTTCGAACGTCCAAAGAATGTCAATCCGGTAATATCTCCTATAGAAAACACTAAGTTTTACTGTCCATTGACCAAAGATTCTATTGCGTGGGAATCGAACGATACATTCAATCCGGCTGCTACACTCTACAATGGTGAGATTGTCGTGTTATACCGTGCAGAGGATAAATCAGGTGTCGGTATCGGACACCGGACTTCCCGCCTCGGTTATGCCACTTCTACCGACGGCACACATTTCCAACGGGAAAAGACTCCTGTATTCTATCCGGATAATGATTCACAAAAAGAGTTGGAATGGCCCGGCGGCTGCGAAGACCCACGAATTGCCGTAACCGATGACGGATTATATGTAATGATGTACACCCAATGGAATCGCCATGTACCTCGCCTGGCAGTAGCGACCTCCCGCAACCTAAAAGACTGGACAAAACACGGTCCTGCTTTTGCCAAAGCATTTGATGGAAAGTTCTTCAACCTGGGTTGTAAGTCCGGCTCTATCCTGACCGAAGTTGTTAAAGGGAAACAGGTTATCAAGAAAGTCAACGGGAAATACTTTATGTACTGGGGAGAGGAGCATGTATTCGCAGCTACTTCCGATGACTTAATCCACTGGACACCGATTGTCAACATTGACGGTTCCCTAAAAAAGCTGTTTTCTCCCCGTGACGGCTACTTCGACAGCCATCTCACCGAATGTGGGCCTCCGGCTATCTACACTCCGAAAGGAATTGTCCTTCTTTATAATGGTAAGAACCATTCAGGAAGAGGTGACAAACGCTATACCGCCAATGTCTATGCTGCCGGACAAGCACTCTTCGACGCCAATGATCCTACCCGCTTTATCACCCGTCTCGATGAACCGTTCTTCCGTCCGATGGATAGCTTTGAAAAGAGCGGGCAATATGTGGATGGAACCGTATTTATAGAAGGAATGGTCTACTTCAAAAACAAATGGTATTTGTATTATGGTTGTGCTGACTCCAAAGTAGGAGTAGCCGTTTATGATCCGAAACGACCGGCAAAATCTGATCCGCTTCCATAGTTATAAAAATACTCTTGATTACATTCTTTTTTAAAGGAAAGATGTAATCAGGACTAACTTATTTCTTAAAACTATATTCCCAAAAACGGCTGAAAACAGTAAGTTCTTGTTAAGGATTTGCTTTTCAGCCGTTTCTAGTATAAAATAAAGCTTTCCGAAGCAGAATTAAATGCTACAATCGGAAAGCCTTATAATACCCTATTGAAAACTGAATTGAATATTGAGAACCAGCTTTATTCTTTCATTGTCGGAGGCTTCTTCCTCCTTTCAACAATTAGCTGTCTTTTATAAGTAAGCCATCTTTATCCATTTATCTTATTCAAAACAACCGGTCTGTTTGCCGGAGCCTTACCAAAATTCTTATTAGGCTTTTTCCCCATTACAAACTTCAATGTGCTGCCATTTATTATATCCTGATAAGTGATATAACTCTTATCATAAGGCTTGCCATTCAAATACACTTTCTGGATATAGATATTTTCTTTGCTGTTATTGGGTGCTTCTACAGTAAAAGTGTTACCACCACGTACCTTCACTTCTACTTTCTTAAAACAAGGGCTACCGAAAACAAATACACCATCCGACGGGTTCACCTGATAGAGTCCCATAGATGAAAGAAGATACCAGGCAGACATTTGGCCACAATCCTCATTACCGATGATACCGTCCGGCTGGTCTGTGTAAAAATCGCTCATGATAAAACGAACCTTTTCCGCCGTTTTCCATTGTTCACCGGCATACGCATAAAGATAAGCAACATGATGGCTCGGTTCATTTCCATGTGCATATTGTCCGATCAATCCGGTTATGTCGCTCGATGCTCCTTCCCCCATACTGTCGGTATTGGTAAAGAAACCATCAAGCCTCGTTGTAAAAGGTTTGTCACCTCCAAACAAGGCAATCAGCCCATAGGGGTCTTGTGGAGCAAAGAAAGTATATTGCCATCCGTTTCCTTCACAGAAATCTCCAACAGTATGGATGGAACGTGCCGGATCGTAAGGAGTACGCCAAGAGCCGTCTTCCAGTTTCGGACGAATGAAATGGATAAAAGAATCAAAATAGTTCTTGTAATAATGAGCACGTTTTGAGAATGTTTCAGCATCTTCTGTCTTTCCCATCTTACGTGCCATAGCGGCAATTCCCCAGTCGTCCACTGCATACTCCATGGCTATGGAAGTAGCTTCATGAACTTTGTCGGCAGGGATATAGCCTTTTTTGACTACATAAGGTACTCCTTTCTGCTTTTCATAAGTAGCTGTAGCTATCATTGCTTGCAATGCTTCTTCCGCATCGAACCCGGTAAATCCTTTCAGATATGCATCGGCAATCACCGGCACGGAGCTATACCCCGGCATCTGATCGGTCTCTCCACTCATCAAAGGCCAGATAGGGAGTTTATCCTGCTGGCGATAAATGGAAATCATCGAATTGACTACATAGTCTACCATTTCAGGTTGAGTGATAGTCATCAGAGGATTTAATGCGCGATAGGTATCCCATAAAGAAAGAGTAGTATAATTGGCTTTCTTCGCATCTGTGTAGATCATATCATTCATTCCTCTATACTCTCCATTCACATCGCAAAAAAGTGTAGGGGCAATCATGGTATGATAATGTGCAGTATAGAACACACGTTTGGAAGCCTCATCATCCGTCTCTACTGTCATTTTCTCCAATTGTTTGTTCCATCGGTCGGCACTCATATCCACTACCTTATCAAAATCCCAGTGAGTAAGTTCGGATTGCAGGTTCATCGCTGCGTTGTCACAGCTGACAGAAGAAAGGGCGACTTTTATCTTCACTTCCTTCACGTTACCAAAAGTGAGGACACTCTTCACCGATGCCACTTTCAGTTGGTCCCAAGGTTGCGGGGTATTATCATCATAGGCAGTAAACTGCTCTATCTTCTTATCACTTTTCAACACAAAATAAACTTTGCGGGAAGGACTCCAGCCTCTCACATAACGATAACCCTCTACTGTATAATCATCTACCTTACGGATATAGCTGTCGTAAGCATTCGATCCGTTTCCTTCACGTAAGTCGATTAATATGGAAGCCGGTTTTCCTTCAGGATAAGTATAACGATGGAAGCCTACACGATCTGTAGCTGTCAGCTCGGCTTTGATATTGTAACGGTCGAGAAGCAAAGAGTAATATTCGGGACGGGCGATTTCATTCGCATGAGAATATCTGGAAGCATACCCATCACGTATATCATCCTGATTGCCTCTGGGAGTACGGATCTCATTCAATGGCATGATGAGAATATCACATAAGTCAGTACAGCCCGTACCGCTCAAATGGGTATGTGAAAAGCCAATTAAAATACTATCGGAATAATGATAACCCGAGCACCAGTCCCAACCTTTATGGATATTAGTAGGACCCAGCTGTACCATTCCATACGGAACACTCGTCCCAACAAAGACGTGTCCATGATAACCGGATCCGATATACGGATCGACGTACTGCAATAATCCTTCACTTTTTAAATAGTTCTGTTGCGCTACTCCATTTCCCGCTGCAAGCAAGACACAAGAAGTAAGTGCAAGTAGTTTAAATGCCTTCATTCGTATTTTTCTTTGGTATGATTGAAAATTATAGTTAGCGAATGATGCAAATATACTACCTATTTAGGAATTAACTAACTGTCGCTAGAGTTTACAAGAAAAATGGCAGGCAGGTTTACTCTTTTGGCAAGTTCCAACCACAGATTTACACGGTTTTCCACAGAAAGACTGCGTACCGTCTACTAAATAACATAATAAATGAATCTGTGGAAATCCGTGTTAATCTATGGCGAATCCTTTCCATAAATTCCCTTCGGGAAGAGGAGCTTCAAGCTCTATCAGTTCTTTTGAGACAGGATGTATGAACCGTACTCTCCGGGCATGCAGACAAATGCTCCCATCCGGATTGGAGCGTGGAGAGCCATATTTCAAATCTCCCTTGATAGGGCATCCCATTTTTGCCAGCTGACAACGAATCTGATGATGACGTCCGGTTTTTAAATCGACTTCGAGCAAATAGTAATTCTCCGAATGACCGATCAACCGGTAATGCAAGATCGCTTTCTTGCTGTTCGGCACTTCTTTGTCGTATGCATAACTTTTGTTCTGCTTTTCATTACGTACAAGAAAATGTACCAGTTCACCTTCCGGTTCTTGCGGAGCATTTTTCACAACCGCCCAATAAGTCTTTTTCACCTCACTAGTGCGAAACATTTCGTTGAGCCTTGTTAATGCCTTACTCGTTTTGGCAAAAATAACAAGACCGCTTACGGGGCGGTCCAGCCGGTGTGTCACACCGAGGAAAACATTTCCGGGTTTCTGATACTTCTCTTTCAGATACTGTTTCACAGTCTCCGAAAGCGGCGTATCCCCCGTCTTGTCTGCCTGGACAATCTCGGAAGCGGTCTTGTTGACTACAATGATATGGTTGTCTTCGTATACAACAGTCATTCTGTTCGATTACATATTCATACCACCATCTACCTGAATCACCTGACCTGATACATAAGAAGACATATCAGAAGCCAGGAAGGTAGCGATGTTTGCCACATCTTCAGGAGTACCACCACGACGCAAAGGAATTTTCTTTGCCCATTCAGCTCTTACTTCGTCAGAAAGAGCAGCTGTCATGTCTGTCAGGATGAATCCCGGAGCGATAGCGTTGGCACGGATGCCGCGAGAGCCCAACTCTTGTGCGATAGACTTAGCCAATGCAATCATACCTGCTTTGGAAGCAGCATAGTTAGCCTGTCCTGCATTTCCGTGAACACCTACAACAGAGGCCATATTGATAATGCTACCAGCTTTTTGACGCATCATGATAGGTGTACAAGCATGGATGAAGTTAAATGCAGACTTCAGGTTCACGTTGATTACCATATCCCATTGCTGTTCGCTCATGCGCATCATCAAACCGTCACGAGTGATACCGGCATTGTTTACCAATATATCGATCCGTCCGAAGTCCTTGTGGATTTCTTCAACGACCTTTGCAGTATCTTCAAAGTTAGCCGCGTTAGAAGCGTAACCTTTGGCTTTCACGCCCATTGCTTCCAATTCTTTAGCTGTATTTTCTGCATTTTCGTCAATGACAAGGTCAGTAAATGCGATGTTTGCACCTTCGGCAGCAAACTTAAGAGCGATAGCCTTACCAATACCGCGAGCAGCACCGGTCACAATGGCTGTTTTTCCGTCTAATAATCCCATACTAAAAGTTATTTAATTAAATTTCTGTTCTATGCAGTGCGCCAAACACAATGTTGGACACATATCTATTTCTTGTATCTTCATCCAGATGTGCACCTATATGGCCTCGAATATAAGGAACTTCAATTCCTTTCACACAATAATGTATCAAGTCGGCAGTCATCTCCACATCGTCAATATGGAAAACTCCTTTTGCCTGTCCTTCCAGAAGAACAGCTTTAAAGAGCTGGACTTCCTTTGCATCAAACTTCTTGCGAACTTTTTCCACCCGCCATATATCACGAAAGAAATAAGCACGCAGTGTTCCGTTTCGATAGACGACCTCTTTTACTGCGTCCAACCGGGTATATATCATCTCCAACAATTTCTCGTCCGGTGAGATATTTTTCTCGGCCACCCGCTTCATCATATCCGACAGAATATCCAATTCCGATTCCACAACAGCCAAATAAATTTCATCCTTACTTTTAAAATAAGTATAGAGCGTTCGTCTACCTTTTTTAGAAGCAAGAGCGATATCATTCATAGTTGTGTTTTCTACTCCCATCTTCGCAAAAAGCTGACGGGCTACATCTACTAATTTGGCTTTTGTCTTGGATACGGTCATAGGTTACAAATTGCACATTGCTGAATATTTTGAGCAAAAGTAATTCTTTTCTTGGAAATGCACAAATTGTTTGCAGGCATATTTGTAACAGGTTGGAAATAAGTTGCAATTACAGAGAATAACCTTTCAAGAACACAAATTAAGAACAGAATTTAAGAACCAGTTTTAAGAACAAAGTTATGGGAAGGCAAATTTTCATTAACCAAATGCAATGCAATTTCAATTTAAGACAACCCAAAGCAAATAAACCAACCAATATATATTTGGTTGTATATCTCAATAACAAACAAGTAAAGCTCTCAACGGGAGTTAAAGTATATCCAGAACACTGGAATATAAGAAAACAACAAGCGTATGTCAACGCACGTTTGTCAAAATTAGATAACAATAATAATACTATAGCTAATGATAGATTATCAGAGCTAAAAGATATGTTCTTAGAATTTAAGCATTATCTTTGTGAACACCCTACTGATATTGAAAATAGTATAACCATATTAAGAACACGCATATATAAAAATACAATGACTACAGAAATTAAGAAGAAGTCAGCAACGACTGTAATGAAAGAAATTATAGATGCTAAACAGGCAGCATCTAGTACTAAAGAACAACAAAAATTAAATGTTGGCAAATTTGAGAGGTATCTAAAAGAAAATAATATCTCTGACACTTGGGAATCCATGAATTTAAACACCTTTGAGAGCTATCAAAAATATTTAGTTGATAATGGAAGAGGTAGTGTAACAATAAGGAATATCATTCAGAATACTCTATTTCCGTTATTGAAGAAAGTTAGTAAAAGAGTGGATATTCCCTTCACGTGGTATGATAGCAACTTGAACAGCTTTGAATTTGTAAAAGATGAATCTAATAAAGAGCTAGCCAGTAATAAAAAAGTCACATTAACAGAAGAACAACTAAAACAATTATATGATTACCCAATAACAGGAACAGAATTACAAGTAAGAAAACGTACTGAAATAAGAGATTTATTCGTACTGCAATGTTTAGTTGGTCAGCGTGTTGGAGATATGCAGAAATTCTTCAATGGCGATAACGAAAAAGATGAAGAGGAAGATACAATATCTATAATACAGCAAAAGACAAAAGCAAGAGCTATAATACCATTAACCCCATTGGCAAAAGAAATCATATCTAAATATCAAAACACCGAACTGAAATATTATAAACCAAGCAACTCCAATCTAAATGCAGAGTTAAGAATAATTGCAGAAGAAGCAGGTTTAAATATTCCAATCACTTTTGAAGATAAGGATGGCAAACAAGTAAAACCTTTATTTGAATTAGTCCATACCCATACGGCTAGACATACATTCATTACTATAATGTGTAGAAGGGATATTCCTAAAGAAACCATAATAATAGCAACAGGACATGAAGATACAAAGATGATTGATAAAGTATATTCCCATTTAAGCAATAAGGATAAAGCCCAAAAGGTATCTACCGCTTTTAAGAAAAAATTAGATGGTGATATTTTTAGTATGGGCAAGGTGGAGACAAATTCTCTTAATGAAGCGAAGCCTACGAACGATGCAACTAATAATATCACCTTCGATACTTTGCTAGACACTCAATTTTTTGCGTCTAAAATCAATAAAGCTGTTGAACTACAATCACAGGTAGGTCACTTGAAGGATGGGAAACTGTGTAGCTATGACAATGAAATCACGTCTCTTATAAGCGAGATAGAAAAATTCTCCCAATCTTCCACTTCTGATTCTGATGTGGCAAAACAATATGTGAAACAGTTATCTGTCTGGAAGCTGTCAGACTTACATGACTGTTTTAGAGAAATGATTATCAAGTGTGTTAAGATTGGTATCAGTAAGGATGCAATTATGCAGTTTATCAATAAAGCACTGGAAATAGGCTTGTTGGATAAGGAAAGATTCACCAATATAAAAGAAATCACTACAGCCTTATTGGATAAAAGGAATCAGGGCTGACAAGCTTTTTTGGAAATCAAGGCTTCTGGTAAGCCTGAACATCATATTCTCCCCGAACAGCTACGGTTAAGGGGAGAATTTTTGCTTTATTGCATCCTCAACTCAAATATTCCACAATTTCGACTTGTCGTTTGGTGATGCGGTCGGGACTTTATACCTTTGCAATGTGATTGAAAGTCAGAAATGACCGAGTTTCTCGTCACCCAGATTCACCACTACAAACCTAAATCTACTTCAAATGAAAGAACTGACCTACGCAGACATTCGTAAAGTGGCACTAGAGCACGGTATCAAGGACACAAGGCTGCACATTGGACTTTGGGCTACTGACCGATACATCAAAAAGCGCAAAATGGTTCATGGCAAGACCTACACAATCTACCTGCCATATCATAAGCCGGAGCAGAAACAGTTTTAAGTCCTAGACCTACTTTCAACTATTAAACAGAGTACACCATTGTCAACTAATCATCTAATTAGTAGCACTATCTACTAATGTGCTTACTAATACAGCAAAGTTATGTGCTGAAGTATTGATATTACCAGATTATAAAGGTGTGCTTATTCCCCCCTTTAGCGGTGTGCTTAATCCCCTTTTGGAGCGTGCTTATTCACCCCCTGTCTACACTCCTAGATACTACACTCCATACAGCCATACTGTAAAGTTCTGACGAACTTTCAGTAGGTGGGATAAGTAGGATATATAAATCAATAATATATGTGGCATTATAATAATAATTTATATGAGAAACTAAGCGAACTAAGGAAAGTGAACAGACTAAGTTCCACTAAAATGAGATTCTTGTTAAAGACCAATCAGATTATTTTGATTAACCATATTGAGCGTTTGCCTTATGAAAGACACGAAACTTCCATTCAAGGAGTACACAGTAATGAGTAATAATCTGATTCAGAATCTAAACTGTTCAGATGTGTACAGGGCTTATACCTTGCTATTAACAGCAGATAAAGATTCTTTGGAAACCAATACTACATTAAAACAGCTTGCAGGGTTTGTAGGGGAAGAACTGGATAATTACAAGAAGAGTAAGAGTACATTATCCTTCAATGACAAATTAAGGGCTACAGGCGAGGTTGTTATACGTGATATAGATTCCAAACAGAAGGACAGACATTGGACTATGTACAGATTCAACCAAGTAGAGCCAGGCAATTATAGAAGAATTGGCAGAGAGTTCTACGATACTTACAATACTTTAGATTTGAAGCTAAGAGGATTCATATTAAAGCTATTCAGTGTAACAGAGCCGCATAGTTATGTTATCAAATTATCATCCATAAGGAAATTGGAGAAGCGTATTCACATGGGACATGATGCTATTGGTAGGTACATAGAGCAGTTAAAGGATTTGGATTTATTGGATGAAATTGGTGACTGTCTGATTCTAAAGGTCAAAGGCTTAATAATAGACCAGCCTAAAGATAAACAGGTAAAGAAACTAATTGCCATGTTCGACCACATGATAGAGTTCAACGAAGGCAATAACAAACCATTATCCAGAGAATGTATGATTTATAAGAAGTATAAGGAGAATGGATTTAAAGATGTCAAGAATATCCACGCTTTTATGAAGTCAATACAAGCAGGTACAGTAGGAAGAAAGCGACCTGTTAAGGAAGATATACCTTATGAGATTATTCTGTAGTTAGTTTGTAAGCAATAAAGCTCCAAACCATTAATCAGGTTTGGGGCTTTTTATGTATATCCCCAACTCAAAAATATAAGTACTCTAAATTCATACCCCCGACCCTTTTCTTGAGGAAGTGTTTCTATTTAGACTTTATGCAGCTATAAGGTGAAATATTTGATTCGTCAGTGAGCGTATCAGATGTATATCGTGCACAAGCCCCTTCTGTTACCCAAAATACCCCTCACCAATCATTAGGAAAAATGAAAGGATAACATGAATTGCTATTCAGCCCACAAACCTTTTGAACTTCTGAAATGTGCGGACTTATCAATGATTTGTATATGTCTACATATAAAGATGCACAAAGATAAGTGATAAGAAAGAACTTCATGTTAAGCCCTCATTTTGTCCTTAAATACACTATTTACTAATCTATTATTATGCGTATGGAGAATTTAAAGATTTTATTGACGTTTGGAATAATTCTAATTGTGCCAGTAGTCTTAATGCCACAGTTCTTTATTGGATTATTAATACTGATTGTGGCTTGCTTAGCTTTCAGACAGAGGAATTTCTAATATTAACTAAATAAATTACAGATTATGGAATCAACATTACAGATTATGCCAGTACAGAGAACTAGTAGAAACTTTGGTGAATATGCAGAAGAAGCGGTAATAATTGAAGAGCCAATTATTAAGCAGAAACGACCTCTATTCATTGAAGCCAATACGATTGAAGCCAGTTTGGAGCATCTAAGGAATGATTGTATTATACCCGTATTCGCAAAGGACAACGAAGCTACATTATCTCATGTGGCTTTCATTGAAGCGGTACAGGATGCAACCAATACATTCTTTAGCGGTGAACAGATTGAATCGCCAGATATTCGTGTTTCTCATGTAATCAAAGGTAGGATTCCCGAAGCAATACACAAACCAGCCAATCAGTTATTAGAGAGTGACAAGACTATCTACTACGAAAGATGTGCTTTTGTTATTGAAGTTCCTACTATCTATGAGACAGTGCACGGTAACAGGCTAACACTTACTATTGGTGGTGTCAGAGCTTATAACCATACCAATCTTTATTCAAAGAAAGGTGCAGAGCGGTTTAAAGTGTTTATTGGCTTTACTTGTAAGGTTTGTACAAATCTATGTGTATCTACGGACGGTTATCTTAGTTGCTTGGAAGTTACCAATACAAGGGATTTATATCAAGCGGTATTGGAAATGTTCCACAAATACGATGCAGCCAAACACATACATTTGATGCAGTCTTTAGGCAATACCAGTATGACAGAGCATCAGTTCTGCCAACTACTTGGAAGAATGAGACTTTATCAGTCATTACCGCAAGGCTATCAGAAAGATATACCTAAAATGTTGCTTACTGATACACAGGTTAACAATGTGGCTAGGGCTTATATCAATGACGAGAACTTTGGCAGCTTAGGAAATGATTTGTCTATGTGGAAACTTTACAACTTGCTCACAGGTGCAAATAAGAGTAGCTATATAGATTCATTCTTGGATAGAGCCTATAATGCTACAGAACTTGCAACGGGTATATGTTCCGCTTTACATGGTGATGACAAATACCAGTGGTTTCTTAGTTAGTGGTATTACAGAGTACTTAAAAGGGGCATCCATATAATAAGGGTGTCCCTTGATTATTCATTACCTATTAATACTCAAAAGATTATGTTACAAGCGTTACTAGTCGTTATATCTTGGACTATCTTGTTACTTGTTATGTGTGCAATTTCACCTATTGTATTCTTCTTGATGATTATTTGGACTATATACAAGATTATTACGGTGAAGTAGTACATGAAGAACTAATAAGGGTATCTATATACTATATATAGGTACTCTTTATTAGCTATAGCCAGTAGTATAACATTCACTTCTGTTATTAGTGAATGTTTAGCTAGTAATCAGTAAGTTAGATATTCCAACTCAAAATTAATATTCACTTTTATTAGTTTCACTATAAAACAGAACGTTATGTCACTTAAATATTCAAGTACAACAGCAGATTATCTGCAATGGAGCGAAGCGATGAACTTAATAAGAAAGTTGGCAAGGGATAGTAATTATAAGATGTCACTTCTTATCGCTTTGGGTTGCTTCACAGGTCTAAGAATTTCTGATATTCTTGCTTTGAGGTGGAATCAGATATTAGATGCAGAAGAGTTCACCATTACAGAGATTAAAACAGGGAAGCAAAGGACAATTAGGATTAATATGCAGCTACAACAACATATCAGAGATTGTTATGAGCATATAAATCCAGTTGGTATAAATGCTCCTGTATTGATAAGTCAGAAGGGGACAGTGTACACAGTTCAGAGAATCAATGTCATGTTGAAGGAGATTAAGAAAAAATACAGGCTACAAATAGGCAATTTTTCGTGTCATTCTCTTAGAAAGACCTTTGGCAGACAGGTCTACAACATGAATAACGATAATTCAGAGCTTGCACTTGTTAAGCTCATGGAGCTATTCAATCATTCCAGTGTATCAATTACTAAGAGATACTTGGGATTAAGGCAAGAGGAATTATTAAATACCTATGATTGTCTTAGTTTTTAACACACAGGTTTAGTTATAATACAAACGCTTTTCGTATATTTGTGCCGTTCCAGTAATGGAATAACATATTTATTTAACGAAAGGCGTTTTGCATTATCCTTGTCTCTGAATTTCGCCAAAATTTTACACTACGAGGATATGCACAACGCCCATACTTGGCTATATACCTGTTATTTAACAGAATATCATAGTCTAGGTGTGGGCAACTTGTGTGTATTTGTAGTGTGGGTGTTTGGCGATACCTAGAGACAGATATGCTGATAGTTCCCACACCTTTTTTGTATGTAGAATTGTATCTATTGGGAACTAGATACAATAAATGATAGACTATGGAACAGGCATATTTACAACTAGTCCCTACTTCTCAAACAGTATGTAGACAGTTAAAATCTTCACTAAATCCAGAGATTAGGCATTTTTATCTTAAAATTTTTGGGTAAATAAACTGAGTGATTATTATATTTGTGACAAAATAAAGTATTATAGCAACCAATTATATGCTATCAGTTCTCCAGTACTTTAAATACTATGATTAACTACTTTCTTGGGGAGAATTGGGAAGTATAAATCAATATCTATAAGAAGCAGACATACTACTTATTTACCTATTCAGTTCTATTATCAGATAGTAGAACAAGATTCAGCAAATAGAAATATCATTTTTTGAGTAGGATGATTATTCATCTTTGCTTAAAAAGGTTGAATGGTAACAACATACAGAACTATTAAAATTAAGATTATGTATTCATTGATAATTTTATTAAGCAGAGGTAAGATGTCAGACTATGCAGATTTTAACAGTAGCGGTAGTGTGGCATTACATATAATAGTCATACTTGTTATTGTAGGTTTCTTCTTATATGCCTACATAAAAAATAAATTGGACAAACATTAAAATTATAAGGATATGGCAACAGATTATAGCGGATTAATGAACAGCATTAATTCAGAAAAAGAAAGAAGTAGAAGGATGATGAGTTCACTAAGGGTTGAAGATAAAATTGCTATCTTACAGCTTGTATGCCAGTTGATACTTTCAGCAGATGGCAGTATGGTAGAGGAAAGGGATAACTGTGTGGTTGATTATGTCCTAAAAGAGTTAGGATATGATACAGATAGTGATTCTGGAGCAATTGCAGGTAATATATTGTGGAATCAAGCTACAGAAACAAATCCTTTTAAAGCTTTCCAGATTGTATCAGAGCTTAATAGGGATGTAAAAAATGAAGTTAGAGTTATATTACTCCAGATTTGTAAAATGGGTGGCAACTTCATGAATAGAGTAAATATAGCCCAACAGATATTTCAAAGGACAAATATTGAATACTATCCTTTATGATTACACTAGCAGAAGCGCAACAGATAACAGTAGAATCTTATAATGATTTGTGTTATAGAAATGGAGGACAGGTTAGAGGGAATGATACAATTTCTGATATAGTGAATGTTGGATGTCACTACCTGTTATCCCATTACAATGATATAGTACAAACCGCCTATAAGGATGAAGTATATAACATTGTTCCGCAAAATTATCAATATATGGCAGAAGCCAAAGTTATAGCAGGTGCAATGAAACAATGGTTGCCAGACTTGTTAACTCAACAAAATATTGAAGGAATTGCTTCTATGATTATTCTCAATATTGGTTGGTCTGGAATGTGGGATTTTTTATGTGGTTATTTTAAGCAAGAACATGACAGAGTAATATGAAAACATTCTTACTGGATAGCTTTAATAGATATAAAAGATTCAGTGAAGAACTGGATGTTAAGACTATATTATGCAATAAGTCTTGGTTAATATTCAATGATTGTGGAGATAAGGAATTGTATGTTTTTCAAGAAAACGGTTCTCTCATTGCGTCAGTAAATGGCAATGTTACCAATGCTAAATGGCAATACATACCTGCCAATAAATCTCTTGTTGTTTCTTTCAGGGAACAATCATTTATGTTTCATCCTTCATTTATTAATAATGTCATATTCGCTTTACAGCAAGATGGCACAGAAAGGTTTGCCTTTATGATAAATGAAGAGCAAAGTGAATCTTTTTATCCTAAATCTCTTAAAGAACTGAATAACTATTTTGAAGGAATAGAACGTAAAAGAATCGAAGCGGAAGAACAAGAGAAAAGATGGTTGATTGAGCAACAACGGAAAGAGCAGCAACGCATAGAGGAAGAGTATAAAAGACAGCAACAATATCGTATAGAGCAGGAAAGGCTACGACAAGAAGAAGCTAGAAGAGCAGAGGAAGAAAGAAGAATCGAACAAGAGAAACTTGCGAAAATCAAGAAAGAGAATGATATACTAAAACAATATAAACTATTTTTGGCAGCAAAAGTTTTAGGCTATATTTTAATAGCAAGTATTACTGCAACACTTACAATCTTGGCATATAACACTTCTTCTGACGGGGCTTGGCTTATTGTTCCACTTATAGTTTTCTATATATCATATCGTCTTCATAAAGCAATTATTTCATGGCTACGGAGAAGAATACTATCTAATCATTTACAAACTAAAAAGAAGAAAAAAGAAAAGGAAGATAGAAAGAGAAAAGAAGAATGGGAAGAGTATAAAAAACAGAGAGACCAAAGAGATTTTGAACGAATTGAAAAGTATAGAATGGAAAGAGAAAGGCAAGAAAAAAGAATGAGAAGAAAAAATAATAAAATTACGTGGTGAAGCATTTAATTTACGATGTGTGCTTAATAGTAATAAAATGCTTTTGAAGTGATTGAATTAAATGAAGTGAAATCAATAATTAGACTCACCTTAAGAATTGTTTGGATTAACCACCTATTTGTGAAATCATTTTAATGAATAGAGAATGAAAGTATTTAGAATATTAATAGCATTGATTGTATTGAGTACTGGATTTTATTCTTGTACAAATAAAGAAAATAGAACTAGGGATAATGCTATTGACAGTACATTACAAACTAATGCTACTGCCATATTGGGAAGCAAGTTATCAGAGATAAATGCCCAATCTGGGCAGGTTATAGTTATGGAAGTTCAGACAGGTCAAATAAAGGCTTTAGTTGGACTTACTAGGAAAGATAGTGCGAACTACCAATCATGCGAGAACTTCTCTGTATGGCAGTCTACTGGTCTGATGCACCCAATATCACTATTGGCAGCTTTAGAAACTGGTAAGGTGAAGTTGAGTGATAAGGTTGATACAGGAAATGGTATCTACCAAATTCATGGCAGAGAGCTTAAAGACCATAATTGGCATAGAGGGGGATATGGTGAGCTTACAATACAAGAAGGATTGGCAGCTAGTTCCAATATTGCTACTTATAAGACAATGGAGAAGGCTTTTGGTGATAATCCTCAAACCTTTTTCGATTTACTTGCTAATATGAGCTATGGTAAACCGGATAGCATCAATGGAATAGCCAATCTAAATCCTGCATACTTTGTAACTCCTAAAGATAACAATTGGGCTAAGAGTGATTTTGCATGGTCAAGTATTGGATATAATCAACAAATATCACCTATCCAAATACTAACCTTCTATAATGCTATCGCCAATGATGGGAAGATGATACAGCCTCAACTATATAAGGATAGTGTAGTAGTTATTAATCCACAAATAGCAAGTAGGGTTAGTATTGATAGTTTGAAGAAAGCTCTAGTATTTAATATTACTGACGGATTAGGTCAACCTGCCAAGTCTGATAAGGTACTAGTTGCAGGTATGCAGGGAACTAGTTCATTATCTACTAATGAGGATAGTACTAAGGATATGTATGCAGTTGAGTTCTGCGGGTACTTCCCTACTGATAATCCCAAGTATAGTATCATTGTATCTATTAATAAGACTGGATTGCCTGCAAGTGGTGGACTAATGGCAGGTGATGCATTCAGAGAATTTGTTGATAAAATAATGGAAAAATAATCATGGATGGTATAATTGAATTTGATTTAATCAAGAATCAGGCTTCCAACATTATAAAAGTAATAGGTGTAGGTGGTGGCGGTGGAAATGCTGTAAAGAATATGTACAGTCAAGGAATTAAAGATGTTTCTTTTGCTATATGCAATACGGACAGCCAAGCTCTAAGCCGTTCCAATGTACCTACTAAAATACAGTTAGGAGACACTGGTCTAGGAGCAGGTGGTAATCCTGAAAAAGGACGTGCAGCAGCAGAAACAAGCATTGAGCAGATAAAAGCTCTTTTTAATGATACTACTCAAATGGTATTTATTACAGCGGGAATGGGTGGTGGAACGGGTACTGGGGCAGCACCCATAATAGCTCATATTGCAAAAGAAATGGGAATATTGACGATAGGAATCGTTACAATCCCGTTTCAATTTGAAATGAAGCCTAAAATAGTAAAAGCTATTAAGGGAGTTAATGAGATGAAAGAAAACGTGGATGCATTGTTGGTTATCAACAATGAACGTTTGAGAGAAATATACGCTGATGGAATCACTACAGCTAAAGAAGCGTTCTGTAAAGCTGATGATATTCTAACAACTGCAACCAAAAGTATTGCAGAAATAATCACCATTGAAGGAACTATAAACAGGGACTTCTGCGATGTTGAAACCATAATGAAAGATGGTGGAAGTGCAATTATGGCAATGGGTAGAGCCAAGGGAAAATATAGAATACAAAATGCAATATTGGATGCTCTCAATTCTCCTTTATTGAATGATAATGATATAGAAAAAGCACAAAAGCTATTATATATTATCTATTCCAGTAAAGAGAATCCTATTCTTATTAATGAATTGTCTGAATTGAATACATTCATGGAGGAATTAGACCCAAACATTGAAGTCATTTGGGGACTATATGACGATGATAGTTTAGGAGAGGATGTGAAGATTACACTAATTGCAACAGGTTTTGATAACAAGAAAGATTCTGTGAACGCTGAAATTAGCGATGATGAAAAGCTTAAATCTGAAATTGAGAAATATTACAAACCTACTCCTGAACCATTGAGTAAGCAAGCCCAATCAGCTATTGTTGAATCAAATAATGATACGAAAGAAGAGATAACAGAGACGCAAGAGCCTATTACATTTGAAGAAACGACATCTCATTCTACAAAAGAAAAACTTATTACTCGTCTTAGTAATATAATAAGTAAATTGATGGAAGATGAATAGCATAGTAGTGTTTTCAAGAAACTGTTTATCGCATAATTTCTAAACAAATACAATATGGAAGGTTGGATAGTTTTAGGCTTAATACTAATAGTTATCGCCTATTTCTTTGGCAGGATTGGATTTGCATTTGAGGAAGATAAGGAACAGTCTGAATATGCAAAAACAAATGTCGCTATTGATAAAGCAATTGATGCAGAAGATAACAAGACACGAAATCTAGTTATCAGTACGCTGAAGGAGATTGGTTGTCAACCAGAAGTTGATGATGAAGATAGAATCTGTTTTAAATACCAAGGTGAGGAGTTTTTTATAGATGCAGATAACAATTATCAGTTTGTCACTCTCTGGGACACTTGGTGGCTATGTGTAGATTTGGATAATGCCAATGTTGAGAATTTAAAGGAAGCAATAAACTTGAATAATATAAATACTATTGTTTCCACTGTCTATTCCATTGATGAAGATAATAACCAGATGGGAATACATTGCAAGGCAATAATTGTATTTACTCCTTCAATAACAAACAGAGGAAATTATTTGAAAACAATACTCAATGATTGTTTCAAGGCTCATGATTTACTAAAAGAACGGTTTATACGTCTTAATTTCAAACAAGAGAAACATGAAGCCAAAAGGGTAGTTATAAAAGGATTTAATTAATAATATCATGAAGAAGTTTTTTAGTTCTATGTTTAATACTTCTCCCCAAGTAAAGAATATCTCAAAAGATAAGGAAGAAGATGATTTGGTTGATAGATTAGAGAATGAAACGTATCTGTCAAATGAATTTAGGTTTCAACACCAAAATGAAAAGTATCAATTACGTGCCACTCCTAATGAGAAAGTGACTTTAGGCGTATTACTTAATAGGACTTTTGATATAAGGCAAGAAGAAGTTTCTGATTTATATATTGTTACAGATAACATACGTGAGAAAAAAGGAAGGCTTATTGTTGACAGAAATGAAATCTGGAACTTTGATTTATGTAATGCAGTCCTTATCAAACATGATAATGGAGATATAGGCTATAGATTTAGTGAAAATGTTGTCTTGTCTATTTCCTATAGAAAGGGTTATGCCAAACAGGAAGATGATGATAAATCTATTGGCAGAGTGAATGACACTATCATTGTACATTTAAGAGGATGTGGCGGTGGAAAAGAGACATGGTTTATTCGTGCATCTATTATGCTGCCAACATTTAGCCATGAAGGAGATAAAACATATATTAGAACTGCGAATCAACCTCAAACATTAAGTGTTTTGTTTGCCTATGACAATACAAGTCCAGAACAAAGAATAGAGGAGTATAAGGCTATTCATGATAGAACAATTGAAAAATTTAACAATGGAGAAGAATTAGAGTTTAATGAACATTGCATTATATCTCAAATGATACCCACTATTGGAAAGGATTTTTATTGGGGGAATGAAGTTTTAAAAGAAAATAGATATTGGGATGCAATTGTATATTTGGAGAACGTATACCATGCTTTGCGGGAAAGTTGGTTAAGGAGCGATATTACAGATGAGGACAAAAGGATGTTTTACCAAACCTGTTACATTATAGGATATTGCTATGCAGAAATGTGTTTATATGAGAAAGCCCTTTTTTATCTGGAAATAGTTCGTCCGTTAAATAACATTACATACAACATTGAATACATAAACTGTTTAGCAAACAGTAGAGATATAAGGGCAATTTACACTATTCATGGTGAACTTAATCAATTGGCACAATTAAAAGAAAATGAGATTACGGATAGTGTTATATATTATCACAATTTTTTGCGTAGGAGAAGAGCATACACCTTTGTTGACATGGGACGGTTGGATGATGCAGAGGAAGCGTTTAAGGAAATGTTGAATGAAGATGCAAATAAGGAATATGCCAAAGGCGAACTGGAGTATATTCAAGAACTGAAAAAGCGAAAGAGTACTGAAAGTTAAATAGAAGATATTATTATATCTGATATTTGTAGAGAATAACCTCTTAATAAGTGACGGTCTGATGGAGGTGATGTGTTTAAGAAAATAATAGTAAATTTAAAACAGAATTGAAATGACAAAAATGTCTCAATGTAGTACATGTATTGGAGATGGAGTTCATTGTGAGCATTATCGGCCAACCGATGATAGTCCTTGTCCTAATTATATATTTGATACTTCAAGTACGGAACAAGGTACTATTAAATATGAAGTTAAGAAAGCTTTGTATCGATATATCGCGCTAATTGTTATAGTCCTTATACTTCTTTCTTTTATTGGAGCAGTAACTTTTTGGGATTATGTATCTATTATTCCTTATCTAAGTTTTTTGGTTTTTCTCTATTTAGTGATTGCGCACTTTGATAGAATATTACAATTGGTTAAGGAGAAATTTTGGAATAGAAAGATAAAACATCATGAAACAAAGAATATTGAATTCGCCACTGGAAATGACCAAAAACAAGCTAATCATTCTGAAATAAGTAAGATTGTAGATACGGTTATGAACACATCAAATAACAGAACGAGAGATTTGGTTACCAATATTTTAAAAGAAATTGGTTGTCAGCCAGAAGTTGATGATGATAATGACATCTGTTTTAAATATCAAAATGAGGACTTTTTTATTAATGCAGATAATCGAACCGCTTTTATCATAATCTGGTCTAACTTTGGAAGTCTTTCTTTAAATGACCCTGATATAAATATCCTGAAAGATGCTATAAATCAAACTAATATGGACGGACGTGTTACTTTAGCATATTTTATTAATAATGAAGAGAATACTATAACTGTATATTGCAAGCATTATCTACCATTTGTACATGAAATACCTTCAATTCAAGAATATCTACGAAGTAATTTGGACAATTTCTTTTGGACACATCAATATTTAAAAGATAAATTTAATACTTTAAAAGAGAATCCTACAATGCAGAGTTCAAGAGAACGAATCATTATAAAGGGTTTTAATGCCAAACGTGATAATGAATAATAAGAAAGGCAGCATTTGGAGTTCATTCGTAGTTAGCTTTCTTTTATTAATATGGAAGTAATAGATTGTATAATTCTTAGTAATAGAATATCATGGAAGCAATTTTAGCAATAGTAATCACTGCAATCCTTTTCTGTTTTTTATAAGAAAGGGAAAGAATGAAATTAGTGAGCAAACAACAGAAGATGTTATTGATTCAGCCTATACAGAAGCATATAAGCTAGTTATAAAACAAAAAAAAGACGTAAACGAAGTAGACCATATATTAGAATCAAAAGGACTTGATGAATCTCAAAGAAATTCAATTATAGTATCATTACTACAAATTAAAAGTGACAAGAAAGCTAAAAGAGAACTGCGTATCGCAAATGCTCCTAGTGATATTTTATATGGTGGAATATGGTGTATGTGTGGGATTGTATTAACGTGTTTATCTCTGCTTTTAAGTGATTCTATAGGTATTGGATTCTTATTTTGGGGAGCTATTGTTTATGGGATTCAAAGATTTGTGAGAGGACTGTTTTATAAGTTCATTAGAATGAGTTAGTGGTAAATAATATATAGATAGGTTTTAATTATATGCTAAAGAACTAATGAAAAATATATTATTTAAAATACTTCAATGGATAATCAGCTTGATTAGTTGGCTTACCCTGTCTCCCTTATTCTATTATCTCACATGGAAATGGAAATTAATAGGTAAGAAATTAAGAGTAACTTTATTACTTATCTCACCTATATTTTTGATGATTTATATTGTATTATTTGTTCTTGGATTGTATGCTTATGATAGCTACCAACGAAAATACAGATTTACAAATAAAGATACCATAGAAAAGATAACTGGAGTAAAATACCCTAATTTTAAAATTGTAGAATATACTAAAGGAAGAACATCTTTTCAAGGAGATTATAATGACCAATTAATAATTGAATTTAAAGAAACTCCTTCTGCTGCTTTTTACCAAAAACTTGATAGTTTGATTGCAGTAGAACAATCTGACTGGTCTAAACGTGATAACGTATATTCATATAGTAAAATGTGGGGAAATGGTCTGCCTGCCCCTAAAGGGGAAGATAATGAAGAAGATATGACTTTCTCTATTGAATTTGAGAAAGGAAGCAAAAAGGCTATTATTGGTTATGGAACTTGGTAATGATATGATATTTTTGCAAGTGACAGATTAATAGTAGGTGTTGTATTTAAGAAGATAGTAGATAATATCATTGAAGAATAATCATTATCTTCATAGCATAATATACAAGAGACATGGGAGAAATAAAACAATATGAATATCCTAAATGTAGTGAAAATGATTCTAAGAATTAGTGGTGAAGATGCTGTTTTACAGAGTAGGATTAACATATTGAAATCAAAATGTAGCATTAAACGATATGATAACGATTAGTGCAATGCCATATTCCACATATTCCTATGATGGAATGCCCAAACCAACATGGGTAAAAGCTACTTGTCCCCCAAACGGTATTCCTCATAATTTCAGCTTATCTGATGATGATATGCTGACCTATTATCTTGAAATATTTAGAAATAGAACAGCTAAGGATAAGCCATATATAGACCAATATAACTCTATAGAAGAATTGGAAGAAGATATATATGGAAACTGTTTATATGATTGGATTCCTAAAGATTTTAAGGAAATATATTATACTCTTGATAAACAAGAATTTTTCCATAAAATAAATGTGTTGATAAAGCAACATGGTAATGCCATTGTAATAAAACATCGTGCTTTATGTATAAAAACAGATGAGAATATCAGCTTGTATTCTTTTTACAAAGGTTTATGCCCAGATAAAGATATATTGTCTATATGTATTCCAATAAGAATATTTGAATTAGGACTATGGGAGGAAGGAAGCTTAATGTATATGACTAACGAAGATTATGATAATTTATTAGAAGAACTTCTAGTTAAACAAGAAGCAGGAGAATTAACGGAAAACAAAATAGAAGAAATAATAGGTTCTGTAATCACAAAACATTGGTTTATTGATATAAAGCCAATCCAATAGGGATATTGGCTATGGTTATATTTGCAAAGGATTTTATTTAATTACAAAAAAGTTAATTAATGAAGCTTGATATTGTCAAATACCTTATAGATTGGAAATTTATTTATATTGTTTGGATAGTATGTGCTTGGGTACTTACTAATAAACCATTACCCAACTATCACGATTATTTATTTGAGGAATACGAGTTGGTATGGTGGATTATTGGCTGTATAATCACACTGATTACAATCTGGCATTTATACAAAAGAAACTGGATGCAAGCAACTTTATTGTTTTTGCTATTTGCAGTACCTAAGTGCCTTGTATATATTGGCAATACGGAAGTAGTAAGTGAATTGATTTTTAGATTATTAAAGATATGAGATACTTAAAGCAAATAGAATACCCCATATTAGTAGCGATGATATTCAGTTTAATTAGGGCATTTATCCATAGTTTGATAAGTGAGCAAGATAGGTTTAGCCGTTTATATTGCTTAGTTTACAAAGAAAGACTTGATTACATAAACAATCTTGAAAATTGGATTTTCATGGTTGGCATGATAATTCTCATTCCTACATTTACTTATAAACTAATAAATAAAGAATGGAAGGATGTGTCTTGGCTACTATTATTTGCTTTATTATTAATCCCTTGGATTTCTTATATTTACTGTTTCAAATAAACAATAATCAAAATAGGAAGCCGAATTTCTGCATTTCTAAGGCTCCAATTAAATATGCAACAGCAGGGGAAAAGAAGTAATATTCACTTGTTGCCTTTTTAGTTCACTTACTTCTCTTCTTAACCAGTTTATGCTTATTCTTATGCAAGATATACATTCTGAATTATTGGAATATATGTGCGTATCTCTTCAAAAGGATTTGATTTGAGGTAGCAAATAAAATAGATTTTAGAACAGAGATATGCTCAATATTTATAATTTCGTTTATATTGGGTAATTGGAAATATGAGAAGGAGTGCAGGATATAATCATATAAACAAACTACAGTAATGGTAATATCAAGCATTTCTATTTATTCGTTTTCTGATTTATTTGTAGAAAATATTTCTTTTTATTATTTTATGTTTTACCTTTGTAAAGTAATTTATCAATTTAGCATATGGTAAACGATAGGGATATACTACTGAAAGATATTATGAATGATTTTAGTGAGTTAGACAATGTTATCACTGAAACTAAACGTATGATTAACATAACTCATAATGTTAAAATTATACAGGGTAATATAGACAAGCGATTCAATGATATTACTTCATTTAATAAAACTGATTGGATGTTTTTAGCTTTCGCAATAGCTTTACAAATATCACGTCAATATTTGCTAACGGATTTTAAAGAGAGATTAAATGATAAAGATGCTGCAAACAACACATGGGGACATACAAAAGAACATTCGAATAGATTTCATCGTTGGTATCATCCTTCTATAGAGGATATTAAAAATAATCCAGTTCCTTTTGATGCCAATTATGGTAGTCCTAATTTTAGTCTAGGATTGCATGGAACTCAACATCGCTACAAAACATTAGGACATGACCCTCTGTTAGGCTGGTATTGGGGAACGATGAATATTTTAACAAGCACTTTAACAACATGGGATTTACAATCTTTTCATATAAAAACAGGGTATATACAAACAGGTGCTGCACGAGATAAAATATTAAATAGAGCATCAAATGAAAAAATTCTAGAATATTCCGTTAATCGTAGCCTGAATGAAGGTAAAGAAGGAAAATTAGCACTCGCAACAGCTTTCTTAAAAGAATTTGTGCATTTAAGAACCGATATAAAATCAACCCAAAGCCTACCACTTCCTTGTATATCCAGATTATCACCTAATTTAGCTAAAGAATTATCGACATATGGTTTTGATATTCAAAATTTAGAAGCCGTAGGGAAACAAGCTACTCTATCTATTTTACTAAATTGGGTTATTGCGAGTATTCATAAGTTGTGTCAGCCTCAAGATGTTAAATCTGACTTATACGAGGTAAAGACCCGTAAAATACTATTATATTCTAATTCAATAGCTACCTCCAGTAATATCTTATTTTCAATATTGACAGAAAATTATAATAAACTAGATATAGGAGGTAGTCTTGTTGCTATTTACAGAATTATCAATGATGTAGATTTTATAGAACGAATAAAAAGAGAATTTATCTCTGATGAATTTCAAATAATTATAGATAGCAATAAGAATCAATACGGTTTCTAATATTTAACAATATGATAGATAAAGTAGTAGCTCAAGTGGGAGGGCATATAATAAAACATGGTAGCAAATATGCTATAGCAATAGGAACAGCAATTGTAGGTGCTGTGGGATTTAAAGCGGGAAAGTCTGTAGGGAAAACAGAGGGAGTAAAAAAAGGCTATGAGCAAGCTTCTGAAATGTATGAAAAGAAATTTAAAAAACAAGAACAAGATTTTCAACAGAAGTACAACAAACTTAAAGACAAAATAAATACTTTATTCAATCGTTAATTTCAATTATACAATAGTTCATAAACAATTTTGTAGGTAGTAAGTGAATTTTCATTTACTGCCTTATTTTTTTATCTAATTCTTTCTATCTTTAAGGCATAATTTAAGATTAGAGATATGGAAGATATAAAGCCAATAGATAAGTTTACATTAGACAAATATGTAAAAGAAGAAGATGATTTGCTAGAATATGTAGAAATGTTGGGTTGTAAATGTCACCCTGACTATGATTTCATAAGGGTCAAAAAGGAGATAGAGGATAAAGCAGAGACAAATGAAACAGAAGTAGCAACAGAACAACAAGCAGCAGCAGAAGAAGAAGAAGAAACAAAGTACGTATTCATGGGTACAACTGTAACACAAGAATTTAAGAAACGGTACAATGCAAAAGTGCTTAATGCTCACTATACATTTGAGAAATATATACAGTATGAGGATATACAAAATACTTTGGAAGCATTGGATATAGATAGAGAAAAATTCTGGTATCTATTATTGTTCGTCTCTGATTACATTTATGGAAGTTGCTTGGAAGGAATTAAGGTTAAAGAAACTTCAAGGGTATTAGTGGAGAAACTCATGCAACAGCTTGGGAAGAATATTGGTAATAGTGGCTGTATATTATCTTTTATAAAACCAATGACACTAACATTAAAATTACAGGAAAAACATCGCTCCATAGAAATCGACGACCCTATATCATTAGCTTACATTTATCTTGTATATGAAGCAGGGAAGGACTATTTCAGTAATGATAAGCCAACAAGATTTGATACACAAGGAATAGATAGAAAAGGCAAAGACACAGAATATAAAACTATTCTAGTAGCAATGTTCTATAAATTATTGAAGAGTTTCTTTAAACTATTGCCCAAAACAAATACAAGTAAATCTGCAAAAGCATATAGTACAGTTTCTTTGAATAAGACACTATTAATTTCAAGACTTGTTTATTTGACCAACCTATCCAAAGACAAACGGTATACGGGAGTTGATGAGAAAAATAGCAAGCTGTGTCCTAACTTCATAAAAGACCAGATAAAATCTTACAAAGATTATGAAATTCTTAGAGCTAACAAATTTTATAAATGATTCATCAAGGAGGGGTAAATTTATTGGGCTGTTTTTACCCCTCTTACCACCTCTCAAAACATTGCCTTTATTCATAATTTCCATTGTAATTTTGCCACCAGAAAGGAACGAAAGTAGATAATGTTTCTACTGGGCAGTCTCATTTTTAATAATGAATAAAAAAAATGAATTAGCACTCCAAGTTTTAACGTTGGCAGTGCTAGCAAGTAAGGGAATCAAGATAGCTAGGCTATCAGGTAATCGTAACTTTGACGAAAAGGTGGTTAAAGCCAAAATGAAGTCCATGAAGGCAAATGGAATGTTAGTTCCCGCTATCATAGTGGATGCAAAGAAAGTTATAGAAGCCGGATTGGAGATTGTAGATTTTGAAACGGGAGAAATCATTAGCGGAGCTGATGCAGCCCGGTATGTTGTGTTAGTGGATGCAAACCACCGTTACAAAGCTCATCTAAATCTTCTGGAAGCTAACAAGGAGTTAAAAGATGAAGAGAAGTACAAAGGTGAGTTCTATCTTATCTATGCTTTGAATGAAGAAATTGCAGTCTCGAGAATGTTTTCGGAGATTAACATTTGTACAAATCCTTGGAAGGGGGGCGACTTTCCTAAGGGAGCTAAAATGGCGTGCAAAGAGGAGCTTCCGCTACTTGATTTTATCGTGGAGCTTACTGAACAAGGTTATCCATTACCCACTGCTTCCAAATGGGGAACGTTTAAAGCGGGTATTACTAAAGAGATAATGGCAGATGCAATGGCGGGTAAGATAAGTGACAAATTACGGAAAACTAATGGATTGGAAAGGGGGAGAAGATTATTAAAAGCAGTAGCAGAACACCTCTCTAAAGAGATTCTCAAAAGTAGAATTCTCATTGATTGGATTATCTATCAGTACGATGAAGCAGACGATGACCAAAAAGGTGCTACGATTGACAATCTGTTCAAGTTCTTTTCAAGTTTGAACAAAGAGAAAGCAGAACAGATAGAGAAAGCCAAAGGACAGCGAGGTGGAGATACCAAAGAGACCATTATAAATCGCCTTCTCAACAATTTCTACGAGCAGTTCACACAATCTCAAAGTGCTTCTACTGATGAGTAAAATTAAAAGCCAGTTATCGAAATTGATAGCTGGCTTTTTTTATCTAAATATGAATTGTCACATCTAAATGCGGACTAAAATTCTAATCTCAAAATTATGCCTTATACATAATTAATCCTATCTTTGTGTCGTTCAAACAAGGCTATTTAAGAACAACGTTTAAGAACCAAAGTTATAAATCATTGAAACACAATACTTTTGAGCAAAAGTAATTCTTTTCTTTAGACCATACAAGAAAATAGAGAGAATATTAACATTTGTATATTAATAGGTGCTAAGAAAAAGTTTCATCATTATTTCATTCATTCTCAACTAAATAAGAAAAAAATGATGATTTACTCGAAAAATATTCAGCAAATTATTTGTTTGTTTCAAAAAAAGCCGTACCTTTGCACCCGTTAAACATCGCGGAGTGGAGCAGTTGGTAGCTCGTTGGGCTCATAACCCAAAGGTCATTCGTTCGAGTCGGATCTCCGCAACTAAAGATAAGAAGAATCGCAGAAATGCGGTTCTTCTTTTTTATGACAACTCTTCGTTTACTGACTTTATTCACAACCTCATTTCAGTTATCAACAAGGATATTAACAAAGTTATTAACAGGTTAATTGGTTTATAATAAACCAATTAACCTAATATCTCCCTTTTCTATCAACAAGGCAGTATTTAGTTATTCACAACCTAAGATGGGACATAAAAAGTTCATTGAGGGAATTAAAAAGGCTGCCATAAATAAGCCATTCTACATAAAAAAAATAGTGACGGTATATGACAGCGATACCGTTAGTATCCTGAACATATACCGTCACTATTTTTTCTACATCAATCAGCAATCTCACGTTTATTCATATAGTGCAACCAACAGAGATTCCCGATTGACCTTATTTATGCTTATAGAACTTCCATACCTTTTCCGCATAACGTTTTCCTAACAATAATTGGGCTTCTGTATTAAAATGAGGATCCTTCTCATCTTTATACCATCCCAATCCTTTCGACGATACCCAATCGCAATGAGGGATAAATGAAGATACTTTTTTAATCATCTGATTGAAGGGAACAGTACCCGCTTCTCTCTTCGTCCAGTTCCATTGAGAAATCTGTCCGACAACAACCGGCAGATCTGGCATGTTTAAATCTTCCCGCAGATCTTTCACCAAAGAAATCAGTTTTTGTTTATACGCTTCCGGATTGGAACAATCGGCTTCTCCCTGATGCCAAAGGATCGCTTTCAAAACGCCTCCCTGTTTCATTGCAATCCGAATCCGGGAGAGGGCTTCTTCATAATATCCATCTTTACTGCCTTTTAGCCAAGAGTTGATAGAAGAACCACCACGCGCATTTACTACCAGTCCGAGAGGGCGTTTCGTTTTCCGCGTCATTTCTTTGGCAAAACCATAAGCCGGTCCCAAGCGTTGCATCGACAGGTCTTTACGGACTGTCGAATAACGATTGAGAGGATTTACTGCCGGTTCAAAATTCCCCTTATCATTCAATAGATATACATTTTGCAGCGTATCCATGACCTCCGGAGTCAATGTTGCACGCCCCGCCATGTTGGATTGACCGATGCATACATACAAATCAAAAGTGGATGGAACATCTTCCTTTACATTTCCCGCAAAAGCAAACAGGGATTGCAGGAGGAAAAAAGACAGTAAATAAATAGACCTAAGCATACGAACAGTGTTTATGATTAATAGTTTCTATAAATACGGATAGCATTCAGAATAGGTTCTCCTTCTTTTTTATGAAAGTCGACACTTACTCCTTTTCCATCCTTTACTGTTATTACAAACTTTTTGATAACAGCACGGGCATATCCGTAATCACGGGCTACGTTGAAATCATCTGAAACGGTTGTTCCATTGATTGAAATACCAAAGCTGCGATTTCCGGCAAATGTTTGTTCCGAGTCAGCTCCCAGATTATAGACCAATGCTTCTCTTTCTTTGTCCGACTCCAACTCTGCCCAGTGCAAATATACGGAATATTCTCCATCTGGTACATCAGCCTTAAAAGATTTTATTCCAACACGTTGAGTCTGGAAGATTGGATTCATGTCCGTTCCGTGAATATCGATATCCGAACCAAGCATGGTGCCGAATCCTGTTTTACGACGATAAGATGTTCCGCCGATAAATCCCCAACTACCGGGCTTATATTCCTGTTCGGGAATCCATGCTACGTTTGCCGCACGGTCTTCAAAATATCTCGGAGAACCTAACATTACATTTATTTCCGTGAATGGCACAGCTTCGTCTTTCAACTGCGAGCCTACTAACTGGAACTGAATCCGAAGCATATCACGCAACTTATTATCCCCAGTCACAGCAACAGCTTCCAGCAGATTCTCTCCACCCACAAACGGTACATCAAACAAAGCATAATTATTTTCTATCTTTTTCTTTCCCAGACTCTTGTTATTCACAAACAGCTCTACTTCTTCCGCATTAGAGAATACAGGGACGGATTGGATACATTCTTTCTGTGCCGTATTCACCACTCCCCCACGGCTTTTCCACTCCCGATTACCAATGACAAGTATCGGACGACGTGACAAGGCTGTCTTATAGAACCAATAAACATCTTTCTTCTCTCTGTTTAATCCGACAACGCCTTTATTGTTTACATGAGGAACAGCATCTACACGGGATTCGGAATAAAAATCATTCAGATTCCACAGACTGGAACCGGCTATAAACGGACGTTTCATCATTTCATTGAGGTAATGTTTATGATATACCAGTCCATATTCCTGCGAGAAGTCGAAACGTTCCGGCTGGTACGAATGAACTCTCGGATCTACCCCTGGCCCATATTCCGTTATCATCAGCACTTTCCCTTTGTATGCTTTATGGGCTCGGTCGAGCAAACGCTGGAACTCATTGATATCCGGTTCATACCAACCTTGATACAAGTTCCATCCCTGAATCATCGGGATTTCGGTGAGATGAGCATCTTCGTAGTATTGAGGCATATTGTGATAAGCCATCATCGTATATCTTGAAGGATCTTCCTCACGGATAGTCGCCTCCAAGGCACGGGCTACTTTTTCCGTGAAACGGTAGTAATCTTCCAACTGTTTGCCTTCGGTATAGGGACGACGCAGAAAAATCTCATTCATATACCCCCAAATCATTACAGAAGGACGGTTGAAATCCTGACGTACCATCTCTTTCGCCATCTCAACAGAATTATGCAGGAACTCTTCGGTTTCTGTAACAGCATTAACGACGGGAATTTCAACCGAAGTCACAATGCCCAATTTATCACACATTTCCATGATAACAGGATCTTGGGGATAGTGTGATACACGCAGGTAGTTTCCTCCCATCTCCTTCAATAGCAATACATCCTGTACGTGCAATTCGTCACGCAAAGCATTTCCTTTCTGAAAATAATCCTGATGGCGGGCAGTCCCGATCAGTTTGCGTCCTTTGCCATTCAGGAAAAAACCTTTTTCCGAATCAAACTTGAACCAGCGCAAACCTAACGGATTCACCACTTCATCCAGCAAAGTACCCTTTCTTTTATCAAGAATACGGGTATATACCATATAACGATAAGGATCGTCTATATCCCATAGACGAGGGGAATCTATTTTTATCTTTTTGGAGATGTCCGTCTTCGTCTCGCCGGCTGCCAGTTTTACTTCTGCCTGCGTCTTTTTCACTTCCTTGCCATCCGCATCACAGATTATATTTTCTACCCTGATTTCCGTAGGCTGGGGCATATCGTTTGTAAGTAGCGTAGTGATTTCTACCGAAGCAGCGGAGTTATTCACTTCGGGGGTACGGATATAAACTCCTGACGAAGCGTAATCATTCGTTGCAATGTGTACCGGATTCATAAACTGCAAATAGACGTCCCGGTAGATACCGCCAAAGAAAGTAAAATCGGCAGATAAGGGGGGGATATTCGGATTATAGACATTGTTTACATAAATGGCAAACAGGTTTTCCTGTCCATAACGCAAATGGGGAGTGATGTCAAAACAGAAGCGGGTATACCCTCCTTTGTGCTCTCCAACGAACTGGCCGTTCAGGTAGAATCGTACTTCCTGATTGGCTCCTTCAAAGTAGATCACTGCCCGACGTCCCTCCTGGCTTTTGTCTATAAACAACTGTTTTCGATACCAGACCGGCCCCCGATAGAATCCCGGAGTTTCATCGTCTGCATCTTTATCATTCCAGGTATGA
The DNA here is from genome assembly GCF_014287315.1 of Bacteroides sp. NSJ-39. Classification (NCBI taxonomy): domain Bacteria; kingdom Pseudomonadati; phylum Bacteroidota; class Bacteroidia; order Bacteroidales; family Bacteroidaceae; genus Bacteroides; species Bacteroides sp. NSJ-39. The sequence goes on along the minus strand of NZ_JACOOB010000002.1, from coordinate 353,978 downwards.
GGTATATTGACCGTCTCCCATGAAGAGTCGTCACAGCCAGTCATTTGTGCTTCAAACGGAGATCCTTTTGTAAATTTCCATCCGTCGTTGATGGTGTATACCACGCGTTGCTGTGCCTGCGCCCATCCCACAATAAACAATAGAATAAAGATATAGAATAACTTCTTCATAATCTATGTATGCATCTAATTAAAACTTTATTTTTACCTCTCTGCCTGTGTAGACACACTCTTTACTCTCAAGAGCAGCACCGTCAGGCAGATATAACTTCACACGCATTTTTACTTGTTCCGGCATACCGGGATAACTTCCTTCACGCAGCCCGATCGTCAATGTCCGTTCCGAATCTTTCCATTGCATCGGTACTTTGGAACATACTCCGTCTTCATAGCGGTAGGAGTCGCCTTCGTCCTCATACCATAAGAAAAAAGCGTCCGCTCCTCCGTAAATACGCAGTTCCAATTCACGGTCGGGGTATTCCATCGCATATTGTTTTACTTCTGCCAAAGGTAAGATAGAACCGGCTTTTACATACAGGGGAAGGATGTCGAGGGTGTTTGCCTGCATTTGTTCTCTTCCTCCTTCAAAGGCCTTTCCGGTCCAAAAATCGTACCAATATCCGCCGTTGTGTTCCGGCAGATAGACACTGATGTTCTTTTCTTCCGATTGCGGATGAAATACCGGGCGTACCAATAAAGAGGTGCCGAACATATAGGCGTTATCAATATCAAAAGTCCGGGTATCTGTGGTGAAATCCATTGCCAAGCCTCTCAACAGGGTATAATTGTTGGCTGTGACTTGGTGGGACATCGAGTAAATGTAAGGCAACAGACGGTAACGCAGATGGATATATTTCACCTGATTATCATAGAATGGTGTCCCCTTTTCACCGAATTGCCAAACTTCACGCGGCACATTCGTACCGTGAGCACGGAAGACAGGAGTAAATGCACTGAACTGGAACCAACGGGAATATAACTCTTTATAATCATTGCTTTTCAACCCATCAGGATATTTTGCATCACGTTCTGTGACAAAGAATCCTCCTGTATCGGAAGTCCAATATGGAATACCGGACATGGATAAGTTCAAACCGGCAACCAGTTGTTTATGCATATTCTCCCATGAAGCCGAGACATCACCCGACCATACCGCCGTACCATAATGCTGTTGTGAAGCAAAGGCGGAACGGGTTAAGATAAATATGCGCTTCTGATCGCTTTCGGCCCGAAGACGTTGATAAAAGTCCTTCAGCATCTCCAAAGAATAGGTATTCAGATAACGGTGGAAACTACCCAGATAAGTATTTCCGGCTGATTTCGTCCTCTCTTCCTGCTTCAACTGTGTGAATCCGTCACGGAAGGAAGGCTCTGTCGCATCCATCCACCAGGCATCCACACCCATATCATAGAGTCCTTTCTTGAGATATTGCCAAAAGATATCCCGTGCGGCAGGATTGTAAGCATCAAAGACTTTATAGCCTGCCCATGTAGGTTCGCTAAATAAGGCACCGATAGAATCGAGTGACTGATAAACAGCTGTTTCCGGTCCGAATCCGGGCCATACGGAAAGCATAAAGTGAACATGATCCTGCTGATGCAGTTCTTCAATGACTTGCCGGGGATGATCGAAGTTCGCCGGATGGAAAGTCAGACTGTTCCAATGGGGTTTATCTCCCCAATATTCCCAGTCCTGCACAATGTTATCCAACGGAATCCCCCGTTTACGATACTCCTTTACAACGGCTTTCAACTCATCGAACGATTTATAGCGTTCTTTGGACTGCCAGAAACCATATACCCACTTCCCGAACATCGGCACGTCTCCCGTCAATTCCCGATAACCGGCAACGACTTCGTCCATATTCTTGCCATATACAAAATAATAGTCGGAGGCATCGCCTACCTCGGAAGTAAATGAGTATCCTTCCTCCGTATCTTCAAACTTTGTTGAAGAATAATTATCCCATAAGATACCATATCCGTTAGTCGAGATAAGGAACGGATTGACTATATCCATATTAGCCTGTAATAGAAGTACGGATTTTCCACGATAGTTCATGATTCCGTTCTGATACTGCCCCAGACCGTAAATAGCCTCATCGTCAGTAGGAACAAAGCGTTGGGTTACTTCGAGGCATTGCTCACCTCCGGCAACCGAACGTTTGAAGTGCCGTGCCTTTTTAGCTTCTTTCTCTTTCAGTAATAACTTTCCTGTCGATACTTCCTGAAAAGTGAAAGCCGCATCTTCTTTATCAAAAGCAACGGAAAGCTCACGGGTAGAAAAGATCAGTTGCTGCCCTGTATCTTTCCATTTATAATCTTTGAATGCCGGTTTTTGCGAATCGACAACCAATCTTTTTGTTACCAGCGTATCACCTTCGGGAAAAGACAGAATCCGCACGCATCCCTCCGACATAAACTCAACCCTGTATTGGATACTATCGGATACGAAAGCACATCCCCTGCCGTCTTCATGAACCGGCGAGGAACACCCGAAACAAGATAATACGGATAAAACTAATAACCAATTTTTCAAACTCTTCATCAATACATTTATTTGACAGTGTAGATGGTATAGCCCAATGACAAATTACGGACAACGACATTTCCTTTTAAATAGAACGTAGGCATATTGAATCCATTTACGATATTATCTTTATACAGTTCCACTTTTGCACTTTTCCATTCGCCTGTATTGTCGGTACGTATCCGGGATACAATTTTAAACGGTTCTTTCGGTTCGCGCTGTGTGGACGAACGTATAAAAAGAGATTCATTTCCTTTGTCCAGGTATTCAAAATAGAGATACCCTACATAGTTATTCATTTGCAGTTTGGAAACCAATTCTTTGGGCAAAGAGATAGAAAGCGTTTCTTCGGCATTGTAACCACCTGATTTTCGCTTTCCCTGAATCTTCATGTCCGACTCACGCAAACGCATCATCTCAACCGCCAAAGCGGATTTGGCTGTCTTGACATCATTTTCTATTTGTGACAACAAACCTATCGCCACCGGATAACGTCCCTGGCTAATCAACAACGCTGCCTTATCGAGCGAACGTTGACAAGCAGATACATCCATCTTCGTCTTTTCCAGGAAACGGGCTTCTTTTCGCAAACGGAAAAGCATTAAAGGTAAGGTTAAGCCACGCTCGTCCGCCTGTTCGCCTTTGAATTCTGCCGCATACTTTAAAGTGGTACGCAGTTCGCGGTCACCGTTTTCGATGGTAGGTTCTATTTCATGCCCTTCGGTATAGTCGCTCCACGAAGCGATAAACATCATGTCAAGGCTGTCTTTCTCCGCCATACAGAACTTCCACATACTTTGGTAAGTTTCTCCATTATTGCGAGGGATATAATAGAAGTGTCCGCGTCCCCAGCCCGCACATCCCCGGTTATCCATTCCCGGCATAGCAAATCCTGACTTAATGGTATAAGCAGGATTGTTACTATGCCAAATCGAGTCACGGAAAGGTTTCATAAACTCAATAACATCATCCTGCGTGGCATAATTATCCCATTCAGCATGTGCCTGATCTCTTGTACGGACACGGGCAGGAAGCCATGCGGTCGGTATTTCTCCCACTTTTTTCCAGGCATCCATATCATCACTGCGGGTGACAGGAATGTATTTATCGTTTTCCAGTTTTCCCCAATCCGCCCAACGACGTAAGGCAACGGGCTGCTTCATTCCTTGCGGAAACTTCACCTGTGATAATACTTTCTTGTATTCATCGACTTTTGCTCCGGGACCGAAATGATAAAAGACAGGCATTCCCTTCACCATAGGAGCAGTCGGACCGGTAAAGACACTATCTACTAAATATTGGTAACATTTAGCCATATATTCGGTCTTTGCCTCACGGGTGTTAACTTCCGGATAAATCTTCGTAATCCAGTCATAATACAACCAACCGTCGCACCAGTTTACACCGATCTCAAAGTCATACTTCGCTGCCACTTTCTGCATTTCACGCAGCAAGATGTCATTTTCGTGAGGCTTGAATCCCCATTCGATAAAGAATCCGTCTATCTTGGCAGCTTTTGCCGACAATATCTGATATTCGATATAATCCGGATCGAGATTGGACTGCATTCCGACTTGGGGATAGGCCACTGCCGCTATTTCATGCCGTCCTTCACTGTCTATCAGGTCGGCATTATAACACAGGGATTTCCTTCCCGTACTTGATTTCTCCGTATTGGCATACATCTCCCAACGCCCCAACTTTGCGTCATGTTGCCGGGTATAACGCACACCGTGGAAGTCAGCATACACTTTCTTTCCGTTCTGCGCCAAGGCCGGTAATGCGATAGATACCAATAAAAAAAGAAGAAGTTTCCTCATTGTTCCAAACTTAATTATTCAACTTATGTATTTTATTACCCTTCGACGATACTTAATCAATCCTCACCCAATACGAAATCGTGCTTTTCCGGATAACTGAAAGTATTGTCTATCATCCAACGACCTTTATAAATCTTAGCTCCGTCCATCTTGAAGAGTTCTTCTCCCTTCTCATTTACAAGTCCTTCAGCCCACCACTCTTCAGTCGGTTTCAGCATCAAGATTCCGTCAGGTCCGTTACAGATACTTTTTATATCGCCTATGCTGTAGACCTTTTCACAAGTCGGTTCGGCGGACGCATTAGTCGTAGCGTCGGTAACTCCTGTCAAATCAAACTTATAGACAGCCGAAGCAGCTGTAAGCCATAATTTATCTTCTTCACCATATACCGGAAACAAATCATGTCCGCCCGATTCTTTGTCGAACGTATAAATACGAGTCTGATTTGTCAGTTTAGGATTGCTCCGGTTACCATCATACTTAAAACGGAATAATGCGGTAACTCCGCCCGTTATTGTAGCCGTGGCATACAGATACGACCTTTTCTTATCCCAAACTACATTATGCGCATTACCCAGCTTCACCGTATTAGCCTTCGCTCCCAATACCTTAACTGTGTCAACCACAAAGGTACTAATTTCACCGTTCTTAGATTCTGCCGTCACAATATTTCCATCGGGTAATACCTCCGCAGAGTGAGGATTCTGTCCGCAATTTGCATAGAACATTAATTTATGGTCCGACAAACGGATTAAAGCCACAGCTCCGCCGGAGGCAGTCATCAAGATATAGCGTCTATTGAAAACCGGTTTCACTTCACTCGGATTGACAAACCAACCCTGTTGGGCAGCAGGAACACAAGCCGTATAAGGGTCCCAACTCCAAATATTACGATGTGTCTCCGCATCCCTAATGACGATAGCCCGTCTGGATTGTTCCGCCAATACATAAGCCTTTTCAGGAAGTTGAAAGATTTGATCTTTTACTACAGGAGCGGCATCATCATCGGAACATGCTCCCAAAGCTATATTAAATCCTAAGAGGATTGCAAATAAACTAAACTTCTTCATGGTTATAACTATTTTAATTCTAAATATTCAATTTGTCTTTTTAATGTTTCCGTTAATCTATTGAACCGATTTTGTATCATAATAATCGATCAATGAATGAACTGCAAGATTTACCTGTCGCATCTGCGACAGAAAAGATGTATAAGGCTCGTATTCGATGGAGACTATTCCTTTATTAGAAGCTTTTCCGTTAGAATCGTAGCCGTCATTATATTCAAAGTGTACCCACCCCACACAATTTCGGGTTTCCAGCAAACGCAGGCAGAAGTTCTGATAAAACTCACCTCTATTTTTCTGTGTATGCACCAGCCAGCCACCTCCTTCGGTATTGGTATATCCAGTTCCCTGATAACTGGCATCTTCTGCTTTCGTATAGAATTCCGAAACTAAAAAAGGTTTCGTTCCACACCAAACTTTCAGGTTTGCCAAGAAATCTGCTTCCGGTTGCCAACGGGCATAATAATTGATAGAAACAAGATCGCAATAACGGGCACAAGCTTCCACCACTTTCTGATTGTATTTGCTCCAGTCATGCAGACGTGTCCCCAAAATCAAATGCTCTTTATCATATCGTCTGACGGTAGCGGTGGTCAACTGATAATAATAATCGGCAACCATCCCCCGAAAGTCTTCCTGATTTTTCTTGGTGATCGCTCCGGCAGAAGCTATACCGTTATCCCGCATGAACTTTTCTGCATACTCACGAGCTGCTTTATAGCGTTCGGGTAAGGACAAGAAATGTTTCAGATCAATTCCTCGCAAAGGGTCAGTATTCTGATAACTGGCAAACGGCAATTCATTGTCAAGATAGAAACCTATAAAATGCCGGTCACCGGCAAATAAAGCTGACTTCTCTTGTACGAGACGATCTATGTACGTAGCAAATGTCGGTTCGAAAAGAAGAACGAGACGATTATACTTGTCATCATCAAACGCGTAGCCCAAATTCTTGCTCATATCCCACATAAAGGTACGGAGCAGATACAGATTCTCTGCATAAGCAATCTTTTGCGTCTTAGGTGTCAACAAGTTAGCACGTACTGCAGCAGGAAATACTTCAATACGGTTCGAACCATACGAAATATAGTTTATATGATTGTCTGCCAACAGTTTGCCTGTCTCTTCACTCCATCGCGCCTCACTACCGTATCGAGTACTGAAAGCCTTCTTATGAGCAGTAGATTCTCCCGGACGAACATGCTGAATTCCATGAATAATAACAGCTCCATTATCCGGATCCAGTAAATAAGAACGGCCTCCACAACTAGCCACTCGGAAAAAGCCTTCTTTTCCAACCACAGAAGAGGGTTGCAAACCGATTCGTCCTCCCCATGCAGTCCGGCTATAATCCGAAGAAGGAGTATACCAATTCATATTATCAATGGTACGTGTTTCCCTTGAATCTGCCGTTGTCCATGCTTGGAATGTTCCGTTCTGCCATTTCCGGTATTCAACGTTCAAAAAAGTATATTCATCTTTTTCCAAAGGAGTATCTCCTCCTTCCGGTTTCAAAGGTTCTATTTCGTTGGAAGAGGAGGAACAACTAAGCGTTAACTGCATCAGTCCGACCAAAGATAAAAAGAGGAAATACCTATATATTATATGTTTTCTCATATTACTTTCAGCTACCGCACATTATTACTTAACCAATGTGCTCGTTATCAATCGCATCTTTCGTATATTCTATCTAAGTTCACCGGGATAGCTGTTAATAACTCTCGCGTTGGCTATTAATAGAAAAGTTATCCTCCACTAGGAGAGAACTTCCTTCCCCCTTGTTGCAAACTTCTTTTATCCTTATTATAAACTATAAACGCAAGCTTTGTTTTTATAATTGCAAGCTTTGTTTTTATAAACGCAATTTGCATTTATAAAAACGTAAGCTTCGTTTATAGTTTGTATCGGACAGAAAACAACTTTATTCCCAATGAAAGGGAAGTTTAGTCTTAATAGAAAAAAACTTTTCTATTAAGACTTCAGGCCGTAGGTAATACTACCCAGCTTACTTCTTCTTAGGGAATTTGATTTCAACAGTTGCTATCTGTTTGGTCGTATTATTATCCATCTTACCGGAGACATCAAGAACTTTCATGACACCATATCTTTCTCCACCAGCACTTGAGGCACCACCGGTCTTAAATCCAATCACACTACCGACAAAGTTATCAATTGTCATATATACTTTCTGATCTGCATTTCCTTTCAAATATTCATTCTGAATAGAGGAACGGGAAGCTGTATCATAATCAAAATCTGTAGGGAATAGGACATATTTAGTCATATTCTTTGCCGGCAAGTTACTCAAAGACTTTCCATCTGATCCTTTATATAAAGGATTTTTACTTTCTACATTTTCCATAGAATAAAAACGGAAAGAAAGAACACCACTGTTAGAATTTATAAAGAACTTTATATCAACATTCCTAGCGCTTTCCACACTGGAAATAGCTTCATCCACCGAATACGTCTTCATATCCTTCAATGAAATCAGAGCAAACGGTTCCGCATTTGCCAAAACTTGGCTACCGACTTTGAGCTGGACAACTTCCATATTCACATAAGTCCTTACGATCCCTACTACTTCTTTACCCTCTCGACCGTCAGAAACAACCACTTTTAATTGGGACGTTTCTTCTGTTAATTGTACTTTAGGTGTATAATCAAAGTTTTTATTGTCACCACCTATCTCCTCACGGAATATTTCTGTACTTATACCATTTTCCACTCGGGATATAGCTACATATTTTACGCCACGAACCGATTCAATATGCATTGGAACTTCCGTATCTACTCCTTCATCAGTAGTAATTAGCTCTTTACCCAAGGTCAATACAGGAACCGGAACTGTCTTATATGACACCTGCAAAGTAGAAATTGTGATATTACCATATATATCTTCTGCTTTCACTTTAAAGCCCTTATCACCTTCTTTATATTCTATCAATTCATCATACTCATACGTTTTGTCGCCATTCAGTATATCACCACCTTTCGATGTTTGTCCGTCTACAGAAACCAAGAATCTTTCTACTTTCTTCAAACCAGCTTCCGAAACAATTTTAAAAGTGGTACGAGGCATTACCGGTTTTTCATCCATCTCATCATATACAATCTCTTCCGGATCGAATGTAATGACAGGACGTGCCATTACATCGGTAACAGCAATTGGTAAAGTCCCACTCGTAACATGATTCAGTTTATCTGTAGCTTCAATGATAAAAGCTTCATAATTTGCATTGTACTCCAAGTTTTCAGACAAGCTGTAAGAGTTGGGGTTAAAAAAGTCGGTTACAGTTTTATATTCTGTCACTCCCTCCACCGTCTGCAATTTCATTGTCACGCTCTGAAGCCCTGCCTGTGATTTAATAACAGCCACTACCGGCAGATTGTCTACTTTATTCAAATCAACGTCCAGCTGCTCCATAGGAAAATTAATCACAGGAGCCGCTGCATTAGGATCCAGTCCATCATTATCGTCGCCACAGGCAGCAAAGCCTAAGCAAAGTCCTAATATTAATAAGGTATATATTTTACGAATCATAATTAGTTCTCTTTTTAATTAACTGTGGTTATTTGGAATATTTGCAATAGTTCTCAAATATATGAATCACGCCGTTTGTCGGCAGAATATTGCTAGTCTTAGCTTGCCGTTGCGGAGATTTTCCGTTGCTTCCGGTCTGATTCACCAGAATCTTACCTACTGCAGCCTGCCATGGGTTTTTCCAAACAGACATTGTCATCAATCCAGTCTCACCTTTCAGCATAGTCAAAACGAACATCGGTTCAACCTGCAATTGCCCATAAGAACTATATTCTCCATCTACAATATGATAAAGCAACATATTCTTCACCTTTTCTTTATCACAATCTGTAATAGAAGCTACACCAGCAAATTCATTCTCCCGATAAAGCTGCATACCGGCATTATTCAAAGCCAGAAAAGTATATTTATTATCAGTCTGTGTATAATAGTCCTTTAAGCCTGTATATTCAATAGCTGCTATCAACTCCGAGAACATATCTTTGTGATCCTGAAAATATTCCCACGCTGTCACTTTTACATACGGATCATCCACCGAAGGCTCATAATCATAGTTCTTTTGCAAGTCCAGATCACAACCGGTCAATGCCAAAATTGTCCAACAAAAGAAAAGAGTCTTATATAATATTGTCTTTTTCATTGCTTCTACCTTTTTAGTTGTTAGTATTACCATAATACGTATTCTGCACAATCTTCGGATTTTCCAAGATATGTGAATAATGGATCGGGAAAAGTTCATTGCCGTCCTGCTCCATTCCGTTAATCGGTTTCATCACTTCCTTCCACTTTCCGGTACGCAGCAAATCAAACCAACGGCGTCCTTCGCCGGCTAACTCCACCTGACGTTCACGCAAGATATAATTGACTACCTCTTCTTCTGAAGCAAAATCATTTTCAGTCAGTGTATTCAATCCGGCACGGTCACGTACAGTTTTTACTAAATCCAAAGCTTCCCCCCATTTTCCCTGATGAGCACGAGCTTCAGCTTGCAACAACATCATATCTGTGTAACGATAGATTGGATATGCTACTTCGCATGTCTTATTCAAAGAGTTACTAATGTCACCTGCCATATATTTACGCAATTCATTTCCATTTTGATAGTATTTCACCGTAAAGTCTTTACGCTGGTCACCTTGCATATCCTTTTCATCAAAGATACTCATAAACTTATCAGACATGACTGCCGCACGATTTCCTGAACCGGAAAACCATTGATACATATAACTGTAACCATTCGTGCCGACTTCATCCATGTTGAAATGAACAAGGAAAATAAACTCTCTGGAGTTATATTCATCATTTTCCGGTGTATCATCAGAAGGTTTGTTAGTCAGTTCTTCCGTAAACATGGTATGCCAAGTAGCAATGTTAGGTTCGAAGTCTACAAAACGACCGCCTTTTTTGGAAGCGATAGTCGCCATCTTATCGATGGTCTGGTCGGCCAGATTATATTCTTTAGCCCACATATAAGCATCCGCCATGATGGCCCATACGCCACAGATAGAGATACGTTTGCGCTCATAATTCTTGTTACGGTTTATCAGTCCTTCCGCTTTCTTCAGGTCCGGAAGAATGACATGCTCCAAAATGTAGTTTTTATCCGTACGCTCTTTATAGATCGCTTCCGAATACTTTTCAGTGGGTTCTATAAACAAAGGTACGTCTCCCCAAACACGGATAGCATAGAAGTAGGCCAAAGCACGCAACGCATAAGCTTGTCCGAGATAGTCATTTCGGTCTGCCACGTCAGGCATACTGATATTAGGAACATATTTAATAGCCAGATTTGCCTGGTTAATCATCTGATACAGAGTCGTCCACTTTGCACATTTCTCATCCGTAGACATCAGGTTGTTGATAACACGTGCCTGATCGGCCATTACCGGTGCTCCGGGAGCTACATTATCCGAACGGAACTCACCCCAATAGAAATAGTTCTCCCGTAAAGTGGAACGTAACAATCCATAGATTTCATTTATACCTGCCTTAGCGTCACGGGCAGTCTGCCACATGTCACCTGCCGGAATTTCACTTACCGGTTCCTCATTCAGAAAGTCTGAACAGCTATTCAATGATAGAGCCAGGCATACAGCTCCAACAAAATATTTTATATTCTTCATACGATATCTTCAATTAAAAGTTTGCAGAAAAACCAATACCATATTCTCTCTTTCTCGGATAACGGTAAGAGTCTTTACCTACCTGCAGAGGATTGTTGGTAGAGAATTCAGGATCGAATCCCGAATAGTTGGTCCATGTCAAGGCGTTGTTTACAAAAGCGTAGATATTTATATTCTTCAACATCAGCTTCTTTATCCAGTTTTCAGGAAGATCGTATGCTACACGTATGTTCTGCAAACGAATAAATGAAGCATCTTCCAGATAGAACGAGTTACCCATACGGGCATTGTTGTAATCATCATTATACGGACGCGGATAGATTGCCTGGTCACCCGGATGCAACCACATATTATGGATGACTTCCGGTGAAGGAGTAGTTCCGGTGTATTTGAACATATTACGATTATGTTCGGCTGCATTATAAATCTGTCCTCCCAATGAATAATAGAATCCTAAGTATAAACTCAAATTCTTCCAAGTCACCGTTGTATTCAAACCACCGGTTACATCAGGCATGGCATTACCGATCACCATACGGTCATTATCATCAATCACACCGTCACGGGTTCCTTCCGGTTCCTCCCAGTTGTAATCTCCCCCACGGAACGGTTTGCCGTTCGGCAACGTTTTCTGACGGATATTACCTGCATATTCCTTTCCATCCAACAAATATTTGTACTGGAATACACCATTCTCAAACACCGGAGTCAACTGTTCCCATTTATCAGTAAAAGCATTCGATTCGTCGTATGCAAAGACACCGGCGCTTTTAAATCCGTAGAAGTCACCCACACGGCCACCTTCCTGCATCCACCAAATATCACCTTCCATATATGCCTTACCTTCAGACAGCTTCTCAATACGGTTGATGTTTCTGGAGATATTGAAAGAAGCATTCCACTTCCAGTCCTTCGTGCGGATAATATCACCGGTAACAGCTATTTCAAAGCCTCGGTTACTCATTTCACCGACATTAGTTTTCATATATGCAAAACCGGATTCTTTAGGCAATTGGTAATTTGCCAGCAAACCGTCTGTATATTTATCGTAATAATCGGCAGTGATTGTCAAACGGCTATTCCAGAAATTCAAGTCCAGACCAAGGTTGAATTGTTTAGTTTCCTCCCATTTCAGATTGTCTTTACCGATACGAGTCGGAATAACGCCACCCACTCCGTCATAAATAGAATTCGGAGAATAAGAGTAGATATAGTCGTAGTTGCCGATTGCTTCGTTACCCGTGATACCGAAACTTGCACGGATCTTACCATCTTCGAGAAACTTTTTCGAGAATTTCATGAATTTCTCATCCGAGAAGCGCCATCCCACAGATACGGAAGGGAAATTACCCCATTTGTTCTCTTTGGCAAAACGAGAAGAACCGTCACGACGCATAATGGCATTGAGCAAATATCTTCCTTTATAATCATAAGTCACACGGGCAAAAATGGAAGCCATAGAGTGATTGCTTAATGTGGAGCCTGTAGATGACAAATCCAGGTTTGCGGCAAAAGCATTCATTGTATAGATAAAATCTGTAGACGAGTTTATCCCCACAAATGTTTCGTTTTCATAACGCCACTGTTGTGCACTAACACCTACCATGGCCGTAAAATTATGATCTTTTATTTTGCGTGCATAAGTAAGGATGTCTTCATTCATCCAGTTCCAGTTCAGGTAATTATAAGAATAACCTTTATTCTGTTTCTGCCATTCGTCGGTGATAAGACTCGGTTCGAGTTTTTTACGCTTATCCAGATAGAAGTTGGCATTAATATTGGCTCTAAACTTCAAATACTTGTTGAATTTGATTTCAAAGAACTGGAAGAAGTTAGCCTTATAAGAATCCGTAAAGTCGGTGGTATAATTGACCTGTGCAATAGGGTTCTTCTGACCGTTAAACACTCCGACCAAAGAGCCATCCGGATAATAAGTATTGAAATAAGGACGACGAGTCAACACTGCGCTCAATAAAGTACCTTCATTCAGACCTTTCTTTTTAGAATAAGTCAAAGAAATACGGCTACCCATATTCATCCAGTCTGTCGGTGAATAATCGGAGTTGATACGAGTATTTAATCTCTGGAAACCTGTATTGGAAATAATACCTTTCTCATTATAATAACCGGTATTGATGAAATATTTCAATTTCTTTGTACCACCACCTACACTGATATCCACCTGATCTTTTTGTGCAGTGCTTGTAATCATGTCCAGATAATCGTTATCCACATTAAAGAAAGAGTTCAACGGATCATTCAGTATATCACTACTTTCATCCGGATTACCTCCGCCGTATGTTTCAAAATACTCTTTACGATACTGGTCGTACAACAAACGTTCTTTACGGTTTGCCTGTGGAACCTTGTGAGACAATGTACCCCACGAGTGATTATACTTGATATCAATACGGGCTTTACCTTCCTGCCCACTTTTGGTAGTGATAATAATCACACCGTTCGCCGAACGCGAACCGTAGATAGCTGCAGAAGCGGCATCCTTCAAAATCTCCATAGAAGTAATATCATTGGTATTGATACCATCGATACTTTCCAAAGGAACACCATCTACAATATAAAGAGGAGTCACACCTTCAGCGGAGAAAGTGGAAGTACCACGAATTTTGATAGAAGAAGATTCACCGGGCTGTCCGGAACCGGATACCACCTGTACACCGGCAGTAGTACCCTGCAATGCTTCAAAAACATTAGTAGCCATTTTTTGCTCAATGGCCTCGCTTGAAATGGAAGTAATAGCTCCTGTTACATCACGCTTTTTCATCGTACCGTAACCCACTACCACTACTTCGTCCAATAGCTTAGAGTTCTCTTCAAGCGTAATATTCATTGTTTTATCTTTCACTACCACATCTTTAGGGGTATATCCCATGAATGATACAGTCAAAGTAACTCCCTTCTTCGAAACATTCAATGAGAAATTACCATCTAAATCTGTAATTGTTCCATTAGATGTTCCCTTTTCCATCACATTGGCGCCAGGCAAAGGAAATCCTGTTTTATCCACAATAACTCCCTTCACTGCAAACCCGCCTTGAGCATAAGCCGGATTGACAAGGAAAAAGAGACTCAAGGAAATCAAAAGCAACGACTGAAGCAACCGCACTTTTGTCCTACTCTGCAAATTTTTCATAACTAGAATAAAATTAAATTGGTTAATTATCAAGGTTTGACTCACTATTTTATTAATTAGTAGGCGTGTGTGCGTACACACCAGATCACAATAAACACAAGTACAAGTTGGTACGATCCAACACCGCAAAAGTACCGGATTCGACCATGAGCTACCCTATCGAATTGTTCGTTTTATTAGGTCTAAAAATTCAGATAACTATTTTCATTCACGTTTCAGAGTCGTGTGAAGGGGGATTTTGTGATTTTCTATACTGTGTAGGAGCAATACTGAAAAGTTCTTTAAAACATTTGTTGAAGTATTGAGGATTTCCAAATCCCAACCGGTAAGCAATATCCGAAATATTCATCTCCGGAGCATTCAGCAGAAAATATGCAGCTTTCTTCAGACGCAGATTCATGATAAAATTATTTGGCGTACTTCCTGTGATACCTTTTATCTTTTGAAATAGAGCGGTACGTCCCACTCCCATTTCCCGTGAAAAGGTCTCTACACAGAATTCGGGATTCTCCATATTCTCTTCCACTACCCGAGTAGCCTGTTCAATAAACTTCTGGTCAAGTTCGTTCGTTGCAATCTTCTCAGCTTTGACATCCAATTGACGGGCGTATTTGTTCTGCAAAATTCTGCGGGTATTAATCAGATTATTGCATTGCATAACCAATCTTCGCATATTGAATGGCTTTACCACATAAATATCAGCTCCGATTCGTAACCCTTCAAGTTCACGTTCCGGAGCACTAAGAGCAGTCAACAGCACTACCGGAATATGACAGGTTTCTATATTATTCTTAATTTTAGCACACAATTCCGTTCCGGGCATTCCAGGCATCATTATATCTGAAATCACCAAATCAGGTTGCATCTCTTTCACCTTCTCATACCCTTCTTCTCCGTCATTTGCCGTTTCAACCGTATATAACGGAGAGAATATATCGACTAGAATATTTCTGATTTCCTCATTATCATCAATGACTAACAGTTTGCAGTCTGTAGTCCCATTTTCATTCTTTGCCGACTGCACTTCTTTAATCAACGCTTCTTTATCTTCTGAATAATAAATGTATTCTTTATCCTGTTCCTGTTCAATTCGAATAACCGAAGAATCAAAATGAGTATCCCCTTTCTTTAAAGTAACTTTAAAACAAGAACCTTTTCCTAGCTGGCTTTCTACTGTAATATCTCCTTGATGGGCTTTGACGATGCCCTGACTAAGAGCAAGACCGATACCTGTCCCACCGTACTGTCCGATATTCTCAACCTGATAGAACCGCTCGAATATCTTCACATAGTCTTCTTCAGATATACCGGCACCATTATCAGAAACAGAGAACATACATTCATCCGTTCCCTCAGTCAGCTCAAGCGTAATATTTCCACCGTCAGAGGTATATTTAAAGGCATTCGACAACAGATTATTGACAACTTTCTGTAATTGCAGACGATCCCCCCATATCATACATTGCTCACAATCTGCACGTAAGGTAAATGAAATATTCCTGTTAGCCGCCAACTCCTTAAACAACAGATAATGTTCCTTGAGCAGAGAATATAAATCAAACTGTGAGATTTTCAGTTTCAAAAGTCCCTGTTCCTGTTTCCTGAAATCAAGCAATTCTGTAATCAAATTTTTCAGATTACCGGCATTCTTATGTATATTCAACAACTTCGAATAAGCATAAGTAGACAATCTCCCCGAATTTAGCAACAAATCGACTTGTCCTAAAATAAGTGTGATA
This sequence comes from Bacteroides sp. NSJ-39, assembly GCF_014287315.1. NCBI lineage: Bacteria > Pseudomonadati > Bacteroidota > Bacteroidia > Bacteroidales > Bacteroidaceae > Bacteroides > Bacteroides sp. NSJ-39. The sequence continues at coordinate 338,005 of NZ_JACOOB010000002.1, read as the reverse complement.
GGAGTTCTGATTTCATGTGAAATATTAGTAAAGAAGCGCAACTTGGACTGATTCATTTCTTCAATATACTGTTTCTCACGAAGTTCGAAATCAAGTGAAGTTTTCAGAAACAGACGTATCCTGTATTCTCTTATAACAAAGAAAAGAATAGCCATAATCACACATACATAAATGGTATATGCCCACCAAGTTGCATAGAAAGGCGGTGTAATTGTTATCCTCAGCGACCTGATGACTTCGGGAAAGTTCTTCAACCTAATCTCGAAAATATAATTATCGGGAGAGATATTTGTATAAGTAATATCGTTACCCGAACGGTTTTCGCTCCACTCATCATTATAACCAATCAACCGATATTCCACTTCGCCCCCACCGGTATGCAGAAAGTTATCTGTGGAAAAACCAATAGAAAAGACATTCTGCGAATAATTCAAATTGATCTGGTCAGTATAGGCAAAAGATTTATTCAAGATACCGGTTGGATCGCCAGTTGTTATCTGTCTGTTGTTCACATAAAGATGAGCCAATTCCAAATCGTATATTTTCGGAGGATAATGCAAGCTGCTTTCACGAATTGCAATCATTCCGGTAGTTCCTCCCATATAAATATTATGATTGCAGGATACGTGAAGGGATTTTCGATTCACAAGAGTCAGTGGAAACCCTGTATTAGAATTAAAGTTTATAATCTTCCCGTCTTTCTTGCCCAGCATTGACAATCCATGACCGGTACCAATCAGCAAATTACCTGAAGGTGTTTCACCTAGCACCCTTATATTTTCTCCGGACAACACATTCTCCGGTGTATGCAAATGAAACAAGCCATCCTCCTTATCCAACAAGAAAAGTCCGTTACCATGCGTCCCTACCCAAATATCTCCGGCCTTATCTTCATAAATCACATTAACAAGTTCTTTTTGGGATCTGACTTTCTTTCTCAAGTTTATTTTATAAGTTTCAAACCGGTGTTCATCAAGTATATAGGCAATACAACCCTCATCGGAGGCAAACCATAGTCTATTTTTTGAATCAAGCAACAAGGTATTATAATTATGTGTGAACAACTCCTTCTCATGAAACAAAATCTCAGATTTCAACGTTTGTTTATCCAAACTGACCACTGCCAACGTAGTACCAATATATAATCTTCGAGGTGTATCGGCCAATGCAAAAAGAGCTTCTCCTATCTTACCTTCTTCGGATGACCCAAGATTGTATATATCATTTCGATAGTTGTCAAGATGAAAGCAATTTATCTTATTAGTAAAATCGGCAGCAATCCACAAACAATTATTAGCCTCATCGAAAACAATATCTTTCAAATAATCGGTACTGAAATGATAACCTGTACGTAAATTAAAATGCTTGAATTTTTCTTGTTCCGGTTGATATAAGTTCAATCCACCACCCTCCGTACAAATCCATATATTTCCGGCTTTATCTTCTGCCATAGCGCCCACAACCGGAAAGGACAATCCGGTATCTGAAGCATGGAAATGGGTAAAATGCTGATATTCCGGAGAGAAGAAATTCACTCCGCCCCAATAAGTACCTACCCAAACCGTTCCCTGCTTATCCGTATAAAGAGAAGTTACGGAACGGTTGGACATAGCACCTACCCGATTCGGATCTGCCTGATAATGGAATATCTTACCGGAAGCCACTTCTATCTTACTGAGACCACTTCTATATCCTATCCATATATTTCCTTCCAAATCCTGGCACAGAGCTCTTGCCATATCATTCCGGACTTTGTAAATGCTCTTATTGTCATATTCGTATCGGTGTATCATGTTACCTTCCGGAGAAAAGCAGAAAACTCCATGCTCTTGAGAACCAACCCAAATATTCCGATCATTCCCCCTAATCAGTTTCATCACTTTTATCTCAGGTAAATGTAAAGATGCTCCGCCATAAATATCCACACATATTATCCCACCGTCTTTCAATGCAATCCACAAAGTCCCTTCTACCCCCTCTACCATAGTTGTTCCGGTATCCGGCAGTTCTAAATCTTTATACATTTGCATCAGACAATGAGAAACTTTATCATACAAGAATAGCTTTCCTTTTTCTACAATCCACACTCCACTCTTTCCTTTAGCTATAATAGAAGGTGAGGAAACCGGAAGCAAATAATACTTTTCCGTTTCAAGATCAAATTGAAAAAGTCCGGTAGAAGTCAACAGGAAAAGGCTTCCTTGACCATCCTCTATCATTTGAGTAACATATAAGTTACCGTAACTGATAGAGTCGTTATGGAAATGGTTAAAAACCTTGATATGATTACCATCGTAACAATTCAGACCATCCAAAGTAGCAATCCATATACGTGACTTCTCGTCCTGACAAATATCACTGACGGTTATTTGTGATAATCCGTTTTCTACTCCCAATGTCTTGAACTTATACTCTTGAGACTTTAGAGGAAATGAAAAACAAAACAGAAATATCAGAACAAAAAACAGTATATATTGCCCTTGTTTGTTCATATACTGAAACATATATTATATAATGAATATTTATCCAACCGCAAAAATAGCCTTTTTTTATGAAATAGTTCTATTCTTCCCTCCCGAATGAACGGTATTCCAACGGAGTAAGCCCTGTCCGTTTTTTGAAGAATGAAAAGAAGTACTCAGTAGATTGGAAACCTAAGAAGAAAGAAATCTCTTTTACTGACTGAGAAGTACCTACCAACAATTGCTTTGCCTTACGGAGTTTCAATTCTTGAAAATATTTGGCCGGTGCATAACCAGTATATTCCTTAAACACCCTGCGGAACCATGAATAACTGATATTCAGCCGCATCGCCAGTTCTTCCGGATCAACATTGCCCGAAACATTCTCGTTCATTATAATCTTTGCCTGCTCTATCTTCTGGTCAACATCGCTCATCTCAAAGACCTTGTTTTTAGAGATAGAAAGAATCATCCCGATTATATGCAACACAATGCCGGAAAGATACTGTTGTGCGGAAATCTTGTCCGCTTCGGCCACCGCAAGAGCACGGGAGAACAAAGATACCAACTCCTCATTGATTCCCACCTCCAATATTTGCTGTTCTTGGGATAAAAAAGAATTAGCCACAATCGCATCTATTGCCGGACCTTCAAATCCGATATAGTATTCTGTCCAACCGGTCTGCCGCAATGGTCGATACGTATGCCACTGTCCGGGAAACAACACCATCAACCTTCCTTTACAAACCTGCTTTTCTGGAGTAGAATCGGATGAGAACAGGCCGCGTCCTTTAGTAATATAAACTAGCTGGTATTCACGAAGCACCCTGCCTTTTTCCGCATTAAAAAAATAGCCGGAAGGATGCTCTTTCAACGGGTAAGGAGAATCGGGCGGGATAGACTGATAGCCGACTGTATTCACCCATAAACCGAACTTACGGTCCATGTCATTTACTATTAAATACTTGAATTCAAGCCCTAAACTTGTACCATCGGTCATGCCCATATCCTTACATACGATTTCTTTAATGTTTTCCACAGCAGACAAATGTACAAAAAAAGAGTGCATCGTATACAACCGACGCACTCTTTTTTTAATCAATCCATGTGGAAGACCTCCGGCAAAGGAATCGTAACCGGCGAATTATCCTCATTTACTTCCATGATATCCGCCATATAATCCCACCATTTCTGCACAATCGGATTGGCTCCCATATCTTGCGAGGACTCTTCTCCTCTTGTTTTCTGACAGGCGAAAAGAATATTTGTATCTTTATCCCAATAGATAGAATAATCATATACTCCACCATCGGACAACATTTTTTTCAGCTCCGGCCAAATGGCTGCGTGCCTTTTCTCATATTCTTTCTCGAACCCGGGTTTCAAGAACATCTTAAAAGCTTCCCGTTTCATACGCTTTCTCCTATCAATCAAAATGCTTTGTGATACAGAGCCTCAATATCCGCTACTGAAGCCGGACGAGGATTACCACCCGTACAGACATCATTGAAAGCCGCTACCGCCAAAGCAGGAATATCTTCTTCCTTCACATTAATTTCATGCAACTTCTGCGGGATACCGATACTCAACGAAAGAGCCTTCACTGCTTCTATTGCCGCTTTCACTCCTTCTGCCTCACTCATTCCGGCAGTATCTACCCCCATTGCTTTCGCAATATGAATATATTTCGAAGCCGCCGGAGATTCAGCATTGTATTCCATCACGTAGGGTAACAGCAAAGCATTTGCCACTCCGTGAGGCGTATCATAGAAAGCTCCCAACGGGTGAGCCATCGAGTGAACAATTCCCAGACCGACATTCGAGAATCCCATACCGGCGATATATTGCGCCTGCGACATTGCTTCGCGGGCCGCCACATCCTTACCGTTATCCACAGCCGCCTTCAAATTCTGTGCAATCATTTCAATCGCCTTCAATTCAAACATATCACTCATAGCCCAAGCACCCGGAGTAATATAACTCTCGATGGCATGAGTCAAGGCATCCATTCCCGTCGCAGCAGTCAGCCCCTTCGGCATGGAGTACATCAATTCAGGATCTACGATAGCCACAGCAGGAATATCGTTCGGGTCTACACACACCATCTTCTTACGTGCATCTTCATCGATAATCACATAATTGATAGTAACTTCGGCAGCCGTTCCGGCAGTAGTAGGCAGTGCGAAAGTAGGTACCGCTTTATGCTTGGTATCAGCCACACCCTCCAAAGACTTCACATCGGCAAAATCCGGGTTATTCACAACGATACCGATTCCCTTAGCAGTGTCAATAGAAGATCCGCCGCCCAAAGCAACGATAAAGTCTGCACCGGAAGCTTTGTAAGCAGCCACTCCGTTCTGTACATTAGCAATAGTAGGATTGGCTTTTACATCACTATAAAGTTCGTAAGGTATCTGATTGTCGTCAAACACTTTAATGATTTCGGCAGCCACACCAAACTTGATCAGATCCTTATCCGTTACAAAAAAAGCTTTCTTAAAGCCACGTCTGGCTGCTTCTACAGCAATTACACTCCGGCAGCCTGCACCGAAGTAAGAAGTTTCATTTAAAATAATGCGATTCATGGTTGTTTATTGGTTTATTTTATTTAGGAAGATTGAAAGCAACAGTCATTTCCTCCATCTGTTCCTGACTCATACCATCCGGTTCGAAGCCCATGTTCTTGGCTGCAATATAGATCAAAGCAGATTTATTCAACACATCAATCTGGTCGAATGCCTGCATCGCATCGCAATCTACTGCAAATACGCCATGTTTTTCCCACATCACAACATCGTAATCCTGCAACTCCTTAATGGTAGCTTCCGCCAGTTCTACAGAACTAGGCAATTTATAAGGAATGATACCCAAGCCACGCGGGCAGAATGCCTTTGTTTCGGGAATCATGCTCCACAACATATTGGTAGCCACATCTTTTTCCAGAAACTTCTTACAATGTGTCAGAGCGATCAACTCAATCGGGTGCGTATGCACAGATGCTTTATAAGGAGAGTTTTTGCTCAACAGGTCATTGTGCACACTCAGGTGAGAAGGCAATTCCGATGTCGGAGCCACCGCCTCATCAGCGATAATCACATAGCTGGCACAGTCATCCAGAATACGGATAACCGAACCATTCTCCATCGGCCAGCGAGCTAAATCACGCATACGCTTATTAGTTCCCTTGCAGTAGAAATAACATCCTTTCAGATAAGGAAGAGTCACACCGATAGATTTTACTTCGCTGATCGGTTTCATCTGACGGATTTCATCGTCTACAAACTCTGTGATATTAATAGTGATATTACCACCATTACGTTCAGCCCATCCTTTCTGCCACAAGTAGCCGGCAACTTCAGCCACCTTATTTACCTCTTTGGCAAGTGCCGGACGATTCTCTAAAATTGATTTCATTATATATATTTTTTAATTGTATACGGATTACACAGATTTCGCCGCAAGTTATAAAAAACTGCGTAATCTCTGTAATCCGTACCTATAAATTTTAAAACAAATTTGGGAACACTAATGAGAAGATAAGTACGATCAGACCAGCTATCAGCACAGTTATAGTCTTATTTGATACTCCTTTCCATTCCTTCAAAATGATTCCCCAAACATTACTAAAAGTTACATTCAATGCCATCAGTATACACCAGGAAAAAGCCAACAATACAGGACTTTCTGTCAAGAAACTTTTACCCATTTCCAATCCGAAGAATTGCATATACCACAACACACCTGCCAAGGCGCAGAACACCAGATTATTGCCCCACACTTTTCCTTTGGCATAGTCACCCATTGACTTATTAGCCACATTCTGTTGCAGACAATAAGCGGCATTCGTCAGAAATCCGCCAAGAGTAACCAGGAAGATTACCGGAAGACCGGCATAAAGCCCTTCTACTCCACCGGCTAGAGCCGCATTCTTGATAGGAGTTCCCGCATCCAACCCCAAGGCAAAGCAAGCGCTCATGACACCGGCAAGGAGGGCAACCAACAACCCTTTTGTCAGCGCAAAGTCTTTTACGGCAGCACGTTTTTCTTCTTCACTCATGTTTTGTGCACGCAAGCTACCGGCATAGCCGATAATAGCGATACCCGCCAATGTGATGCAAACACCCAACAACAGAATCAACCCGTTACCTTCAAACAAATTTGTGCCTGCAAAAAGAGCCGGAAGAAGAGTTCCGAAACCGGCACAAGTACCCAACGAGATACTCTGCCCTAGCGCAACCCCCAGATAACGCATGGAAAGTCCGAAAGTCAATCCTCCTACTCCCCACAATATACCATAAAAGATGCTCATACCGGCACCTCCTGCTCCCCACAAGTCGAGCAGACTGCCTCCTTGCGGTACGCCCAGCAGTGAACCCAAGAATGGGAACACCAACCAGGCAAATACACCTTGTATCAACCAGAAGCTTTCCCAGCTCCACTCCTTTACCTTTTTAATAGGTACATATGAACTGGACTGGCAAAAGCTACCGATGGCTATAATCAACAAGCCGATTAAAATATCCATAACTTATCGTTTAGAAGTTACTTCGGCTTCGTACTTTTCGATTTCTGCAATGAAATCTTCACCTACAGGAACATTGTTCTTCAAGCAGAACATATCCCAAACAGCATTCCAAGGCAACGCTTTTTCTTCTTCAAGCAAAGCCAGACGCTGGAATCCCTGTCCGTTTGCTTCATATTCACGCAATTTCGCAATCGGTTCGAGCAAAGCGCGGGTCATACATTTCTGTGCGGCACGGCTGCCGATCACGTATGCACCGATACGGTTGATGGAAGCGTCGAAATAGTCAAGACCATAATGTACACGGTCCAAAGCACCGCAACGAACGATTTCGCTGAACAGTTCCATTGTCGGATCATCCATAATAGTAACGTGGTCTGAATCCCAACGAACCGGACGGCTTACGTGCAACATCAGTTCGGGAACATAAAGCAACAATGAAGATACTTTATCAGCTACGCTTTCTGTCGGGTGGAAGTGACCGGTATCCAAAGTGATCATCTTATTGCGAGAAGCACCGTAACCGATATAGAAATCGTTGGAACCTACCGTATAGCTTTCCAGACCGATACCGAACACCTTAGATTCGATACAATCCTTCATATTCTTATATTCGGTAGCGAAGATCTGATCCAAAGAATCTTTCAGCAATGCACGATATTTCATACGATTTACCGTAATATCCTTGCTTCCGTCATGTACCCAAAGGTTCATAATACACGGATCACCCTGTGCCTTACCCATTTCCTCCGCAACAGCACGACAGCGTTTGGTATGTTCAATCCAGAACTGGCGGATACCTTCATCAGGGTTGGAGAGTGACAAATCGCCCGATTTCGGATGAGAGAAAGAAGTAGAGTTGAAGTCAAGCTTCATGTTATGCTCCTTACCCCATTCAATCCAACTCTTGAAGTGTTCCGGTTCTACCTGATCGCGGTCAACCACCTTGCCTTGGAAATCTCCGTAAATCTCATGCAAGTTCAAGCGGTGAGTACCTGGAATATAAGAAGCGGCTTTCAAGATGTCGGCACGCAACTCATCAATGTTACGAGCTTTGCCCGGATAATTACCGGTTGCCTGGATACCTCCGGTCAATGAACCTGCCTGCACTTCAAATCCAGTCACATCATCAGCCTGCCAACAGTGGAGTGACAGGTGAAAATCCTGCATAGTTTCCAAAACTTTCTCGGTGTCTACACCTACTGCCGCATAACGTTCCGCAGCAATTTCATACGCTTTCTGAATCAGTTCTTCTTTTTTCATGATATTCTTTTATTAAAATGATTATTCTGTCGGTTATCTAATTAATTATCGAACACAATTTTTAAAGTGGATATAAGCCGCATCCCATGCTTCCGTATCCTTCGGCTGATAAGTTTTTAACGGAATAGAGCTATGGATCAACCGGCGCATACCGGCAACATCCGTTGCTTCACCTGCCGCCATAGCCTGAATCATCACATTACCGATGGCTGTCGCCTCAGACGGTCCTGCCACCACAGGAATTCCGATAGCATTGGCCGTAAACTGATTCAGCAAGTCATTCCGACTACCTCCGCCAATCACGTGCAATGTTTCTATAGGTCGTGGAGAGAGTGAACGCAGATTTTCCAAAACCTGACGATAACGCAAAGCCAGACTTTCAAAGATACAACGCACCACTTGTCCGCGTTTCTCCGGAACCGGTTGTCCGGTAACCCGGCAATATTCAATAATGGCTTTTTCCATATCAGCAGGATTTGCAAAGCAATCATCATCCGGATTAATCAAACTACGGAACGGTTCACACGTATCCGCCTCACTGATTAATTCAGGATAACTTGTATCCCCCCAATTCAGACGGCAACGTTCCAACAACCACATTCCACAGATATTCTTCAACAGACGGATGGTTCCTTCCACGCCACCTTCATTGGTAAAGTTCAACGCCTCCGTTTCAGCATTAATCACCGGACTATCAGTCTCAACTCCCATCAGTGACCAAGTTCCGCTACTCAAATATGCAAAGTCACGGTCTAATGCCGGAACGGCGGCAACCGCAGAACCCGTATCGTGACCGGCTACTGCAATGACAGGTATTGCCCCCAGTCCTGTTATTTTTTGTACTTCTTCCGTCAATACCCCGACTTTCTCGCCCGGGAATACAAAACGACCGAAATTCTTCTCACTCAGTCCAACCGCTTTCAGCAACTCCGGTTCCAGACACCGTGTCTGCGCATTCACCAGCTGTGCTGTCGAAGCAATCGTATATTCCGTCACCATCTCTCCGGTCAGCATATAACTTAATGCATCCGGCATAAACAGAATTTTATCTGCTGCCTCCAATGCGCTGTCGTGATTGCGACGTAAAGTATCTAATTGAAAAAGTGAATTAAAATTCATAATCTGAATACCAGTTTTGCCATAGACTTCACTACGCGAAATACGGGAGAAAAGAGCTTCTGGTGCACCTACCGTATGAGGATCACGATACGCGTATGGCTGACGAAGCAGGTTACCGTCTTTTCCGACGCATACAAAATCCACTCCCCAGGTATCAATACCGATAGAAGCAATGGATTCGCCACGATGAGCCACCAACTTCAATCCGTCAATAATATGACGATATAATGCATAAATATCCCAATAGAAATGACCACCCACCTCAATCAGATGATTAGGAAAACGATTAATCTCTTCCAGATTTAATCCGCCTTCGATGAAAGTTCCTAAGATTGTACGGCCGCTCGTTGCGCCCAGGTCGACTGCAAAAAAGTTTTGTTTCATGGTATTCTGTCTATATATTTAAGGTATCCATTTACCTACATGGCAAAGATAGGCGATTCCCTCCTCCCTTTCCTTATGTATTTTGATTGAAAGGGTATACATTTTGACACAAAACAAAAAAGCAGGCTCTCACCGTTTAGCATATTTTTCACTTTTATGCAAAAAAACTTTGGTTTTATGCATCTTTTCTCCGAAATAATGCATACTTTTGCACCGTTCTTAGAATAAATATACAATGAAGAAGAAAGCAAATCGGTTAGATGCCATCAAAATGATTATCTCAAGCAAGGAGCTCGGTTCACAGGAAGAACTGCTGCAAGAGTTGAACCGTGAAGGCTACGAACTGACACAGGCCACCCTCTCCCGCGACTTGAAACAACTGAAAGTAGCCAAGGCTGCCAGTATGAACGGAAAGTATGTATATGTATTGCCCAACAACATCATGTATAAACGTTCCACCGACCAAAGCGCCGGTGAAATGTTGCGCAGCAACGGATTTATCTCTTTACATTTCTCCGGCAACATTGCCGTCATCCGTACCCGTCCCGGCTATGCAAGCAGCATGGCATACGACATTGACAACAATGAGTTCAGTGACATTCTGGGAACCATTGCCGGTGACGACACAATCATGTTAGTTTTGCGTGAAGGAGTTACCCCAAGCAAGATACGCCAGCTTTTGGCAGTCGTCATCCCGAATATCGAATAACTATACCTATATTATATAATAAAGAAATGGACACTCAGCAAATAGATGTTATGGTAGCCGACGCCTCACACGAGGTTTACGTTGACACTATTTTGGACACTATCAGAAAGGCTGCCGCAGTACGCGGAACAGGAATCGCAGAACGTACCCACGAATACGTAGCGACAAAAATGAAAGAAGGAAAAGCGATTATCGCACTTTGTGGAGAGACATTTGCCGGATTTACCTACATCGAATCATGGGGGAACAAGCAATATGTAGCAACTTCCGGTCTGATCGTTCATCCGGATTTCCGTGGTTTGGGACTGGCAAAACGTATCAAACAGGCTTCTTTCCAACTGGCACGCCTCCGATGGCCGAAAGCGAAAATATTCAGTCTGACTTCCGGTGCGGCCGTAATGAAGATGAATACGGAACTGGGCTACGTTCCTGTCACTTTCAACGAGCTGACAGACGACGAAGCTTTCTGGAAAGGATGTGAAGGATGTATCAACCACGACATATTGGTTGCCAAGAACCGTAAGTTCTGTATCTGCACAGCCATGCTGTACGATCCGACAGACCCACGGAACATAAAAAAAGAACAAGAAAGAAATAACATTTAAAATATACACACTATGGAAGAAAAGAAGAAAAAAGTAGTGGTGGCATTCAGCGGTGGACTGGACACATCGTTCACCGTCATGTACCTCGCCAAAGAAAAAGGTTACGAAGTATATGCAGCTTGTGCCAATACAGGCGGTTTCAGCGCAGAACAACTAAAGACGAACGAAGAGAATGCCTACAAACTGGGAGCTGTGAAATATGTAACGTTGGACGTCACTCAGGAATACTACGAGAAGAGTCTGAAATACATGGTTTTCGGTAATGTACTGCGCAACGGCACTTACCCTATCTCAGTAAGTTCCGAACGTATCTTCCAGGCATTGGCAATTGCACGCTATGCCAATGAAATCGGTGCGGACGCCATCGCTCACGGTTCTACCGGAGCAGGTAACGACCAGATCCGTTTCGACATGACTTTCTTAGTGCTGGCACCGAACGTGGAGATTATCACATTAACCCGTGATATGGCATTGAGCCGCCAGGAGGAAATAGACTATCTGAACAAGCATGGTTTCAGCGCAGACTTCACCAAACTGAAATACTCTTATAACGTAGGCCTTTGGGGTACTTCCATTTGTGGCGGTGAGATTCTTGATTCCGCACAAGGACTGCCGGAATCGGCTTACTTGAAACACGTTCAGAAAGAAGGAAGCGAACAGCTCCGTCTGACTTTCGAGAAAGGCGAACTGAAGGCTGTCAACGACGAGAAGTTTGACGACCCGATCAAGGCTATCCAGAAAGTGGAAGAGATTGGCGCAGCTTACGGCATCGGCCGTGATATGCACGTAGGTGACACGATTATCGGTATCAAAGGCCGCGTAGGATTCGAAGCTGCCGCTCCGATGTTGATTATCGGCGCTCACCGTTTCCTCGAAAAATATACATTGAGCAAATGGCAACAATATTGGAAAGATCAGGTAGCCAACTGGTATGGTATGTTCCTGCACGAAAGCCAGTATTTGGAACCTGTCATGCGTGATATCGAAGCGATGTTGCAGGAAAGCCAGCGTAACGTAAACGGTACGGCTATCCTCGAACTTCGTCCGCTTTCTTTCTCTACCGTAGGCGTAGAATCCGAAGATGACCTTGTTAAGACTAAATTCGGAGAATACGGTGAGATGCAGAAAGGCTGGACGGCTGAAGACGCCAAAGGCTTTATCAAAGTGACTTCTACTCCGTTGCGTGTTTACTATAATAACCATAAAGACGAAGAGATATGATTAAAGCAGGAATCATTGGTGGCGCAGGATATACAGCAGGCGAATTAATCCGTCTGCTACTCAACCATCCGGAAACCGAAATCGTATTTATCAACAGCAGCAGTAATGCCGGAAACAAAATTACCGACGTACATGAAGGATTGTACGGTGAGACAGATCTGAGATTCACCGATCAATTGCCTTTGGACGAAATCGATGTTCTCTTCTTCTGTACTGCCCACGGTGACACAAAGAAATTCATGGAAAGCCATAACATACCGGAAGACTTGAAGATTATCGACCTTTCCATGGATTACCGCATCAAAAGTGACGATCATGACTTTATCTACGGACTGCCGGAACTGAACCGCCGCGCCACCTGTACGGCGAAGCACGTAGCCAATCCCGGTTGTTTTGCAACCTGTATCCAGCTTGGCTTGCTTCCGCTAGCCAAGAATCTGATGCTGACAGACGACGTGATGGTAAATGCCATTACAGGAAGTACCGGAGCCGGTGTAAAACCGGGAGCTACCAGTCATTTCAGCTGGAGAAACAATAATATGAGTGTGTACAAAGCATTCGAACACCAGCACGTGCCGGAAATCAAGCAGTCACTCAAGCAATTGCAGAACAGCTTCGAGGCAGAGATTGATTTCATCCCGTACCGGGGCGACTTTCCACGCGGTATCTTTGCCACTCTGGTAGTAAAGACCAAAGTATCACAGGAAGAGATTGTCCGTATGTATGAAGAATATTATGCCAAAGACTCCTTTGTACACATCGTAGACAAGAATATTGACTTGAAACAAGTCGTCAATACTAATAAATGTCTGATACATCTGGAAAAGCATGGCGACAAGCTATTGATTATCTCTTGTATCGACAACTTGCTGAAAGGCGCCAGCGGACAAGCTGTTCATAACATGAACCTGATGTTCAATCTGGAAGAAACCGTAGGCCTACGTTTGAAGCCGAGTGCTTTTTAAAAATAACAGAATTATGAAATTATTCGACGTATATCCTTTATATAATATCAACATAGTCAAAGGGAAGGGTTGTCACGTTTGGGATGAAAACGGCACGGAATATCTGGACCTTTACGGAGGTCATGCCGTTATCTCCATCGGACACGCACATCCGCACTATGTAGAAATGGTCAGTAGCCAAGTAGCAAACTTGGGTTTCTATTCAAACTCCGTCATCAACAAGCTGCAACAGCAGGTAGCCGAACGATTGGGAAAAATCTCCGGCTACGAGGACTACAGCCTGTTTCTTATCAACAGTGGCGCGGAAGCCAATGAGAACGCTCTGAAATTGGCTTCGTTCCATAACGGACGTACCAAAATCGTTTCCTTCAACAAGGCGTTTCACGGCCGTACGTCTCTGGCGGTAGAAGCCACCAACAATCCGTCGATCATCGCACCTATCAACAATAACGGTCACGTGACCTATCTCCCTCTGAACGACATCGACGCGATGAAGCAAGAATTGTCAAAAGGAGATACCTGTGCTGTTATCATTGAAGGGATTCAAGGGGTAGGCGGTATCAAAATACCGACCGCTGAATTTATGCAGGAACTCCGCAAAGCCTGCAGCGAAACTGGAACGATACTGATTCTCGACGAGATTCAGAGCGGATACGGACGTAGCGGTAAATTCTTCGCCCATCAATATTGTGACATCAAGCCGGATATCATCACTGTAGCCAAAGGGATCGGAAATGGTTTCCCGATGGCAGGCGTCTTAATCAGCCCGATGTTCAAACCTGTATACGGACAACTGGGAACGACTTTTGGCGGAAACCACCTCGCTTGTTCTGCGGCTCTTGCCGTAATGGACGTCATCGAACAGGAGAATCTCGTAGAGAATGCGGCTAAGGTTGGTAACTACCTGCTGCAAGAACTTAAGAAATTCCCGCAAATCAAAGAAGTGCGCGGATGCGGACTCATGATCGGACTCGAATTTGAAGAACCGATCAAAGAGTTGCGTAGCCGTCTCATTTATGACGAACATGTATTTACCGGCGCAAGCGGCACGAATGTACTTCGCCTGCTTCCCCCTCTCTGTCTCAGTATGGAGGAGGCCGACGAATTCCTCGCCCGGTTCAAAAAAGTACTCTAACCGCTCATATTGATTAATAAACAGCCAACGATAAAAAGCAGCCTACCTCAGAATTTTATTTCTTATCCGGGCTGCTTTTTGTTTTTTCGCAATTAACCGTTACCTTTGTCTGTAACAATTCATTAAAAACAAGCGTCGTATGAAAATAGCTATTATCGGTGCAGGCAACATGGGTGGTTCTATCGCCCGTGGTCTGGCAAAAGGAAGTCTGATAGAAGATTCGGACATTATCGTATCCAACCCCAGCGCCGGCAAGTTGGAACAGCTGAAGAAAGAATTTCCGAACATCTCTACAACTCACAATAACGCGGAAGCGGCAACGGGAGCGGACATCGTTATCCTCGCCGTAAAGCCTTGGTTTATGCAGCCGGTAATGCGCGAGTTGAAGCTGAAGGGCAAGCAGATACTTATATCCGTAGCCGCAGGAATCAGTTTTGAAGAGCTGGCACATTATGTGGTAGTACCGGAAATGCCGATGTTCCGCCTCATCCCTAACACCGCCATCAGTGAACTGGAAAGTATGACACTCGTTGCCGCCCGCAATACAAATGACGAACAAGACAAGTTCATCCTCCGGCTATTCAGCGAGATGGGCACAGTCATGCTTATCCCCGAAGACAAAATAACAGCCGCTACGGCGTTGGCTTCCTGCGGTATCGCATACGTTCTGAAATACGTTCAGGCAGCCATGCAAGCGGGTATCGAAATGGGTATCCGTCCGAAAGACGCCATGACTATGGTGGCACAATCTCTGAAGGGAGCCGCCTCATTGATTCTGAATAATGACACTCATCCCAGCGTGGAAATCGACAAAGTGACTACTCCGGGAGGAATCACCATCAAAGGAATCAACGAGCTGGAACATAACGGTTTCACCTCCGCTATCATTAAAGCCATGAAGGCCAGCAAATAATGGCTGCTGCAAATCATTAATCACTAACAAACTAATCACTAAATAACATGAATGACCAGATTAGACAAATAGCAGAACGTCTCCGTGGATTGCGGGATGTGTTGGAATTGACCGCTGAGGACATCGCCCGCGACAGTGACATATCCGCCGAAGAATACCGGCTCGCAGAAACAGGCGACTATGACATCTCCGTCAGTATGCTGCAAAAGATAGCCCGCACTTATAACATAGCCCTTGATGCGCTGATGTTCGGTGAGGAGCCCAAGATGAGCAGTTATTTCGTAACCCGTGCAGGCAAAGGTGTCAGTATAGAACGTACGAAAGCCTACAAATACCAGTCATTGGCTTCCGGATTCATGAACCGCACCGCCGATCCCTTCATTGTGACCGTTGAGCCGAAAGGTGATGACGAGCCGATTCATTACAACAAGCACAACGGACAAGAATTCAACCTTGTGATTGAAGGTCGTATGCTTATCAACATCGAAGGGAAAGAAATTATCCTTAATCAAGGAGACAGCATTTATTTTAACTCCAAACTTCCACATGGCATGAAAGCGCTCGACGGCAAAACGGTACGTTTTCTGGCTGTAATTATGTAACAATATCATGATAGAAAGATTTTTAGCAAAGACTAACTTTGCCTCACAAGAGGATTTCATCAAGAACTTAAAAATAAACGTCCCGGAGAATTTCAACTTCGGTTATGACGTAGTGGATGCTTGGGCTGCCGAGCAACCCGACAAGAAAGCCCTGCTTTGGACAAACGACAAAGGCGAAAGCCGACAGTTCTCATTTGCCGACATGAAACGTTATACGGATATGACGGCTTCTTATTTCCAAAGTCTGGGGATCGGACGCGGGGATATGGTAATGCTGATTTTAAAACGTCGCTATGAATTCTGGTATAGCATTATCGCACTTCATAAACTGGGAGCGACCGTCATTCCCGCCACTCACCTGCTGACAAAGAAAGATATAGTCTACCGTTGCAACGCCGCTGATATCAAGATGATTGTGGCTGCCGGCGAAGGAGTGATTCTCCAACATATCAAGGAGGCTATGCCCGACTGTCCCACTGTGGAGAAGCTGGTCAGCGTCGGTCCTGAGATTCCCGAAGGTTTCGAAGATTTCCATCAGGGAATTGAGAATGCCGCTCCGTTCGTACGTCCCCGCCATGCCAATACCAATGATGACATCTCACTGATGTATTTTACTTCCGGCACGACCGGCGAACCCAAAATGGTAGCACATGACTTTACCTATCCGTTGGGACATATCGTAACCGGTAGTTTCTGGCACAATCTGAATGAGGAAAGCCTCCATCTTACCATCGCCGATACCGGTTGGGGAAAAGCTGTTTGGGGAAAGCTCTACGGACAATGGATTGCCGGAGCAAATATCTTCGTTTATGACCACGAGAAATTTACTCCCGGAGATATCCTGCAAAAGATACACGACTATCATGTCACTTCACTTTGCGCACCTCCCACCATTTTCCGCTTCCTGATTCATGAAGACCTGACGAAATACGACTTGTCCTCACTCAAATATTGCACCATTGCAGGCGAAGCATTGAATCCGGCCGTATTCGATACCTTCAAAAAATTGACAGGTATCAAACTAATGGAAGGTTTCGGGCAGACTGAAACAACACTGACCGTCGCCACGATGCCATGGATGGAACCGAAACCGGGAAGCATGGGACTGCCGAATCCTCAATATGACGTTGACTTGATAGACCACGAAGGTCGTTCCGTTGAAGCCGGAGAACAAGGACAAATCGTAATCCGCACCAGCAAAGGTAAACCCATCGGTCTCTTCAAAGAGTACTATCGTGATGCGGAACGTACTCGCGAAGCTTGGCATGACGGTATCTACTACACCGGTGACGTTGCCTGGAAAGATGAAGACGGTTATCTCTGGTTTGTAGGCCGTGCGGACGATGTTATCAAAAGTTCCGGTTATCGTATCGGCCCGTTCGAAGTAGAAAGCGCGTTGATGACGCATCCGGCAGTCATTGAATGTGCTATCACCGGTGTACCGGACGAAATTCGCGGACAGGTAGTAAAAGCTACGATTGTTCTTTCGAAAGACTACAAAGCCCGTGCAAGTGAAGAACTGATTAAGGAATTGCAGAATCATG
This sequence comes from Bacteroides sp. NSJ-39, assembly GCF_014287315.1. Classification (NCBI taxonomy): domain Bacteria; kingdom Pseudomonadati; phylum Bacteroidota; class Bacteroidia; order Bacteroidales; family Bacteroidaceae; genus Bacteroides; species Bacteroides sp. NSJ-39. The sequence continues at coordinate 320,561 of NZ_JACOOB010000002.1, read as the reverse complement.
TAAAAAAAGTGACTGCTCCTTATAAATATCCGCGTGTGATTGAATTTGTCGATGAACTTCCGAAGACAATCAGCGGTAAGATTCGTCGCGTAGAAATTCGTAAGAATGATGAGAAGTAGGTAAAAAGAGCCCTATTCATCGATAAAATCCTCCTTCAACTGTCTTTAGGCAAGTGAAGGAGGATTTCTTTTGTGAACAATGATACAAACTGACCAATTAATAGAAATCCTGATTCAATGAATCATTTGTATACCATATATGAAACAAAATTACACTTCTATTTTATTTTTCTGCCTTATCTTTGCCGCAGTAAAATCAAGCACACACTATTATATTATTAAAGATTTTGATTATTATTACAAGTAGAAAGGTTTCATTAGGTTTTAGGTTTACATATTAATTTGAAGGTTTTTATTGTCAGCTGACGTCTTTTCCTGAATAGCGCAATGATTATCAACCGCTTACCTGCTGACAATAAGCCCTGACAATAGGCTGACAATAAGAAGCTAGAACTTCTATTGTCAGCCTATTCATTTATACTAATGCACTGACATTGCCAACTTGTCACGGCCGTGGTTAGATCTCTCCACAGCTGTGATGAGTTCCTACCACGGATGTGAGAAGATCTCACCACGGCCGTGACAAACTAAAGACACTGATACCTTAGCGGAACTATATCGGCACACAAATGGAAATACATCCGTGTGATAGTGGAAGTATATCCGCTTCTCATCCTCCAAAAGCTTATTCTTTATCATGATAAAAGCCAAATAGCTTGTTTTACAAGCACCTTATCCGTACCTTTGAAACCTATAAACAAACACTTACAACTCTATAAAATTTAAGATAAATAGAAATGAAAATTACACAAATCAGGGAAAATGGAGATACGGAAGCATTAAGTGTGGTAAACATCGACCTGTTGATAGAAAAAATGAAAAGAGAGACCAAGCTCCGCCCGGTATCCGAACTACGCCAAGCCCTGCATTTTGTTCTGCCCGACGAACCTTGTTCACTCACTAGCAAATTGCCGCGAGTGATTCCTGCCGCAGCTTTCGGGCGAGTGAACGGAGTGAGACAAATGAAAACCTACAATGGGATTGTAGAACTGACCGTCGGTCCGTTAGCCGGAAAAACAGAAGTGGAGATTGTGAAGCAAAAGGCTGCCGAACTTCCTCAGACAATGCTGGCTTTCATGGGAGCAAGCGGCAAAAGTGTCAAGATATGGACTTGCTTCACCCGACCGGACGGCACTTTGCCGCAAACAACGGAAGAAGCCGAAGTGTTTCAGGCACATGCCTATCGCCTAGCCATCAAATGTTATCAGCCTCAACTTCCTTTCAATATTCTGCTAAAAGAACCGAAACTGGAACAGTTCTCACGTCTTAGCTATGATCCGGACTTGATTTATCGCCCCACTCCTGTTCCTTTCTATCTTTCACAACCTATCGGTATGCCCGGCGAGATGACTTATCATGAGAAATCGAGCACAGAAGCATCGCCATTGAATCGTGCCCTGCCGGGATATGATACGGAGGATACAGTGGCACTGCTTTATGAAGCAGCATTGCGAAAGACCTTTGAAGAAATGGACCAAGCCTGGCATCGGGATGATGATTTGCAAATATTAATAGTCCCGCTTGCCGAGAACTGCTACTACTCAGGCATTCCGGAAGAGGAGGCAACCAGACGCACCATCATCCGTTACAACAAAAGAAAGAATCCAATGCTGGTACGTGAAATGATAAGAAACGTATATAAGGAATGTAAGGGAGTGCCGAAAAGCAACTGTCTGACCAAAGAGCAACGCCTTAGCCTGCAAATGGATGAATTTATGAACCGCCGTTATGAGTTCCGTTACAATACGCAGATCGGAGAGGTGGAATACCGGGAGCGTTTCTCGTTCCGGTTCTATTTCCATCCCATCGACAAACGGGCACAAAACAGCATTATGCTGGACGCCCAATCTGAAGGAATCGGAGTATGGGACAGGGACATAGACCGTTACTTGCACTCCAACCGTGTGCCTATCTATAATCCGCTAGAGGAGTTTCTGTTTCACCTGCCACATTGGGATGGGAAAGACCGTATCCATGCGTTAGCCAACAGGGTTCCCTGCAATAATCCGCATTGGGAATTACTTTTTCATCGCTGGTTCTTGAATATGGTTTCGCATTGGAGAGGAGTAAATAAAATGTATGCCAATAGTACATCGCCTATATTAGTGGGAGCACAAGGAACTCATAAATCTACTTTTTGCCGTGAAATGATTCCGCCTGCACTCCGGGCTTATTATACGGACAGTATTGATTTCAGCCAGAAACGGGATGCGGAACTGTATCTGAATCGTTTTGCGCTCATCAACATTGATGAGTTCGATCAGATTACACTGACCCAACAGGGGTTTCTGAAACATATTCTCCAAAAACCGGTGGTCAACCTTCGAAAACCACATGGCCGCTCGGTGCTTGAGTTACAACGGTATGCTTCATTTATCGGCACAAGCAATCAGAAAGATCTGTTGACCGACCCTTCGGGGAGCCGTCGCTTCATCTGTATTGAAGTGACAGGAAACATCGACACTACACAGCCGATAGATTATGAGCAGCTTTACGCGCAAGCCATGCACGAAATTTCTCATGGTGAGCGTTACTGGTTTAATAGTGAAGACGAGCAGATTATGACCGAGAACAACCGGGAGTTTGAGCAAACACCGGCTATGCTCCAACTGTTTTATCAATACTTTAGGGCTCCACAAGCGGGAGAGGAAGGTGAATTCTTTACTCCGGTAGAAATACTGAATTACTTGAAGAAGAAAAGCGGTATTTCATTGTCCGACAACAAAGTATATCATTTCGGGAGAATGCTTCAAAAGTGCGGAATTAGCTCGAAACATACTTATAAAGGTACTGTCTATCAGGTAGTAAAGATATTATAAGATACAAAAGCAAGGCTGACAATAGAAGTTGATATCTTTTATTGTCAGCCTGTTTTCAGTGGCTATTGCCAGACAGCAACTAACTGATATTCACCCGTTTAGGTATTATATTGACAATTTGACAATAAAACAGGTGCAAATCACTGTGAGATCTAAATTTGATATTTTTGTTTCATAGATGAATAGAGGGTATCTCCTATTTTATCTCCACTTTCATCTGCAATCTGATGTCATCAGAAGCAGCACCGATCATTACTTGGAAAGTTCCCGGTTCTACCACCCTTTTCAAATTCCGATCGACAAGTGCAAAATCCTCTTCGGACAAAATAAACTTCACTTCCTGTTCTTCTCCACACTTCAAAAAGAGGCGTGCAAAATGTTTCAATTGCTTCAACGGTTGCACTACTGAAGCATATTCATCTCTCAAATAAAGTTGAACAACTTCTTCACCATCGTACTTTCCGGTGTTAGCCGTACATAGTACACTCATAAAAACAAATGAGGCTTCATGAATCTATATTCATAAAGCCTTTCAAAAAAAGAATACTCGTACTCGAAGCGGGACTTGAACCCGCACAGCCGCAATGGCCAAGGGATTTTAAGTCCCTCGTGTCTACCGATTCCACCATTCGAGCATCCTTTCAAAGAAGAGCGGAAAACGAGACTCGAACTCGCGACCCTAACCTTGGCAAGGTTATGCTCTACCAACTGAGCTATTTCCGCATTTTTTCAACGGGTGCAAAGATAAGTAGTTTACTTGTTTCTGCCAAATCTTTTCGGAGGAAAGTTTAAAAAACTATCCTCCGAAAGTTCATTTTATCTTCCAAGCAGTGCTTTCTCTGCTCTATCCATACCGCAAAAGTTGAATCCATCGACCACTTGCTGCATCAATGCAGAGATCTCTGTATTACACAAATTGCCTATACTTCCTTCATGTGTATGATGTACTTCCTTACTATGCGAGAATTTACCTGCTTCAATATCCAGACCGACCTTTTTGTATGCATCGCGGAAAGGCATACCTTCGCGTGCCAAACGGTTCACTTCTTCCACACTGAAAATGAGCAGATATTTGTCATCATCCAAGATATGTTCATTTACCTTAATCTCGTTCATGATGTAAGTTGTCATCTGCAAACAGTCTTTCAATTCCTGGAAAGCCGGAAGAAAGACCTCTTTTATAATCTGCAAGTCACGGAAATAACCGGAAGGCAGATTGTTGGCAATCATCATGATTTGTTGGGGAAGCGATTGCAACTTATTACATTTGGCACGTGTCAATTCAAACACGTCCGGATTCTTCTTATGAGGCATAATACTGGAACCCGTAGTACAATCATCGGGCAACTTCACAAATCCGAAGTTCTGGCTGTTGAACATACAAGCGTCAAAAGCTAATTTGGAGATTGTTCCGGCAATCGTGGCCAACGCAAACGCAACATTACGTTCCATCTTGCCACGTCCCATCTGGGCATATACCACATTATAATTCATAGAGTCAAAACCGAGCAACTCAGTTGTCATCGTCCGGTTCAACGGAAACGAAGAACCATATCCGGCAGCAGAACCTAACGGATTACGGTTGCACATCTTAAATGCAGCCTGCAGAAACAGCATATCATCCACCAGGCTTTCGGCGTAAGCACCGAACCATAGTCCGAAAGAAGAGGGCATGGCAATCTGCAGATGTGTATATCCCGGCATTAAAACATTTTTATAACGTTCGCTCTGGCAAATCAATACATGGAAAAGCTGCTCTACCGCTTCGGCTATTTCTCTGACTTGCGTGCGGGTAAAGAGTTTAAGATCCAACAGTACCTGGTCGTTACGCGAACGGCCGCTATGAATTTTCTTTCCTATATCTCCCAAACGACGAGTCAGCATCAACTCCACCTGTGAATGTACGTCTTCCACACCATCTTCTATCACGAATTCACCTTTCTCCGCTGAAGCATAAATATTTTTCAGTTCAGCCAGCAACTGCTCCAGTTCTTCTTTCGTCAGCAAACCGATACTTTCGAGCATTGTGATGTGCGCCATAGAGCCGAGCACATCATGCTTGGCCAGATAAAGATCCATTTCACGATCGCGTCCCACCGTAAAGCGTTCGATATCCTTATTTACCTGCACGGATTTCTCCCAAAGTTTCTGTGCCATACCAATTAATACTTGAATTAATAATTTATAATCGACAGCATTTCAACCATCTTCTCCAAACCTTCCTGGAGGGGCTTCTGCACCATCGCTTTCATAAACGGATTGATATCCATCCCGATAGTAACCTTTATTTTGCATTCTTCCTCACCGGTCGCCACTAATTGAATCCACATATTAAAAGGAAGCGGTGAATTGGTTGTCTCCAACTTCACACATTTAGAAGGCTCACGTTCAACGATTTGCAGTGTCAGCTTTCCAACAGGAGAAACACTAAAACTCAACGTATCCGAATCAAAACTCAAATCCTGTACCTTATCTTGCGGCAAACGGTCTTTAATGGCTTCCAGATTACTCAAATCCGAAAGCTTGTTATACACTCGTTCCTGACTGTAAGGTATCACCTTGACACTACTCTCAAATTTAGTCATAATATTCTATTTGTATAAAAACAAAAAAAGAACTATCCGGGCAAATATTGTCCGAAGAGTTCTTTTACTGACATATATTTAATCAAAAAAAGTCTTATTTACCAGCATCCCAATGAGCAGGGTCTTTACGCCATTCGTTCAGTGTCTGGATATCTTCTTTTTCAATGTAACCTGTACGAAGAGCAACATCAAGCACGGCCTCATAATTGGTCAATGTCACCAAAGTCACTTTAGCGTTCTTGAATGCTTCTTCAGCAACCGGGAAGCCATACGTATAAGCCGCAACCATACCAATTACTTCACAGCCATCGCGACGAATCGCCTCTACAGCCTTCAAACTACTGCCGCCGGTAGATATCAAATCTTCTATTACTACTACTTTCATACCCGGACGAAGTTCACCTTCGATTAGGTTCTCCAATCCATGGTCTTTCGGGGTAGAACGAACATATACGAACGGTAAATTCAATGCATCAGCAACCAAAGCTCCTTGAGGAATAGCACCAGTCGCCACACCTGCAATCGCATCCACCTGTCCGAATCGTTCCAATATCAGACGTGTAATTTCAATCTTCACAAAATTACGAAGAGAAGGATAGGACAGAGTTTTACGGTTGTCACAGTAAAAGGGGGATTTCCATCCAGAAGCCCAAGTGAAAGGGTTAGCAGGTTGAAGTTTAATAGCTTTAATCTTCAACAGTTTCTCCGCAAATAGTCTCTCTAAGTTTTTCATAACTAAACTAACTATTAATTATTTGCCGCAAAAGTACAGAAATAGAACGAGAATAAAAAGAAGAATCCGTTTATTTTTTACTCCACCTGCTCCTCTTCATCGGGAACATCGATACAACGCCTGATATCTTTCAGTTCAAACCCACGACTCATAGCGAACCGCATCAGCTTTCCATTCAGTTCATATTCATCCTGCGCATGGACACTTTTTTTCTTGGAGGCCAGCAGTCCACGAAGGACAGCAAGATATTCCTCCTCATCAATCTCATTCAGATAACGCCATGCTACGTCGGATGGAATCTTCTTCATATAGAGTCCTTGCGCTATTTTCATCTTCCCCCACTTGGCGAAACGGAATTTATCATTCACAAAAGCCCTGCAGAAACGTTCGTCATCAATGAACTTTTCTGATTCCAGCCGGTCAAGAATACGCGCTATGGTGTCATAGGCTATCCCCCAACGTTGTAACTTCTCATTTATTTCTGCCCGGCAATGCTCGGCAGTAGAGCAATAGGAGGCTACACGACTTAAAGCCTCTTCGTCTGTTAATTGTGCACTCATCGGTTAGCTGTAACTATTCTATCTTTTCCAAATATGTCTTTTATAACACGAATATCACGATATTGGTTCATTTCAAGCATATATGCTATTTCCCGGCCAAACGCCCGGTTGATTTCAAAATAAAGTTTTCCTTCCGGCAGAAGCAACTCACGCCCCAGAGTGGCAATCCTGCGATAAAACCGCAACGGGTCGTCATCGGGAACAAACAAAGCCAGTGCCGGTTCCCAATCGAGCACATTAGCTTCCATTTCATCTTTCTCCGCCTCAGTGACATAAGGAGGGTTGCTTACAATGACATCAAACGACGGTGACTTTTCCCAATCGTCAGATAAAACATCCCTTTGCCGAAACAGCACTCGGGATTCCAGTTCTTCGTTGTTTGTCCGAGCTATCGCTAATGCCTCTTCCGAAATATCCCAAGCTTCCACGTCGGCATCCGGAAGTCTCTTATCCAGAGAAATTGCAATGCATCCGCTTCCCGTACCTATATCTAATAGGTGATGTGCCCCCGGATTCTCATTGACGACCCAATCTACCAACTCCGCAGTTTCCGGACGGGGAATCAGCACCCCCGGAGCTACCTTGAACTTCCTCCCACCAAATACCGCAAAGCCGCGAATGTACTGTATCGGCTCATTTTTCTGTAAACGGAATATAATGTTTTCTAATTCACGCTCTTTGCATTCGGATAAAATCATATCTTTGCCCAAGTAAATATCGAGCGGATCGAACCCGAGCATATCGCAACAAATCATCATCGTAAGGGCTTTAAGCTCTTCCGGCGGATAGATATCACGCAGAGATTGGCGAATGCGGGTGGAGATACGATTCATACATTTACAGTTTCGGAGTGCAAAAGTAAGAATAATATAGCGAAGAGTACCAAAATGGAAGAAGAAAAATACATGAGACGTTGTATTGAGCTCGCAAAGAACGGGTTATGCAACGTAGCTCCCAATCCGATGGTAGGGGCTGTTATCGTATGCGACGGGCGCATTATCGGTGAAGGTTATCATGTCCGTTGCGGAGAAGCGCATGCCGAAGTCAATGCAATCCGCTCCGTCAAGGATGAGTCTTTATTGAAACGTTCGACAATCTATGTCAGCCTGGAGCCTTGTTCCCACTATGGTAAAACACCTCCCTGTGCAGACTTGATCATCGAAAAACAGATTCCGCGTATCGTCATTGGTTGCCGGGATCCCTTTTCCAAAGTAGCCGGACGAGGGATTCAGAAACTACAAAATGCCGGACGGGAAGTTATAGTCGGTGTGCTGGAAGAAGAATGCCTGCATCTGATCCGCCGTTTTATCACTTTCAACACGCTCCGCCGACCTTTTATTACTCTTAAGTGGGCTGAATCGGCCGACCGATTCATTGACATAGAGCGAATTGATGGGAATCCTGTCCTTCTCTCCTCCCCTCTTACGTCAATGTTGGTACATAAAAAAAGAGCGGAGAATACAGCTATTATGGTAGGAAGACGGACAGCCTTGCTGGATAATCCCTCTCTGACGGTACGCAACTGGTATGGACGTAACCCTATACGTATTGTTTTAGACCGCAACCTTTCTCTTCCAAATGATTTGCAAATATTCAACGGAGAGGTCCCGACATTAGTTTTCACAGAGAAAGAACATCCGGAAGAAAAGAGCGTCAGCTATATAACTATTGATTTTGGTCATAACCCTCTGAAGCTGATTATGGAAGAGTTATATCAACGAAATATACAATCATTGTTGGTAGAAGGCGGAAGCCAACTGCTGCAATCATTCATTGACAATGAATTATGGGATGAAGCCTATATAGAGAAGTGCCCCAAGCGGTTATACTCCGGTGTTAAAGCACCTGAAATAAGCAATAATTTTAGTTACTCGACCAAAGAACACTTCGGAAGACAAATTTGGTATTATGTTCATCGGATTTAGCTAAAATAGTCCTATTCAGGGAGTTTTACGTCGATAAAAACAGTGTTATTATCTATAATTTTATATAAAACTTACCTGTAATGTTCATTATCGGGAAAAATGTTTCTATTTTTGCAACTTGTAAATAAACACAATCTTTCAAATGAGAATAAAGTTTTTATCATTCATTGCGAGTTTTTTCATGGTGTCATTCGTTATAACGTCATGCCTTGATGACGATAATGACATAGAATATAGCCCGGATGCAACTATACATGCATTTGAACTTGATACAATATATGGGATATCCTACAAGTTCACTATTGACCATGACCAGCTAAAAGGTGAAATCTATAATCAAGATTCACTTCCTGTTCATGCAGATACGATTATCGATAAAATATTGATTAAGACTCTGACGACTGCTTCCGGTGTTGTCACCGTGAAAGACAAAGAAGGAAGAGACTCCATTATCAATATCAACGACTCACTAGACCTCCGCAAAAAATTAGAAATTAAGGTATGGTCCACTGAGGCATTGGCGGGAATAGCCCCCGACAAAGTAAAGACATATACTATTGATGTCAGAGTGCACAAGCATGATCCGGATTCTTTAAGCTGGGGATATGTCGGGAAAATAGGTGATGAGATTAAAGGAGCACAGAAAACCATTAAATTTAAAGATGAATATTTCATCTATTCTATGGATGGGTCAAGTGTAAAAGTACATAGCAGTAGTGACTTATCTAATTGGAGTTTGCAAAATGCAACGGGATTAGCAACTCTTCCTAACTCCATATTACCCTTAGAGAAGATTATATTGGCTACCGCAGACAATAAGGTATATGAATCTACCGACGGTATAGCATGGACAGAATCAAATAAATTTTCAGGTGAAGTAAATACATTTATTTCAGCAATACCCATTGAGAATGACAATAGCCAAACCGAAGAAGAGAAGTACATTCAACAAGCCACTTATCTCAAGACAGAAGATAACGTACGTTATTTGTATTCCATTTTAGAATCGGAACTAGAGATAGGAAATGCTGAAACTAAAATACAAGCAGCCGGTGAGAATTTCCCAACAAAGAACATTTCATACACAACTTTCAAAAAAGGAGGACAATATCAGAATGTTATAATAGGTGAACATGATGAATCTATCAAAATAACGGTTGGTGATAAAGAAATTCCAGTCAGCATAGCATGGGGATACAATGGAACGACATGGGCTGAGTTGGGAACCACTTCAACGGTTGCTTATTGTCCGGAGTTCAAGAATCCGACTATTATTTATTACAATAACCTTCTTTATACTTTTGGTGACAAGTTTGAATCCATCTATGTTTCAAAGAGTGAAGGAATTGCTTGGCAAAAAGCGGACAAAAAGTTCTCATTCCCTTATCAGGATTGGAGTGACCCCGAGTTCAAACCAACAATAGAAAAACCGGAATTCATGGGAAGAACTAATTACTCCGTAGTACAAGATACAAAGAATGACTACATTTACTTCTTATTCAGTAAGGGAGATGTTTTACTCGAAGAAGGTGAGAATACACATCCTTATAGTCATGATTCAGAAATCTGGCGTGCACGCTTAAACCAATTATGGTTTGATAAGGATCCCAAGCATGCAGGTCAATAATAAACGCATACGTTTAAAATAGAAAAATGTCCTATATAGAGCAAATAGACAAAACTCGGATACCCCAACACGTAGCCATCATCATGGATGGCAACGGAAGATGGGCAAAGCAACGGGGAAAAGAACGTACTTACGGTCACCACGCAGGCGCAGAAACGGTACAGAGAATTACCGAAGATGCAGCCCGTCTGGGAATCAAGTACCTCACTTTGTATACTTTCTCCACCGAGAACTGGAGTCGTCCGCAAGAGGAAGTTACGGCACTGATGAATCTATTGCTGGATTCTATTAAGGAAGAGACATTGATGAAAAACAATCTCCGCTTCAATGTAATCGGTGACTTAAAGAAATTGCCGGTTGAAGTCCAGGATAGTTTAACATCATGCATAGATCATTCCGCAAAAAACACGGGAATGTGTCTAGTGTTGGCACTTAGCTACTCTTCACGCTGGGAAATAACCGAAGCAGTCCGACAAATAGCTACGAAGATTAAAGAAGGAGATTTATCTCCTGAACAGATAACAGACGAATGCATCGCATCACATCTGAATACTAATTTTATGCCCGATCCGGATTTATTAATCCGCACGGGAGGCGAAATCCGACTAAGCAATTACCTGCTATGGCAATGTGCTTATTCGGAACTTTATTTTTGTGACATCTTTTGGCCGGATTTCGACAAAGAAGAACTCTATAAAGCCGTTTACGAATATCAACAGCGGGAACGACGATTCGGCAAGACCAGTGAACAAATCAGCTAATATAACTCGAAACATCAAATTATAACATAAATGCATTATCGTATTTCCTTTATATTCATAACGTTTATCTGCCTGTTCAGTTTTGCAACAACAGGTATTGCGCAAAATGCCAACACTGATGAAGACTCGAAACCTGTCATCTTATACTCTGGAACACCCAAAAAGTATGAGATAGCGGATATCAAGGTCGAAGGCGTGAAGAATTATGAAGACTATGTATTGATTGGACTATCCGGACTGTCGGTAGGACAAACAATTACTGTGCCGGGTGACGAAATCACCGGAGCAATCAAACGTTATTGGCGTCATGGCTTGTTCTCAAACGTACAAATCACAGCCGAAAAGATAGAAGGCAACAAAATCTGGTTAAAAATCAGTCTGACACAGCGTCCCCGAATCTCTGAGGTACGCTATCATGGCGTTAAGAAGTCAGAGCGTACCGATTTGGAAGGTAAGTTGGGAATGGTGAAGGGTATGCAGATTACACCGAATACCGTAGACCGGGCCAAAACATTGATTAAGCGTTATTTTGACGATAAAGGTTTTAAGAATGCAGAAGTTATCATCGCACAAAAAGATGATCCCTCCAGCGAGAACCAAGTAATTGTGGACATCGACATTGACAAGAAAGAGAAAGTAAAAGTTCACGAAATCAAAATTGTTGGAAATACGGCAATCAAAGCTTCCAAGCTGAAACGAGTAATGAAGAAAACCAATGAAAAAGGGAAACTTCGCAACTTGTTCCGCACGAAGAAATTCGTACCGGAAAACTACGAAGCGGATAAGCAACTCATCATCGACAAATATAATGAGCTGGGTTATCGTGATGCAGTTATCAGAAAAGACAGTATCTCACAATACGACGAGAAAACAGTTAATGTTTATCTCGATATCGAGGAAGGTCAGAAATACTATCTCCGTAACGTGACTTGGGTGGGTAACACGCTGTATCCTTCAGAACAGTTGGACTTCCTTCTGCGTATGAAAAAAGGAGATGTGTACAACCAGAAGTTGCTGAACGAACGTATCTCTACAGATGATGACGCTATCGGTAACTTATACTACAATAACGGTTATCTGTTCTACAACCTCGATCCGGTAGAAGTAAACATTGTAGGCGACTCTATCGACCTGGAAATGAGAATCTATGAAGGCCGTCAGGCTACTATCAATAAGATCAACATCAGCGGTAACGACCGTCTGTATGAAAATGTAGTCCGTCGTGAACTTCGTATCCGTCCGGGACAGTTGTTCAGCAAAGAAGACTTGATGCGTTCTTTGCGTGAAATCCAGCAGATGGGACACTTTGACCCCGAAAAACTTCAGCCGGATATTCAACCGGACCCGATGAACGGAACGGTTGACATAGGCCTGCCGTTGACTTCCAAAGCCAATGACCAGGTGGAATTCTCTGCCGGTTGGGGACAAACAGGTATTATCGGTAAACTGAGTCTGAAGTTCACAAACTTCTCTGTTGCCAACTTACTGCATCCGGGTGAGAATTATCGCGGTATCCTGCCGCAAGGTGACGGACAGACACTGACTATCAGCGGACAGACGAATGCCAAATACTACCAATCATACAGTATTTCATTCTTCGATCCTTGGTTTGGCGGCAAACGCCCGAACTCATTCTCTGTTTCGGCATTCTTCTCCGTACAGACAGATATCAGTAGCCGTTACTACAACTCCAGCTACTTTAACAACTACTATAACAGTATGTATAGCGGTTATGGCGGTTATGGTATGTACAACTATGGCAATTACAATAACTACGAGAACTATTATGACCCCGATAAATCGATCAAGATGTGGGGACTTTCCGTTGGTTGGGGTAAACGTCTGAAATGGCCGGATGACTATTTCACCCTTTCTGCCGAGTTGGCTTATCAACGTTACAACTTGAAAGACTGGCAGTACTTCCCGGTAACAAACGGTAAATGTAATGACCTCAGCCTTTCACTGACTTTGGCACGTAACTCTATTGACAACCCAATATTCCCGCGTTCGGGTTCGGATTTCTCATTGTCAGTGCAGTTCACACCACCTTACTCATTAATGGACGGCAAAGACTATAAAGGATATTACAGCAATCCTGAAACCGGAACCATTACTCAAGACAATATGAACAAGCTTCATAAATGGGTAGAATACCACAAATGGAAATTCAAAGGCAAAACATACACTCCGTTGATGGACCCGGTTGCACATCCGAAATGTCTTGTATTGATGACCCGTACGGAATTCGGCTTGTTGGGACACTACAACGAGTTCAAAAAGTCACCGTTTGGTACATTTGACGTTGGTGGTGACGGTATGACCGGTTATTCAACTTATGCAACCGAAAGTATTGCCTTACGTGGTTACGAAAACAGTTCATTGACACCATACGGTTCGGAAGGTTACGCTTATGCACGTCTCGGCATTGAATTAAGATATCCGCTCATGCTGGAAACAAGTACTAACATTTATGTGTTAGGTTTCTTGGAAGCCGGTAATGCTTGGCATGATATCAAGAAATTCAATCCGTTCGACTTGAAACGTTCCGCCGGTGTCGGTGTTCGTATCTTCCTGCCGATGATTGGTATGATGGGTATTGACTGGGGTTACGGTTTCGACCAAGTATTAGGTTCTAAACAATATGGAGGAAGCCAATTCCACTTTATCTTAGGACAAGAATTCTAATGTATCACCAAAAACTAAACGTTATGAGAAAGTCTGTTCTATTAATCATGATGCTGGTTGCCGTCAGTATGGCAGCCAACGCACAAAAATTTGCACTGATCGATACGGAATATATCATGAAAAATATTCCGACCGCCCAAAGCGCCAACGAGCAAATGCAACAAGCTACGAAAAAATACCAGAGCGAAGTAGAAGCTTTGGCAAAAGAAGCTCAGAAGATGTTTCAGGATTATCAAGCGAAATCCTCCACTCTCTCTGCCGCTCAAAAGACAAAGAAAGAAGATGAAATCGTAGCCAAAGAAAAAGCGGCTGCCGAGTTGAAGCGCAACTATTTCGGTCCGGAAGGTGAATTGGCCAAGATGAGAGACAAGCTGATCACTCCAATTCAGGATGATATTTACGAAGCGGTAAAAGCCATTTCACAACAATATGGATATGATCTGGTAGTCGACAGGGCCTCTGCGACAGGCATCATTTTTGCCAATCCGCGTATCGATATTAGCGATGAAATACTAAGAAAACTAGGATATTCAAATTAATTTCATACATTTGCATCCGGAAATAACTAAAAATCATTCAAATAAATTATAGAACTATGCTTAAAAAAATTGCACTTGTAATGTTGCTTGCACTCCCAATGGGTGTATTTGCACAGAACCTGAAATTCGGTCATATTAATGCGCAGGAGATTATCACTGTAATGCCGGAATTTACGAAGGCACAAAATGATATCCAGACATTAGAAAAACAACTGACTGCCGAACTTCAAAGAACTCAGGAAGAATTCAACAAAAAATATCAGGAATTCCAACAGGCTATGGCCAAAGACTCTCTTCCGGCTAACATCGCTGAAAGAAGACAAAAAGAGTTGCAGGACATGATGCAGAGACAGGAACAATTCCAGCAAGACGCTCAGCAGCAGATGCAGAAAGCTCAGACTGACGCAATGGCTCCTATCTACAAGAAACTGGATGATGCCATCAAAGCAGTAGGTGCTGCTGAAGGTGTTATCTATATCTTCGACCTTGCTAGAACTTCAATACCTTACGTAAACGAAGCGCAAAGTATCAATCTGACTAATAAGGTGAAAGCAAATCTTGGAATCAAATAAAAGAGAGTTCCAAGAAGCGAAAATATAAAAAAGGGAACGAGAAAGGAGATTAATCTTCTTTCTCGTTCCCTTTTTTTGGCGTACATTTGCGTACATAAATACTGTATGTCATGAATCAACATTTATCCCATGCTCCCGGTCCTATCGGAGTATTTGACTCCGGCTATGGCGGACTGACCATCTTAGATAAAATAAGAGAGGTACTTCCGGAATACGATTACATTTATCTGGGAGACAATGCCCGTGCTCCATACGGGACACGTTCTTTTGAGGTCGTATACGAGTTTACCCGGCAAGCCGTAAGCAAACTGTTCGACATGGGGTGTCATCTGGTCATATTAGCGTGTAACACTGCGTCAGCCAAAGCTTTGCGTAGCATTCAAATGAACGATCTTCCCAATATAGATCCGGCTCGCCGCGTACTCGGAGTAATCCGTCCTACAGTGGAATGTATCGGAAATATCACCCAAAACCAGCATATCGGCATATTAGCTACAGCGGGTACTGTAAAGTCCGAATCTTATCCGTTGGAGATACATAAATTATTTCCGGATATCCAGGTGAGCGGAGTAGCGTGTCCGATGTGGGTATCGTTGGTGGAAAACAATGAATCACAAAACGAAGGAACTGATTACTTTATCCGTAAATACATAGACCAACTACTGACAAAAGACCCGCAAATAGACACCGTGATTCTCGGATGCACGCACTTTCCCATACTCCTACCTAAAATCCGGCAATACATTCCGGAACATATCAGCGTGATTTCGCAAGGCGAATATGTAGCCCAAAGCCTGAAAGACTATTTGAGGAGACATCCGGAAATGGACGCGAAATGTACGAAAAACGGGAACTGCTCGTTTTACACGACAGAGGCGGAAGAGAAGTTCACTGAATCAGCTTCCACCTTCCTCCAACAGCAAATCCGTGTTAAACACATCACGCTTGAATAAATTTTAATTGAAGGATAACCATTTGTCTTTCTTTTTTGTTATATTTGTAGATAGCAACCCTTAATATATAAGATCATGAAAGAAAAGGATTATAGCAAGTCAATAGAGGTGTTCTCCGGCTCCCCGTGGGAAGCTGAAATCATCAAGGGTTTATTGGAAAGCAATGACATTCGTTGCGTTGTCAAAGACGGTATTATGGGAACGCTGGCCCCCTATATCGCTCCTGCTGTCTCTATCCTTGTCACAGAGGAGGAATATGAGGCCGCCACAGAGCTTATCAGAGCCCGGGACGAGAAAGATAGCGACTGATACGGTCGAGTCCTTCCTTGATATTCTCCAACGAGTTAGCATAGGAGAAACGCACGTATCCTTCCCCTCCTGTACCAAAGTCCACTCCGGGAGTAATACCGACATGCGCATGCTCGAGTACATCGAATGCAAAGCGATAAGAGTCGGCAGTAAATTTGCGTGCATCAGCGAAAATATAAAATGCCCCTTGAGGTTCCACCTTAATCTCAAATCCGATCTCACGAAGACGGGCAATCATATATTTCCGACGCTCATCATAGACCTGCCTCATACGTTCCACATCCGAATCCGCCTGCCGTAAAGCTGCAATTCCCGCCTGCTGGGCAACACTGGATGCGCAGATAAACAGATTCTGTTGCAACTTCTGCAATGAACGCATATAAGATTTCGGTGCGATGAGATACCCCAACCTCAGTCCGGTCATGGCAAACCGTTTGGAAAATCCATTCAGCACAAATGCTTGATCCGTGTATTCGAGAATACTATGTGCACGCCCTTCATACACCAGGCCATGATAAATTTCGTCTGAAATGACAGGAACTCCCAAAGCCGCTACTTCTTTCAAGAAACTTTCTTCCAATAACATCCCCGTCGGGTTCATAGGTGAGTTGATAAAAATAGCGGCAGTATGCTGATTCACACATTTGCGGATAGCTTCTATATCATATTGCAATCCTTTCTCTTCGGACAACGGCACCAAAACTGGTTTGGCTTGAGCCGCCAGCACAAAGTTCCGATAGCAGGCATATCCCGGATTGGAAAGAACCACTTCACTCTCCGAATTGCAAAGCAACATCAAGGCAAGAAGAATAGAGGGGGAAGAGCCGGAAGTCACGATGATACAGTCCGGATCAACCGCCACTCCATATTCTCTCTGATAAAAAGCTGCAATTTCCCGACGTAACTCAGGGTCTCCCAAAGAATGGGTGTAATGAGTCAAATGCCGATCGTAAGCAGCTTTCGCAGCCTCTGCTACACAAGACGGCACGTCAAAATCGGGCTCACCTACTTCTAAATGAATAATGTCAATGCCTTGTTTCTGTAACTCGTTTGCCCGTTCCAACACATCCATTACGATGAAGGAGGTCACCTGTTCTACTTGCGGATTTGTATGTTTCATTGTTTCTCTTTTCTCTATCCGGCTGCAAAGATAATTCTTTTTAGGCTGTTTTGGTAACATATCGACAAAAAGCTCTATATTTGTGCTTTCAAATCGTTAGCAAAGATGAAACAGGAATTTACACGAATCGCAGTAAAAGTGGGTAGTAATGTTTTGGCACGCCGAGACGGAACATTGGACGTAACCCGTATGTCTGCACTTGTTGACCAAATAGCAGAACTACATAAATCCGGTGTAGAAATCATCCTTATTTCTTCTGGAGCCGTTGCATCCGGACGTAGCGAGGTACATCCGCAGAAGAAACTCGATAGTGTAGACCAGCGACAATTATTCTCTGCCGTAGGGCAAGCCAAACTGATCAACCGTTATTACGAACTTTTCCGTGAGCACGGAATTACCGTCGGACAAGTGCTGACTACGAAAGAAAGTTTCAGTACACGCCGCCATTACCTGAATCAGAAAAACTGTATGACGGTAATGCTTGAAAACAATGTGATTCCTATCGTCAACGAGAATGATACTATCTCCGTAAGTGAACTCATGTTCACGGACAACGACGAATTGTCCGGACTCATAGCTTCTATGATGGATGCGCAGACACTTATCATCTTAAGCAACATCGACGGAATCTATAACGGCTCTCCGTCCGATCCCGATTCTTCCGTTATTCGGGAAATCGGTCATGGGAAAGATCTATCCAACTATATTCAAGCAAGCAAGTCCAGCTTCGGGCGAGGAGGTATGCTGACGAAAACAAATATCGCCCGCAAAGTTGCTGATGAAGGAATTACGGTTATCATCGCCAATGGTAAACGTGACAACATCTTGGTAGACTTGTTAGAACACCCCGAAAGCACTCTTTGCACCCGCTTCATTCCTTCTTGCGAACCGGTATCCAGTATCAAGAAGTGGATTGCGCATAGTGAAGGCTTTGCCAAAGGAGAAATTCACATCAACGAATGTGCCACTGAGGTACTCAGTTCGGAGAAAGCAGTCAGTATTCTCCCGATAGGTATCACTCATATCGAAGGAGAATTTGAAAAAGACGATATTGTCCGTATCATAGACTTTCAAGGAAACCAAGTGGGTGTAGGAAAAGCAAACTGTGACTCCCAGCAAGCCAAAGAGGTTATCGGAAAACATGGAAAGAAGCCTGTTGTACACTATGATTATTTATATATTGAATAATAATCGCGTTTAAATACTCAACATGATGAGATATTTTCTCATCACAATAAAAATATACACTCCAAAGGTTATTACAATTATAACCTAGACACAACATTTATTTCTGTTTTCAACAGGTTTTATTCACATCATTCACTATATTTGCATTGTTTATCTTTCTATTTAATGCAAAAAAGGAGCAAATGACTACAAATTTAAACAGAACCTTTGCTGCCGTACAGGCAGCAAGCCGAGAATTGGCCTTACTGAACGATGATACCATCAATCAGATTTTAAATGCAGTGGCCGATGCGGCAATTGCAAAAGCACCGTTCATTCTTGCAGAGAATGAAAAGGATCTTGCACGGATGGACCCAAATGATCCGAAGTACGACCGGTTGAAATTGACGGAAGAGCGTTTGAAAGGTATCGCAGCAGATACACGCAATGTAGCTACGCTCCCCTCTCCTTTAGGCAAAATACTGAAAGAGACTGTGCGCCCCAACGGGATGAAGCTGACAAAAATCAGTGTTCCTTTCGGGGTCATAGGAATAATCTATGAGGCACGCCCCAATGTCAGTTTTGATGTATTCTCTCTTTGTCTGAAAAGTGGAAATGCTTGCGTATTAAAAGGAGGAAGCGATGCCGACTGTTCCAATCGTGCCATCATCAGCGTGATTCACGAAGTACTGGGAAGTTTTAATATAAATCCGCATATCGTAGAACTGTTACCAGCCGACAGGGAAGCAACAGCCGCATTGCTAAATGCGGTAGGTTATGTTGATCTGATTATTCCCAGAGGTAGCAGTAATTTAATCAATTTTGTACGCAATAATGCCAAAATACCGGTCATTGAGACAGGAGCAGGCATTTGCCACACTTACTTTGACGAGTTCGGAGAGGTAAAGAAAGGAGCAGATATTATCCACAATGCCAAGACGCGCAGAGTCAGCGTATGCAACGCATTGGATTGCGTCATTGTGCATGAGAAAAGACTGGTCGACCTTCCCAAACTCTGCGAGAAGCTGAAAGACAGCCATGTAATTATCTACGCCGACCCACAAGCTTACCAAGCATTGGAAGGCCACTACCCTGCAGAGTTCTTACAATCTGCAACAAATGAAAGTTTCGGAACAGAGTTCCTTGATTACAAAATGGCCGTCAAAACGGTCAGAAGCTTTGAAGACGCACTGGGACACATCCAGGAAAACAGTTCCAAGCATAGTGAATGCATCGTTACGGAGAACAAGGAGCGTGCAGCCTTGTTTATCAAGATAGTGGATGCAGCCTGTGTGTACACCAATGTATCTACCGCCTTCACTGACGGCGCACAATTCGGTTTGGGAGCAGAAATAGGTATCAGCACGCAGAAGCTGCACGCACGCGGCCCGATGGGACTGGAAGAAATCACTTCTTACAAATGGGTCATCGAAGGGGACGGACAGACAAGATGGTGAGAAATACAATTGGATAATAACGAATAAATAATAGATAAGATGAAGAAATTTACTTGTGTACAGGACATTGGCAACTTGAAATCGGCCATTGAAGAAGCATTTGAGATTAAGAAGGACCGCTTCAAATATGTAGAACTTGGAAAGAACAAGACATTGATGATGATCTTCTTCAACTCCAGTCTGCGCACCCGCCTCAGCACACAGAAAGCCGCGCTTAATCTGGGAATGAATGTAATGGTGCTTGACATCAATCAAGGTGCCTGGAAGTTGGAAACGGAACGTGGTGTAATTATGGACGGAGACAAACCGGAACATTTGCTGGAAGCGATCCCTGTAATGGGCTGCTATTGCGATGTAATCGGAGTGCGTTCTTTTGCACGCTTCGAAGACCGTGATTTCGATTATCAAGAGACAATCTTAAATCAATTTATTCAATATTCCGGTCGTCCGGTTTTCTCGATGGAGGCAGCAACCCGCCATCCGCTACAAAGTTTCGCTGACCTAATCACTATCGAGGAATACAAGAAAACAGCACGTCCCAAAGTAGTCATGACTTGGGCACCGCATCCCCGTCCATTGCCGCAAGCCGTTCCTAACTCTTTTGCAGAATGGATGAACGTCACAGATTACGAATTTGTCATTACCCATCCGGAAGGATACGAGCTGGATCCCCAATTCGTTGGTAACGCCAAAGTTGAGTACGACCAGATGAAAGCGTTCGAAGGAGCGGATTTCATATATGCAAAGAACTGGGCAGCCTATACGGGGGATAACTACGGACAGATATTGAGTAAGGATCGTGACTGGACAGTTAGCGAACGTCAAATGGCGGTGACCAACAATGCTTATTTCATGCATTGCCTGCCGGTTCGTAGAAATATGATTGTGACAGACGACGTGATCGAAAGTCCGCAATCAATTGTCATTCCGGAAGCGGCCAACCGTGAAATCTCGGCAACCGTCGTTCTGAAGAGACTATTGGAAGGATTGAAATAACAGAAATGTCATAAAGGCAATCTTTCAATACAGCTATTAAAGAGGATACTCCTCGACAAGAAAAGATAGTATCAAAACGCAAATTATCGCAGATTATTGCAATTATATTGATAGGTTAATCAACAACTCATTAAATTATTTCTGCGATAATTTGCGTTAATCTGCGTTTTATCATTCATTATGACACTCTCTTCTTGCATCACTTTTCTATTTCCTTACCAGCTTCCTGCCAGGAATTAAATCCTTTATCAAGCTCAAAGACTTTATATCCTTTCTTACTCAAAATAGCCGCTGCCTTCTTACTGCGCTTTCCACTACGGCAGTATACAGCCACCGGTCTGTCTTTCTGCAACAAAGAATCAGCCATCGAAGAAAAGGAGTCATCCATCACATTAATATTAATCGTTTTTGCGATATGTCCTTCCGAGTATTCGGCCAATGTACGGACATCCAGACGTTGCATACCCTCATCTTGAATGAGCGCATCGAAATCTTCCACATTCATTGACTCAAAATCTCCTTTCTGCTGACAAGAGAAAAGAGAAGAAAGAAATAAAAGCATTCCCACGACCAATTGATTCATTTTAAGCATATCATTCTATATTATTCAGTCTTACCCGGAGTATACTCAAATTCGTAATCCTCTATCACATCGGCTTCCTTGCCGTATGTATAATACCTGAATTTAATCTTAATCCCATCGGCAGGATGTTCCGATTCCGCATATTGCTTTAAAGGGACAGAAATATAAGCACGCCGGTTATAGTATTCTTCATCACTATCCGCATCATGATATAACAGCATATCCACAGATCTTGTTGTTTCCAGTTCTGACTTATCCTCAATTATGCCAAAAGTATGTCCTTTCCCGGTACTGACTTTCAAGTTAAGAATCATATTCAAATAATCCCGTCCAAGCCAAATACTGACAACCTCTACCGGATCTTTGCCTTCCTTATCCTTAAAGGCCGGATCGTCCTTCGGTTTAGGAGTCGGTGTGAGGAGCGACTGCAAAGAATAAATTTTAGCCCCTTCCTCCATCGTTTCATAGTTACTCATTACACGTCTGGCGGTATTCGGAGAAATCGTAGACCCCGTAAGATCTTGCGAAACAGGTAATATGTCCCCCTTATCGGGAATAAGTGTCCGTATCCTGCCATCATCACCCGCTTCTATCGTAACAAATTCCATTTTTACCGATGGATAATAATAGTCATCATCACCACAGGCAGCCATCAGGAGGAGTAATCCCCACAACCAGATCATATATAACTTTCCTATTTTCATCGGCAGGCAGCTAAATAATTAACTAACGGATTGGAATACATCAACAACAACTTCTCACGCAAGAAGTCTTCATCTTTATTCGGAATGTTTATCTTAGCCAGTTGTTGGTCAATATAGTTTATGAACCGCAGCTTCTCCTCTTCCGTATAGTTAGCAGCAAACGTTGTAGAACCATTCAACCAGTCGTAAGCGACATAATTTCCGGAATAAATCCGATAGTTACTATGAATACGACGGTCAATACTAGCGGAAATACGGGCAAACAGTTCCGGTTTCGGCAAAGAACGGTCCATGCGCAACAACTCGTCGTTCAGACAAGGAGCAACTTGAAAATGCACTCTTCCCTTGTATCCGAAAAGACCGGTTTTCATATTGATTAAATCGTCCTGCGTTGTTTTTTTATACCCTTCCACATCTCTCTTCAATTGGAATTCCTGCGCTTTCAGAAAATCACAGGGATCATATTCGTAGGATATAGCAAGAGGAGCAATATTCATTTCCAGCAGACGGTCTATCACATCACCTTCACCACCCATCGCCAGCATTTTCAAGACGCTGTCCTGTGTGCGGTCGTTGGAATCTTTTGCACGTCCTTCACGTTGGGCAATCCATATTGATTGTTTCTTCTGCGAAATAGTATGATGCATATAGCGCGACATTCGCGCCGACGATTCCAACATCTGCCTCATAGTCAGTGCACGCTGAACGATAAATGATTTATTGACACGCACCAATTTCTTAATCCACGGGTAAATCAGCAGATTATCGCCGATGGCAATCTCTACGGTATCCATCCCTTCATCAATCAGCAAGATAGAAAGAAAACCCGAATCAAGGATAATATCCCTATGGTTCGACATATAAGTATAGGCTATATTATGATCCGGTATACGCGAATGGTCTAATGTCAAAGAATCTGTATGTTCCTGCGCAATCTTCCACAAAATGCCATAACAGAACGCTTCCTGAAATTCACGTTTTGTCTTACAAGCACGCATCTTCTGTGCCAGCAGTTCGAATGGAACGTTAGGTATAACTCCGGCAACAACCTTTTGAAAAGCCGGATCAGCAATCAATTCTTCAAAGATCTGAGGAAGTTCCTCATCATTGTAAGAACGAATCTCATTAAACTCTGTCAGGTCCATAACGTGATTAAAATTTATTTTCGATAATATCAGTCATCACATCCTTTATATCCAGTCCGGCTGCACGCACCTGCTGGGGAATAAAGCTTGTAGCAGTCATTCCCGGAGTCGTATTCACTTCGAGAAGATTCAGTTTCTCACCGGCAGTCACAATATAATCCACACGGATAATACCGGAACAGCCCAATATATCATAGATAGCCGAAGTCAGTTTCTGCACGCGTCCGGTCAGTTCCGGGGAGATACGCGCAGGAGTGATTTCATCTACCTGACCGTTATATTTAGCATCGTAATCGAAAAATTCATTGTGGGTAACTACTTCCGTAGGTGGGAAGACGACCGATTTTTCCTTCGTCTTGTAGCAACCGCAAGTCAGCTCCGTACCTTCCATAAATGCCTCAACGATCACTTCTTCCGCTTCTCCGAAAGCTTTGACAATGGCAGGCTGGATTTGTTCTTTTGTCTTCACTTTTGTAACGCCAAAGCTCGAACCTCCCAGACTGGGCTTGATAAAACAAGGCAGACCGATCTTCTCTATTACATCTTCGTCGGAAACCGACTGTCCTTGACGCAGCAGCAACGATTCGGCAATACGTACGCCAAAAGCCTTCAAATACTGATTGCAGGCAAATTTATCGTATGTAATAGCAGCCGCCAATACTCCACAACAGGAATACGGAATGCGCAGCATATCAAAATATCCCTGCAGACGACCATCCTCACCCGGTGTGCCATGAATCGTAATATAAGCAAAATCGAACACCACCTTTTCCGTTCCGTTCGTAAAACTAAAATCATTTCTGTCCACCGGAACCTTGTTGCCGTCCGGTAATTGTACTTCCCAGCGGCGGCCTTCCATCTCTACAATGTACAAATTATACTTCTCCTTATCTATAAAGGAATAAATACCCTGTGCGCTACGCAGGGAAACTACGATTTCAGAGGTATCACCTCCTGCTACGATAGCAATGTTGCGTTTCATTCTAATTCTCTATTACTTATATAGCCTCTCCACTTCTCGATAAGCCGGGTCATGTCATCCGGAAGTTCGGAAGTAAAATGCATCTCTTCACCAGTGACGGGATGCACAAACCCCAACGTCATAGCATGCAAAGCCTGTCGGGGACAAGTGTCAAAGCAATTATTTACAAATTGTTTGTATTTACTAAAATGAGTACCTTTCAATATCTCGTGCCCCCCATAGCGCTCGTCATTGAACAGCACATGTCCGATATGTTTCATGTGGACACGGATCTGATGAGTACGTCCCGTCTCCAGGATACATTCCACAAGCGTGACGTATCCCAAGCGTTCCAACACACGATAATGAGTCACAGCGTGTTTGCCAACTGTCGGGTCGGACATCACTGCCATCTGCATTCGGTCTTTCGGGTTACGGGCTATATTCCCGATGATTGTTCCCTCATCCTGCTCCACAATCCCCCATACCAGGGCGCGATATTTACGTTTGGTAGTTTTATTAAAGAATTGGTTTCCCAGATTTGTTTTGGCGTCTGGTGTCTTGGCAATCACCAACAACCCCGAAGTATCTTTGTCGATCCGATGAACAAGTCCCACGTGCGGATCATTCGCATCATAATCGGGATTATCTTTCATATGCCAGGCAAGCGCATTGACCAAAGTGCCATGATAATTTCCATGTCCCGGATGTACTACCAATCCGGCAGGCTTATTCACCACCATCAAATAGGGATCTTCATAAACGATAGTAAGGGGAATATCTTCCGGGATAATTTCATTTTCGTAACGCGGACGGTCCATCATCACCGTGATAACATCCAGCGGCTTTACTTTATAGCTACTTTTCACCGGCTTGCCGTTGACCATAACGAATCCTCCTTCGGCAGCCTTCTGAATACGGTTGCGCGAAGCATTGACAATACGTTCGAACAGATATTTGTCGACTCTGACCATCGCCTGCCCCTTATCTACCACCACCCGGAAGTGTTCGTAAAGTTGGGACTCGTCACCGACCGGTTCTATATCATCCAAATCGTTCTCCAGTTCATCCGGAAGTTCTTCCTCTATCATGTGAGTCTGTTCTGTTAGTTATCCATTAAAACCAGCTATCTTCTTGTATGGAAGATGATTCTGATGTCACAGGAGTTTCTGTATCCACAGCAACATCGGTGGAGTCTTTCTCCATGCTCCCTGCCCCATCACCAACCATCAGTGTCAAAGAAGCTCCCATAGGAATCTTTTCTCCGGCGGTCAGTTGTCTTCCCTGATACTTCACGCCATACACCCAGTCTTTTTCACCGTTCACTAACTGGACCTGATTCAGTTTGAAACCGGCACTTAACAGTTTGGCTTGCGCCTGACGAAGAGAGCTATTGTCCGCTACATCAGGAATCATACGCAAAGGAACATCCAGCGTGTTTACTGTCAGATAGACCGTACGACCTTCTTTTACTTTCTCACCGGCTCCCGGCTTGAGTTCAAGCACGATACCGGCAGCCTTATCCTTAACGTATCTCGTATCAGAAACCGAACATACCAATCCATGATTCCGGAACATCTTTGTCGCCTCCTCCACACTCATCCCCTTCACATCGGGAACAAGCACCGATTCACCATGATGCGTGTACACATCAATCCATTTCAGCACGCCGAATACCATGACTGCCACTATCACAATCATAGCGGCAATATTCAACCAGAAAAATTTATTTGTTTTAAAAGAAAAGAATTCTCTAATAGTCATACGCATTGCTGTTTATATGCGCCAAAGATACGACAAAATAGTTGAATTTATAAAAAAGAGGTGATGAAAAGTTTGCTATAAACAAAAAGGCAGAGATTAAATTCCCCGCCTTTTTTGTTTCCCTGATGATAGATAAAAGTGGTTACCACTTCTGTCCGTTGTACTCATCAGAAACAGTCAGTTTCTTTCTGCCTTTTGCACGGCGAGCAGCCAATACTCTACGACCATTAGCAGATGCCATTCTCTCACGGAAACCGTGTTTGTTCTTTCTCTTTCTGTTAGAGGGTTGAAATGTTCTTTTCATTTTTGTATCTTGTTTTATGTTATTATTCTACGTAATCGGGCTGCAAAAATAGGCACTTTTTTTAAATTAACCAAGAGATAACTCATTTTTGCTCAAAAGTTTTTGTGTTTTTTACTGATTTAGATTACTTTTGCACTCGATTTCCGACGAAAACAATTAAATAACAATAATATAATAAGAAGAATAGCAGTATGATTAATGCTCAAGACATCAAAAACGGAACCTGTATCCGTATGGACGGAAAGCTCTATTTCTGTATAGAATTCCTGCATGTAAAACCTGGTAAAGGTAACACTTTCATGCGTACTAAACTGAAAGATGTAGTTAGCGGCTACGTTCTCGAACGTCGTTTCAACATCGGTGAAAAATTGGAAGACGTACGTGTAGAACGTCGTCCTTATCAGTTCTTATATAAAGAAGGAGAAGATTATATCTTCATGAATCAGGAAACTTTTGACCAGCATCCTATCGCTCACGACTTGATTAACGGTGTTGACTTCCTGCTTGAAGGTGCAGTATTGGATGTTGTTTCCGACGCTTCTACCGAAACCGTATTGTATGCGGATATGCCGATCAAGGTGCAGATGAAGGTTACTTATACAGAGCCGGGCATCAAAGGTGACACTGCTACCAATACATTGAAACCTGCTACTGTAGAATCAGGAGCAACAGTACGTGTTCCTTTATTCATCAACGAAGGTGAAACGATCGAAATCGATACTCGCGATGGTTCATACGTAGGACGTGTAAAAGCATAAGTTACATAGAACACAATAATAAAGAAAGCCGGAAGATCAATTGAACTTCCGGCTTTCTTTATTGTGCTTTGCACGGGCATTCTTATTTATATCCCGCCGCTTTGGCTATTCTCTTCGGTATTTCAGTATTATCTATCTTCTCACCGAACAAATGTGAACCGGCTCCAATAGCGAATACAGGCACAAAACCGGCAGAATGTCCGCCACTCACCCAGCCAACCATCGCGATCTCATCCATAACTTGTTTGGCACAAGCAGCCATAGGCTCGCTCTTCGAGTACATACTCTCGGCAAACACCACTTTATTCTTCACAAATGACTTTTCAAATTCGTCGTGCAACTTCTTTTCTTGTTGCCAAGAAATAGGTAATTGTTTCCAGAATCCCATTTCATTGCCAAGAAATTCTTTCATATCTTCCCAAGTCACTTTGTTACCTTTGGCTTTTCTCAATTCACTGATACGTTGAGAAAGTCCGTCAGCCGAATGTTTTTGAGATTGCAATGCTTTCAAGTTCAGTTCATATTTTCCGGTTCCCAATACGATACCACCTGTTTCGTGGTCGGCAGTAACGACTATCAGTGTTTCTTTCGGATGCTTCTTATAAAATTCATAAGCCACTTTGATAGCGTTATCCATATCTTTTACTTCATTGAATACGGTAGCTGCATCATTCGCGTGACAAGCCCAGTCAATCTTTCCACCTTCCACCATGAGGAAGAAGCCTTTATTCTTGCCTTTAGTCAAAAAGTCGATAGCGCTTTCCGTAATTTGCGCCAGCGTCAGATCATTCTCTTTGCGGTCAATGGCATAAGGCAGACATGACGGATTAGCCCCCTCTTCCTGAATGAGAATCATTTTTTCAGCCTTAGCTGATTTTGCTTTATAGTCATTGTAACCACGTGCCACTGTATATCCGGCTTCTTCAAAGATAGGAAAAATGCTTGGAGCCTCTTTCTTATCAAAAGAAGTTGTCGGTTTCAAGAATCCGCCACCTGCATAAAAGTCAAAATCAGATTTCGGCAAGTCAAGAGCAATCTCATAATACATATTACGATCCGGTTGGTGCGCATAAAATGCGGCAGGGGTAGCATGATCAACACTGACAGAAGTAGTGACACCGACTTTCTTACCGGCTTTCTTCGCCTTTTCAGCTACAGTTTGAATCGCATTCTTATCTTCCCCCACAGAAATAGCGTGATTATAGGTTTTCTTTCCTGTAGCCAACGCAGTACCTGCGGCGGCAGAATCGGTCACGGAATTAGTTGCAGAGAAAGTAGTCGCCATCGTGGCAACCGGAAATTGAGTAAACAACAAAGGCTCAACACCGATACGTCCGTTCCGAAGTTCCGCCTGATACATCTCCGTACCATTCACTTGGTTGACTCCCATCCCATCTCCAATGAAATAGAATACATACTTTGCCTGACCGTTGGCCACAACGGAAATAAGAACAAAGAACAATGTGTAGATTAACTTTTTCATTCTTTAGTAAATTTATATTAGATTAGTTAGTACCACCTACAAAGGTATAAAAAAAGGCTATTTCTGATGTTACAAAACAAATAATATTATAAATTCATCACGTCCTGTTCAAACCGTTCCTTATCTCCAGCGGCCCTATTGCGCATCCGGCTACGGTAATTATAGATCGTTGCCAATGAGTAACCCAAGAAATGAGCAATCTTATTACTGTCTACCACTCCCAAACGGATAAGAGCAAAAATACGAAGTTCGGTAGTCAGCAGTTCATCAGATTTCGGATATATCCGTCCCTCCTCTACCAACAAATCGTTGAAAGCGGAAATGAAATTCGGAAAAAGTTTCAGGAAAGACTTATCGAACTCATTATAAAACTCGTTTCGTTCATCTTTGATAAACTGCTCGGACTTTATAGCCTTAAACAAATCCTCAATCCGGGAAGCCATAGCCAATTTAGCCAATGAGCGGCGGTACATCTCCAACTTATCCAGATAGTTCACACATCTGTCCAAATAACGGGCGATATATACTTCTTTTATCTTGCCCGTCTGCTCCAGTTCTTTGTTCACAGCCAACATCTGTCGATTAGCCAAACTCAAATCACGACGCATAGCAGACAGTTTCTTCATCCAGCGATACAAAAAGAAAATAGCTATCAAAAGAAATAAAGACAACATACTGACACTAATAAGCATCGCTCTTGAAACGGCTTGTTCTTTCTCTTCTTTCAACTTATAAGCCTTATCGATAATCGGGAAAAACTCCGTCACTTCAATAAACCTCAAACGGGCATTGCAGGCTACGGCATCTTCCATCGAACAACTCAAGTACTTATAAGCACGGTCAATATCTCCTAGTTCATACATCAGATGTGCCAACTTTTGCAAAGAGGCATACTCCCTGACCGAAGATTCCAAATCTGCAATAGCTGTCAATATGAGATAATAAACTTCTTTCTCAAAATCCTTCTTCATACCGTACGCTTCAGACAATGTATAGTAGATATACACTTTCTGCCGTTCGTCAACCGCCTCTTTCAAAGCCTCATCAAGTATCACCAGAGCTGTATCCGCCTTACCACTGACGATACATTTCTCGGCCAGAACAATCGTTCTGTTGATTTCCGGTGACATTACACTAATAATAGAATCCCGGTATAAATCTGTTTTTTCGAGATATTTCTTTTTCGCTTCCTTATTAGTAGTGTAATCAGCCAGCCAACCATAACAAGCACGATAAGTCTGATAATAAGCCAGCAAGGTTTCTTTGTCCAGCTTCGTCGGATTCATCCTCTCCAATTCCTCAATAGCTTCAATATACATTCCCATTACCCCTAACACCGTTGCACGATCAATAATAATCTTATTGTCCAATTCAGGGCGATTCAGTTGCGGAAGCAACTCCTGCTTCTTATTTATATAATGAAGGGCAGAATCAGCCTGATAATGAAGATAAGCATCAAATAAGGAACCGTATAGACGATATTTGTCGGCAGAGGCATTTGAATGCGCCAATTGCAATTTCAAGCCTTCAATTTCCTTTTCTTTCTGAATCTGATAAGTCTCCTTTTTATTTATGATGTCGTCCAGCTTTTTAAGAGCTGCCACATTATCTGTCTGTTTTGCAAACATTGAAACAGAACCAACCAAAAGAAAAGACAATACACAATAGGCTATATTTCTCATAGGTTACTTTTTAAAGATGTCACAAATATAATGAATATAGTAATCACAATGAAATAGATAAGCCAAACTATTTAATTTCCACTTATATTTTCGCCGATTCCAAACAATAATATATAACTGATAATCAATTAAATAAAATCATAAAGCGGTTATATTTTTATTCTAAACACCTCTTCCGATTCAATAGGTCGCTACATTTGCAACATCCGAAATAAAAAGGAGTAGAAACATTAGTTAGCTTACAATTTAATACCAATAAATAAAATGAAAAAGAATCTTTTACTCATTGCATTCCTCTGTATTTCATTTATAGCGAATGCGCAGCAGAAACTAACTTCACCGGATGGAAATCTGGTAATGACCTTTCAGGTAAACAAGGAAGGTGCTCCAACGTATGATTTGATTTATAAAGGCAAAACGGTAATCAAACCCAGTACTTTAGGTTTAGAATTAAAGAAAGAAGACAATACCCGGACAGACTTCGACTGGGTAGACCGTAGAGATCTCACCAAACTTGACTCAAAAACAAATCTTTATAACGGTTTTGAACTAAAGGATGCAAAGACCGATACATTCGATGAAACATGGCAACCGGTATGGGGAGAAGAAAAAGAAATCCGTAATCATTATAATGAATTGGCAGTGACACTATACCAGCCAATGAATGAGCGCTCCATCCTGATCCGTTTTCGCTTATTCAATGACGGTCTGGGATTCCGTTACGAGTTCCCTCAACAAAAATCATTGAATTATTTCGTTATTAAAGAAGAACATTCCCAGTTTGCCATGTCAGGCGACCATACCGCTTTTTGGATACCGGGCGATTATGATACGCAGGAATATGATTATACTATCTCCCGCTTATCGGAAATCAGAGGGTTGATGAAACAGGCAATCACTCCCAATTCGTCTCAAACTCCTTTCTCACCGACAGGTGTGCAGACTGCTCTTATGATGAAAACGGATGATGGTCTTTACATCAACCTTCACGAGGCAGCCCTCATCGATTATTCTTGTATGCACCTCAACCTGGACGATAAAAACATGATATTCGAATCTTGGCTGACTCCGGATGCAAAAGGGGACAAAGGATATATGCAGACACCTTGCCATACGCCATGGCGTACTGTCATTGTCAGTGATGATGCACGCAACATCCTTGCATCCCGTATTACTCTCAACCTGAACGAACCATGCAAGTTACCGGACGCAACCTCTTGGGTAAAACCTGTGAAATATATCGGTGTGTGGTGGGATATGATAACCGGAAAGGGCTCATGGGCCTACACCGATGAGCTGACTAGTGTAAAACTGGGTGAAACAGATTATTCAAAAACCAAACCTAACGGCAAACATTCCGCTAACACCGCTAACGTAAAACGTTATATCGATTTCGCTGCCGCCAACGGTTTTGATGCAGTACTGGTAGAAGGATGGAACGAAGGTTGGGAAGACTGGTTCGGTAACAGCAAAGATTATGTATTCGATTTCGTCACTCCTTATCCCGATTTCGACGTAAAAGAGATTCATCGTTATGCCGCAAGCAAAGGTGTCAAAATGATGATGCACCACGAAACTTCCGCATCAGCCCGTAACTACGAACGCCATATGGATAAAGCTTATCAATTTATGGTGGATAACGGCTATAACTCTGTAAAGAGCGGTTATGTCGGCAATATTATTCCCCGTGGCGAGCACCATTACGGACAATGGATGAATAATCATTATCTGTATGCGGTGAAGAAAGCAGCAGACTACAAGATTATGGTGAATGCTCACGAAGCAGTACGCCCGACAGGTATCTGTCGCACTTATCCGAACTTGATCGGTAATGAATCCGCTCGTGGAACAGAATATGAATCATTCGGCGGCAACAAAGTATACCATACTACAATTCTTCCATTCACCCGTCTGGTTGGAGGACCGATGGATTATACTCCGGGGATCTTCGAAACACATTGCAACAAAATGAATCCGGCTAATAACTCTCAGGTTCGCTCTACTATCGCCCGCCAACTGGCATTGTATGTAACTATGTACAGTCCATTGCAGATGGCCGCTGATATTCCTGAAAATTATGAGCGTTTCATGGATGCCTTCCAATTTATCAAGGATGTAGCTATTGATTGGGATGAAAGTAAGTATCTGGAAGCGGAGCCAGGAGAATATATCACGATAGCCCGTCGTGCCAAAGGAACGAATGACTGGTATATAGGTTGCACTGCCGGAGAAAAGGGACATGAGTCTAAATTAAGCTTTGACTTCCTCGAACCTGGGAAAAAATATGAAGCTACCATTTATGCTGACGCCAAAGATGCAAGTTGGGACAAAAATCCGCAAGCATACGTTATCACAAAAAAGAAAATAAACAATAAAAGCAAACTTACACTGAAAGCTGCAATAGGCGGGGGATACGCCATCTCAGTCAAAGAGATAAAATAAGACCTTAAACAAGTTTAATTAAGATTCCATAGTTTTCAATAGGTATTCATATAGAAGTACTATTTTTGACGAACTTATTTAATAACATGAAAACAAAAAAAATGAATGAACCGGGTAAAATAATGCTGCTATTTTTAGTAGCCATTATGTTTACGGTACAGGCAGTTGCACAAAACCTGTCAGTAAGTGGACTCGTCCAGGACGGTACCACCGGAGAGGGAGTTATCGGAGCAAATGTAGTAGTTAAAGGTACTACCAATGGCACCATTACCGATCTGGATGGGAAGTTTAAATTACAGGCCAAGCAAGGAGACATCATTGTCATTTCCTTCATCGGATATAAGACACAGGAATTACCGGCCGCAGCACAAATGAAAGTTGTTCTGAAAGATGATTCAAAACAGTTGGACGACGTAGTGGTCATCGGATATGGCTCCGTTAAGAAAGAAGACTTGAGCGGATCAGTCGTTGCCATTAAAGCTGAAGAGATGAACAAAGGTGCAGTCACTTCACCCGAAGAACTGATCATGGGAAAAGTTCCGGGATTGGCAGTCGCTCAAGGTGACGGTGGTCCGGGTTCAGGTTCTACGCTACGCATCCGTAGCGGTTCTTCTCTGAATGCCAGCAATGACCCGCTAATCGTCATAGACGGAATCCCCGTAGCCAACAATTCAGCTCCGGGTACACCGAATGCTTTATCGACCATTAATCCGAATGATATAGAAACTTTTACCGTATTAAAAGACGCATCAGCAACGGCCATCTACGGTTCACGTGCATCAAACGGCGTTATCATCATCACTACCAAGAAAGGGACACAAGGAAAAATCAAGGTAACTTATAACAGCAGTTATACTTTCAAAGATCCTTATAAGCGTTTTGAAACGATGAATGCAGACGAGTTCCGTCAGGCAGTGACGAACCAATATGCCGAAGGCACCGCTTTAGGCGATGCAGCACGCAATCTGATTAATCTCTACCCTCAACAGTCTACCGATTGGCAGGATGCTATCTATCAAAGTGGTCTGAGCACCGACCAAAATATATCCGTAGCAGGAAAAGCAGGGTTCATGCCTTTCCGCGTGTCTTTAGGTTACAACAATGAACGAGGTACAATCAAGACATCCAAGTATGAAAGATATACCGCATCTGTCAATCTAAGTCCGAAGTTCTTTGATGATCATTTGAGGGTGGATATCAATGTAAAAGGAACGATTAACAAAAATCGTTTTGCTGATTCGGGAGCAGTAGGAGCAGCTGCTTTCTTTGACCCTACCAAACCAATCTATGGTATTGACACAGAAGACCCTACATACGGTAGTAATTTATATAACTATAACGGTTATTGGAACTGGAGCACCGGCAAGAATACTCCCAACACGCTTTCTTCCGCCAATCCGTTATCTTTACTCTACGATGTGGACAATGCGGGAACTACTAAACGAAGTCTCGGCAATATCCAGTTAGATTATAAAATACACGGATTAGAAGATTTGCATGCCAACTTGAACGTAGGTTATGACGTAGCAAAAAGCACAGGTGGAAACTATACCGTTCCCGGTTCTTTCCAAACAGCCAAAGACAGTGATTTCAAGAATATCGGACGTGGTAATGATTGGAACAATCTGCGCCGCAACCATCTGCTGGACTTTTATTTGAACTACGCCAAAAACATAGAATCCATTCAAAGCAATATCAATGTAATGGCCGGATATTCCTGGCAACATTTCTATTACAGAGACCTGAGTATTTACAAATCAAATGTTACCGAAAACCTGGGAACTAAAGAAGGATGGACTTATAACGACGATGAAGGACGTTACATACAAAACAATAACACTCCCTCACCTTGGGAAAATTATCTGGTTTCTTTCTTCGGACGACTAAATTACAACTTCAAAGAACGTTATTTGCTCACTGCAACGTTACGTCAGGACGGTTCCTCACGTTTCAGCAAGAGCAACCGTTGGGGACTCTTCCCCTCCGCAGCGTTGGCATGGAGCATTATCAACGAACCGTTTATGGAAAAGGCACGCGATATTATGTCCAACTTGAAACTGCGTGTAGGATATGGTGTCACCGGTCAGCAGGAGATTACCGATTATCTCTATATCACTAACTACTCGCTGGGTAACAATACGACTTCACAATATATGGGTTCATATCTGCTGAAACCGGATGGGTACAGCCCCGATTTGAAATGGGAACAGACTGCGACATACAATGTCGGCATCGACTACGGATTTCTGAACAATCGTATCAACGGTAGTATCGAATATTATCAGAAGCGTACGAAAGATTTATTGAACACAGTCAGCGTAGCGGCAGGAAGCAACTTTACCAATATGATAACAGCCAACGTGGGATCTATGAAAAACGAAGGTTTGGAATTCAATATCAATGCCGTAGCTATACAGACTAAAGATTTCTCTTGGGAATTAGGCTATAACGTGACTTGGAACACCAGCAAAATTACTAAATTGACCGCTACCTACAATCCGGATTATGAAGGAATCAATGCCGGTTCTGCTTCATACGGTAGTGGCACAGTACTACAAAAGCACCAGGTAGGTTATGCCCCCTCCACTTACTGGCTCTTCCAACAGGTATACGACGAGAATGGAAAACCGGTACAAAACGCAGTGGTAGACCGCAATAACGACGGGCAGATTACGAATGACGACCGATATATGACTAAAAAGAGTCCGATGGCGGACGTATACATGGGACTGAGTTCGCAGTTTACATATAAAAATTGGGATCTGGGCTTCAATCTCCGTGCCAGTATCGGGAACTATGTCTACAACGCCAGTGCAGCGGACAACGGTTCACTGAATGCTTTCTCCAATCAAGGATTTATCACCAATTATTATAAATCGGCAGTAGAAAGCACCGGATTCACTCTCACCAGTTCTACCGAGCAAAAAGCAAGCGATCTCTTTTTGGAAAAAGCTTCTTTCCTGAAGATGGATAACATTACTTTGGGATACACCTTCAAGAATTTGTTCACCAGCAAGTTATCCGGCCGTATCAGCGCATCGGTGCAGAATGTGTTTACTATCACCAAGTATTCCGGACTCGATCCTGAGTGCAACGCCATTGATCAAAGTCTATGGCCGCGTCCACGCACGTTCTCTCTCGGAATTAATCTTAACTTTTAATCTGTCAGCATTATGAAATTCTATTCTATAAAATCGATCATATTGGTTTCCGCCCTCATTTTATTCGGCGGATGTATAGGTGATTTAGACGTGATGCCTCTCGATCCGAATGTCATGACGGCCGAAGACGCCTATTCTACTCCCGAAAGTTACACACAGGGATTGAAAAAGATCTATTCGGTATGGGCCCTCTCCGGACAAAAAGACGCAGGTTCTTCGGATTTGAGTGATTTGAATGCCGGTAACACAGTACTCCTGCGTTGTTGGTGGACACTGCAAGAAAGTACTACAGACGAAGTAAAATGCGCCTGGTCGGATAGCTGGGTACCGCAAGTTAACGGATTATCCTGGAATACAGCTAAGGTGGAATCAATGGAAGGGCTTTACCACCGTTCTATGTACATCGTAAGTATTGCAAATGATTTTCTGAAACAACTGAACAATGCCCCCGACGAAGTAGACCGGGAACGTTATCGTGCCGAAGCACGTTTCTGCCGTGCTTTAGCCTACTACGTGCTGATGGATGCTTTTGCCAATCCACCTTTTGTCACAGAAGAAACAACCTCGACGCTACCGGAGCAAATCAATCGCAAAGACCTATTCAACTGGCTAGAAAAGGAACTTACTGCTATTCGTAGTCTCCTTCCCGAACAGACAGACGAATACGGACGTGCCGATCAACATACCGTTGAGTTCCTATTGGCACGTATGTATCTCAATGCCGAAGTTTATACAGGAACACCCCGTTATACTGACTGTATCACTTATTGCAAATATATTCTAGGCAGTAATGACTATTCATTGGCAGACAATTATACCGAACTTTTTATGGCGGACAACGGAGAAAATAGCAATGCCAGAAAAGAAATCATTTTCCCGGTATTGGCTGACGGCAACACTACTCAGTCCTATGGAATAGGAGCTATCATTGTCGGCTCGCGTTCAAGTAGCGAAGGCACTGTTGTCAACTACGGATGCAACGGTGGATGGGATGGCTTCCGCTCTACAGGAAATCTGATACGTGCGTTCGAATATGAAGCGGAAGAATCAGCCTGGACCGCCGACAATTTAAATTCACACGACAACCGCGCCATCTTCTATAGCACAGGACGTTCATTGGATATCAAAACCTCATCTATCGGTACATTTACCACAGAAGGTTGGTCGGTATTTAAATTCACGAACCTGAACAGTGACGGTACTCCGGGAAAGAATTCCGTATTCCCTGACACAGACTTTCCACTATTCCGTCTGGCTGATGTATATCTGATGTATGCGGAATCCGTAGCCCGTGGTGGAGAAGGAGGAAGCGAATCCCAAGCTGTGACATACATACAGGACTTGCGCAAACGTGCCAAAACCGGTTATAGCCAAGTGGATGCAGCTTGGTTGAAGGCTTCCGCATCCATCAATGGAAGCACTGCCAACGTAAACTTTGGAAATATCTTAAACGAACGTTGTCGTGAACTTTATTGGGAAGCCACCCGCCGTACCGATTTAATCCGTTACGGACTGTTTACCTCGAATACTTATACGTGGGCAGAAAAAGGAGGAGTTATCACCGGAGTAGGTGTAGACAAACGCTACAATCTTTTCCCCATACCTGTAAGCGATATCAGCGTTAATGGTAATTTACAACAAAACGAAGGTTATTAATCTAAAAATCAGAATGTACATGAAAACAATATACGGATATATAGGTATACTGATCGCAGTTTGTTTATTACAAGCCTGTGAAAGTGACTTAGACAAAGCCTATTATAGCGACGGACAGGCTCAGCCTGCTGTATTGGAGGCTTTACCGGAAACGTATACCATCAACCCGCTACAACAAAATGAAGTTGCACTGACGTTCAAGTGGAGTGCACCCCAAATGGGATATAATGCATCGATCACGAACAATCTGGAGATGGATATAAAAGGCGAAAACAACTTCGGAGATAAAAAAGTAATCTTATCTTCGTTGGTAGGGAATAACTCGACTGTTTCATTTACGAATAAAGAGTTGAATGACTATGTACTGTCTCTGTTCAAGAATTATGCTGATGAAGCAGGAATATACACCATAGAAACCGTTCATCTGGAATTTCGTGTAACCTCTGTCATTTCAGAGGCGAAAACTCCTCTTGTTTCAAATATCGTTTCTTCCACTGTCACTCCATACGACAATGAAAATACAGGCTACAAAGCAGCGGTCATCACATCAACAGACATTAGCGAACTAGTTTTAGCGGCCGGTCAGAAAGAAGAAACGGCATTACCCTTAACGTGGCAACAGGCTTATTTGGGTGATAATGCAAGTATCAGCTATGCAATAGAAATAAATCTGCCCAAAACAAACACGGAATATAATTGGAGCAAGAAAGTGACTGTCAAGACTACTCAAGAAACCTCATACAATCTGACTCACCAAGATCTGAATGATGCACTTGTCAGTCTATTGGCAAAATATAGTAAGGAAGTAGGAAAAACTGAAATCAACCTCTCTGTTTCAGCTACTAAGAGCGGATATATCAAAGCGCTGGCTTCCGAACCTCTGACTATCAGCATCACTCCGTATGTAGCAACTCCGACATTCACTACTGTTCCGGAAAATATGGATTTAACTTCCGGCACTTCTTATTCTCTAGCATGGGAAGCTGTAGAAGGAGCTAAATACCAAGTGGAAATGGATATAAAAGACTCAGAATTCTCACAAAGAGCAATATTGGAAAGCGGTTTGACCAGTACAAACCTAGATATAAACAATGCAGTCCTAAGCAAGGCCATCAAATACCTGAAAATAGCACATAATGCAGTAACGCTTAGTGCAGAACAGGAGGTAGAGTTTCGGGTAAGAGCTTATTTCGGTAATACTGAGACAGGAGTATTATCAGAAGCAAAAACTGTAGCGGTGACTTATGATAATAGCGAGAATACACCGGAAGTATTCTATCTAGTAGGAGAATACTGTGCTTGGAAACACGATCAAACTCAAAAGCTATATAAAACAGAAAGTGGTTCGTACAAAGGACACATTATTGCAAAAAATCTTTATGAAGGGTGGAAAATCACAGACCAACCCAATTGGAATGGTAGAAATTGGGGAGCTCCAATCAATAGTGGAATCTTGACTCTAGGTAACGACAGCAAAAATATCACTTCTTACGGCGGTAACAACAATACCAACTACACCGTAGAATTTAATCCAAACAACGGTCGCCTCACCATGAGCAATGAAGAAAAGTCATGGATGTTATTAGGTGAACATAACAATTATTCTTTCAGTGATGCATCCAAAATGGAAATCATTTATGATGAAAGTAATAAAAAGTGGTATTTACAAAAGAAAGGAGTAAAGATACAAGCCGGAAATACGTGGCAAATACGTTCACAGATATTGAACATGGAAGTGACTCCACAAAATGCCGAAGGACATTTCGAAACGGATGTTACCGACGAAAGCCTATTTACCGTAAGCCAAACCGGCAATTACGAGATACGTTGGTATTTCAACGAACCGACTCCTTACGTAATAGTCATTAAAGAATAACCCATCCATCAAAAAAGAAAAGCTTTATGAAGAAATATTTGATATATATATTATTACTGCTATTCACTGCGCCCTATATAAGCTCATGCAGTGACGAGTGGACAGACTCCGACAAACTGAGCCTCCTGACAAAAGCAGAAGAGGAAGAACCTATTGTAGAGGATGACATTGACATAAGCCTGCTGAAATTCGGTTTCAACCTGAATCCCAAAGCCGAAACAAACGAGTTACCCAATGCGGACGAAGCTTTGGATATCTATTTTTATGCAGAAGGTAAAGAGTTGGCAGAAGGAGAAAAAGAATGCCCGTTATTAGGTTATCAAGAAGCGTGCTATCTCCATGCCGGTGTATATTCGGAAGGTACTTGGATGTATGTACCGGCTGCCTGGACAGAAGATACCGAAAAATGTAAAATGGTTCGTGTAAAGGAGAATGTATGGAAAATCACCCTCTCACCTACTATACGCGATTGGTTCGGAAGCGGTTCAACTCCAATTGAACAGTTAGGACTGATTATCCGTACTACTGATGGCAAAAAAGGAATAGAAGAAGATACCTTTGTCGATATTGAGGATGATAAGTACAACAGCTTTACTCCGGGTGAGATAAAGCTGGAGTCAATGCCTTCCGGACTGCAACATGGTATCAATATTATCGACAATCATACAGTAGCTTTGGTACTGTATGAGAAAGACAAAGACGGTAACCGTTATTACGATTATGCTTATGTCATGGGAGACTTCAATAATTGGAAACGCAGCAATGATGAAAACTCTCAAATGTATTATGACGAATCAGCGGGATGTTGGTGGATTACTTTAAGCGGTCTTGAGCCAACCAAAGAATACGCATTCCAATATTATCTGGGAAAGAAGAGTTCTGTAGAAGGAGAAAAAGATACAGAACTACGTATAGCCGATCCATACACGGAGAAGATTCTCGATGCAAGCAGCGATTCCTATATTCCGGAATCCACTTATCCTTCGTCCCAACGTATCTATCCAACGAAAGGGGCCGGAGTTGTTTCAACATTCAAGATACAGAAAGATTCCTATTCATGGGCACACGACAATTTCAAAATAGCAGATAAGAACAATCTGATGATTTATGAGTTACTCTTGCGTGACTTCACCGAAACCGGAGATCTACAGGGAGCGATACAGAAACTCGATTATTTGGAAAGGTTAGGTATTACCGCCATCGAACTAATGCCCGTACAGGAGTTTGAAGGCAATGACAGTTGGGGGTACAATCCGACCTTCTATTTTGCACTTGATAAAGCCTACGGTACTTCTGAGATGTACAAGAGATTTATTGACGAATGCCACAAAAGAGGTATCGCAGTACTTTTTGATGTTGTTTACAACCATGCTACAGGTAGCAACACTTTTGCCCGTCTGTATTGGGATTCGAAAAATAACCGAACTGCTGAGAATAACCCATGGTTCAATGTTGAAGCCCGTCATGCTTTCAATGTATTCCACGACTTCAACCACGAAAGTCCATTGGTACGAGACTTTGTAAAACGTAATCTAAAATATCTGATTAACGAATATCATATCGATGGTTTCCGTTTCGACTTGACTAAAGGGTTCACACAAAACGGAAATAAAGATACGGACGTTTCAGGTTACGATGAGTCACGTATCAGCATTCTACGGGATTATTACAACGCTATCCAATCCGTATCTCCAGAAGCAGTAATGATTTGCGAGCACTGGACTGATTGGGCAGAAGAAAACGTATTAGCTTTGGCAGGCATACAGTGTTGGCGTAAAGGAAGTAACACACATGATGAAGGCTACTATCAATCAGGGATGGGGTATTCAGAGCGCAGTTCCTTTAGCAATTTGATACAAAGTGGCGGAAACAGTATCCATTTTGGCGGATGGGTAGGTTTCATGGAAAGTCATGATGAAGAACGCGTAGCCTATAAAGCCCAAGTGTATGGAAACGAGAAAATAAAAACGGATCTTACTACCCGCATGAACCAGCTTGCCGCCAACGCTGCCTTCTGTTTCACAGTTCCGGGTCCTAAAATGATTTGGCAATTCGGTGAATTAGGTTATGACGAAACACTTGGTGAAGAAGATGAAAAAACAGCAAAGAAGCCGTTACATTGGGAATATTATGATGAACCTGCACGCAAAAGTTTGTATGATGTATATGCTAAACTACTAGATTTACGCAAAACGCACGCGAATTTGTTCGGGCAAAATGCAACATTCTCATGGAAAGTAGAAACTGCTGATTGGACAGGGAACACACCCCGCACCATCAGTTTGAAATACAATGATAAGGAACTCGTAGTCGTAGGAAATTTTGGAGATGATACCACCAACTATTCTCTAGATTCTAACATCAAGTACAATTACATGACCGGTGATGAAGTATCAGGTAATATAACTGTCGAACCACACAATTTCTTCTTAGGAACAAGCTTCAGACCTGAATAAACAGCTTAAGTAGAATAGATTAAACATAGAATTAACGCAAATTATCGCAGATAAATAAGAATAATTTCCCGAAGGAATAATCTTAATAATCTGCGATAATTTGCGTTAATCTGCGTCTAAACAAAACAAGATCAATTACACCTGTGTCTCTCCTTCGATGTATTCCTCCAGAAAGAGATTCTCTCCATCGAATACCGCATACGAGAAGAAATTAATCCAATCCCCGAGAATCAGCACACGGGAAGTTGCACTCAACATGAGATCCAATTCAATATGACGATGCCCATATATAAAGAAGTTGATATTCGGGTGGCTCTTCAGATATTCTTTGGTATACAAAACCAGATGTTCCTGATTCTCTCCCATATAATCCGGTTCCTTTCCGTCAATTCGTTTCAGTCGGCTATGCTTGGCCCATGTCAAACCCAGATCCACACTCCAACGAGGATGAATAGCAGAAAACATTCTTTGCAAAGTCGTACTATGAAACATTCGGCGAAGTAATTTGAACTTCTTATCCGGATCACCCAATCCGTCACCATGAGCCAGATAGAATTCTTTCCCATAGATTTCGGTAGTCAACGGTTCACGGTGCATAATGACACCACACTCTTTTGTGAGATAATCTCCACACCAAATG
The DNA here is from genome assembly GCF_014287315.1 of Bacteroides sp. NSJ-39. Taxonomy (NCBI): domain Bacteria; kingdom Pseudomonadati; phylum Bacteroidota; class Bacteroidia; order Bacteroidales; family Bacteroidaceae; genus Bacteroides; species Bacteroides sp. NSJ-39. Next base: position 278,019 of record NZ_JACOOB010000002.1, on the reverse strand, counting down.
TCATGATTGCCAATAAAGTAGTGAACTTCCACACCCATGTCCGTAAGTTCGGAGATCTTTCCTAGAAAACGAGTATATCCCTTAGGAACTACCAAACGGAATTCATACCAGAAATCGAACATATCTCCCAGCAAATAAACGGCAGAAGCCTTATGTTTTATACTGTCGAGAAAGTTCACCAGGCGTCTCTCTTGTGTGCGACCATGTTCAATGGCGCGGGACCCCAAATGCGCATCGGAAAGGAAATAAACGTTCTTCATAGGCTTTGAGTTGTTACTTATAGTCAGCTTGTCACTCATCACTAGAGAAAGCCTAGTTCGAGTTTCGCTTCCTCACTCATCATATCTTTATCCCACTCCGGTTCAAACACCAGATTAATGATAGCCGAAGTCACTCCCTCCACCGATTCTACTTTCTGACGAATATCTTCCATGATAAAATCAGCAGCCGGACAATTAGGGGCGGTCAGTGTCATATCAAGTACTACTTCTCCATTATCGGAGACATCTATCTTATAAATCAGTCCAAGATCGTATACGTTTACCGGGATTTCCGGGTCGTACACCGTTTTTAGCATAGCTACAATCTTTTCTTCTATTTCAATCTTTTCCATAGGTTCTTTCCGTTAATAATAATGCAAATATAAGAATAAATTCATTTAGAGCAGTCCTTCATCTGCAAAACTATAGAATTGACTCTCACAAACGATAACGTGGTCTATCAAACGAATGTTCATTGTATCAGCTGCTTTACGAATATGTTCTGTCAAAATTTTATCCGGTTGACTCGGATGAATGTTTCCTGATGGATGATTATGCACAACAGCTATTTGCGTGGCCCTTTGTAACAATGCCTCCCGCAAGATCATACGTACGTCAGTGTAAGTTCCATCTATTCCACCAGTACTGATGCGCACTTTATCAATCAGTTTCGTTGCCTGATTCAACAAAAGAGCCCAAAATTCTTCTTGTTCCAAATCGCACATCAGAGGTTGAAAAATATCATAGATATCTTTTGAACAGGTGATTTGAGGCCTTTCTTTTATACTCTGCAGCTTCCTTCGTTTTCCAAGTTCCAATGCAGCCATCACCGTAATGCTCTTCACCGGTCCTATACCTTTAAAACGGGAATAGTCGCAGACTTCCCATTTTGCCAAGGAATTAAGGTTATTATCACAAGACAGAAGCAAGCGTCGCATCAGTTCAACAGCACTCTCTTCCGTATTTCCGGAGCCGATTAATATAGCGAGTAGTTCGGCATCACTCAATGCTGCTGCTCCCTTTTCCATCATTTTCTCCCGTGGGCGGTCCTCCAGTGCCCATTGGTTGATGGATAGTTTGTGTTTACTTTCCATTTGCTATGTTTTGAAGGTGTAAAGGTAGGCTTATTTAATTTAATGATAGAGGCAATGGAAAAAAAAATTGGTTGCAGGCTTCTTCTTTTTTCTATGCAGAGACAAGTTGTACGACACCCGGGTCTCAGCATACCTGACACCCGGGTGTTGAGTAGCATGAGACCCGGGTGTCAGACGTATTGAGACCCGGGTGTCATGCAACATTCCTTTTAAGTAAAAATAGGAATGGTAGTAAACAAATTAAAAGTAGGTTACTTATAAAAATTCTTTTGGAAAGCCTCAAACTCATCCTTCCCTCTGATACAACGTTGCCACCATGCGCGCCAAAAGCCTGTACCATAGCCTATAAGCTGTATAAATGCAGCGGCAATGGAATAAACGCCAATAGACAGACTTTTATTCTGAATAGTAGAATCAATGCATACGAGCAATGCATAGAGAATGACCGGCATGAAACTGAAGAGGCAGAAGGGGGTTCCTAATAATAGAAGTGCTACTCCCAATGTGAATGCCGCCGGAAGCAAATGTACCAGTTTCAGAGAATCCGGATATTTCTTATAAAGATTAATACGGGCAATGCCAGAGTTATGCACCTGCTTGAAGAATTTCTTCAAATCAGTCCGACGTTTATGATATACCCAGGCATCAGGAAAAAGACGGCAGATGTAACCACCTTTGAATATACGGATACTGAAATCAATATCCTCACCGAAACGCATTTTAGAAAATCCTCCCAAAGCCTCGTACACTGCCCGGCGAACTCCCATATTAAAACTACGGGGATAGAATTTGTCCATCTTCTTTTTTCCGCCACGAATGCCTCCGGTCGTGAAGAAAGAAGTCATGGAATAGTTGATTGCCTTCTGAATATCAGTGAAAGAATCGTGTGCACGGTCGGGGCCGCCAAATGCATCGGCAGGAGAAGCGGCAAGCTCCTTCTCTACCGCATCGAAATAGCCTTCGGGAAGGATGACATCAGAGTCCAATATAATAAGGTATTCTCCTTCGCTACGTTCTGCCCCGTAATTACGGCTCTGTCCCGGTCCGGAGTTAGATTTAAAAAAATATTTTATATCCAACTTATCCGTATATCGGTCTACTATTTCTTTACAGGAAACAGATGAACCGTCTTCTACCACAATCACTTCAAAATCTGTGAAATGCTGGGTAGTCAGACTCTTCAACAGTTCGTCCACCTCGTCAGGACGATTATAAACGGGAATTATAACGGAGTAACGCATATTAATCGGTTATGGCTCTATTTCAAGATACAAAGTAAGGTAAAAAAAACGAGAACCATGAAAAATAGCTAATAAAAAAGGCAGCTTCGTCACCGAGCCGCCTTTTTCTATATCCGGAGTTTATGAACTTATTTCTTCAGGATATCCATTGTATCAGAAGCGATCAATAACTCTTCATCTGTCGGAATTACTACAACTTTCACTTTAGAAGCAGGAGTTGAGATTACAGCTTCGTCACCATGAATCTTATCATTGACAGACTTATCGATCTCGATACCCATAAATTCCAATCCCTTACATACTTCCTCACGACACAGTGACTGGTTCTCACCGACACCACCTGTAAACAATACGATATCCACACCACCCAATGCAGCAGCGTAAGCACCGATGTATTTCTTAATACGATAGTAGTACATTTTTTCAGCAAGAATTGCTTTCGGATTGCCGGCTTTACAAGCCGCATCCAATTCACGCATATCGCTTGACACACCTGAAACTCCCAGTACACCGCTCTTTTTGTTCAGCAAATTGGAAACACCGGTTGTATTCAAGCCTTCTTTTTCCATGATAAAAGTTACTGCACCGGCATCTATATCACCGCTACGAGTACCCATCATCAAGCCTTCCAACGGGGTTAAACCCATCGTAGTATCCATACACTTGCCATCCTTGATAGCAGCGATAGAACCACCATTACCAATATGACAAGTAATGATCTTCTTTCCTTCCGGAGTTATGCCCAAGTACTCACATACACGCTTTGAAACATAACGGTGGGAAGTTCCGTGGAAACCATAACGGCGTACTGCATACTTTTCATACAATTCATAAGGAATAGCATACATATATGCATAGTCAGGCATAGTCTGATGGAACGCTGTATCAAATACACCTACCTGAGGAATATCAGGAAGAATAGCGGAAACAGCATTCACACCTTTCAAGTTGGCAGGATTGTGAAGCGGAGCCAAGTCATTGCAAGCGGTAAAAGCTTCCAATACTTCTTTGTTCAGCAATACAGACTCACTGAAACGTTCGCCTCCGTGCACCATACGATGACCTACCGCATTGATTTCTTCCAAAGATTTGATTGCCCCATATTCAGGATTAATCAATGTATTCAAAATAAACTCTACTCCTACTGTATGTTCCGGAATATCCTTTTCTAGGATTTTCTTTTCTCCATTCGGCAGAGTCAGTTTAAGGAATGATCCTTTCAGACCGATTTTCTCGATACCACCTTGAGCAATCACCTCTTTAGTGGTCATGTCGAACAATTTATATTTAATAGATGAACTTCCGCAGTTCAATACCAGAATCTTCATGTATTCAGTGTTTGACGGGTTAGTGATTAATGGTTAGCTTTTGCTGCGATAGCCTGATTAGCTGTAATAGCAATCATACGATATACATCTTCGATAGAACAACCGCGAGACAAGTCATTCACCGGACGGGCGATACCTTGAAGGATCGGGCCGATTGCGTCAGCGTGTCCCAGACGTTGAACTAATTTGTAGGAGATATTACCAACTTCCAGACTCGGCACAACCAATACATTTGCTTGTCCGGCAACTTGTGAACCTGGAGCTTTGCTTGCACCTACTTCAGGAACAAGAGCTGCATCAGCTTGCATTTCTCCGTCCAAGTCAAGAGTCGGAGCCATTTCTTTGGCAATCTTTGTAGCCTCTACCACTTTGTCCACCACCTCATGTTTAGCAGATCCTTTGGTAGAGAAGCTCAACATAGCAACTCTCGGAGTTTCGATACCAGCAACAGCCTTAGCAGTCTGTGCTGTACAAATAGCAATCTGAGCCAATTGGTTAGCATCCGGAACCGGAGTTACCGCTACGTCACCCATTACCAAAATACCGTTCTTTCCGCATTCCGGAGCATGTGTCAGCAACAACATTGCACCTGATACACAAGTGATTCCCGGAGCAGTCTTGATAATCTGCAAAGCAGGACGCAATACATTACCGGTAGTGTTGCGGGCACCTGCCAGCTGACCGTCAGCATCACCGCTCTTAATCATTAAACAACCATAGAACAAAGGATCGTTTGTCAAATTACGAGCCTCTTCGATAGTCATCCCTTTCTTCTTGCGCAACTCACACAGCAACTGTGCATACTCTTCATGTTTCGCAGAAGTTTCAGGATCGATAATAGTAGCCTTGCTGATATTTCCCAAGCCCCATTTTGCAGCAAGCTCATTGATTTCAGCTGGTTTACCCAGCAAAATAAGGTCAGCAACTTCGTCTGTCAAAATCTGATTGGCAGCTTTCAATGTGCGTTCTTCAGTTCCTTCAGGAAGAACAATACGTTGGCGGTCTGCTTTTGCACGCGCAACGATTTGGTTGATTAAATTGAGCATAGATATATTGAATATTATTATAAAACCTGCTTACAATTTGTTATTTGCGGTGCAAAAGTAGTCAATTTTGTAATATCCACATTACAATTTAGTCCATTTTTCTCCTCCACATCTAAAATATTATAATATTTAACACTGTACTCCTATTTTTCATACCTTTGCAGCGTTTTCAAACAAAATCAATAGGTTATTAGTATATGATACGTCAGTGTGCCATCTTATTTGGCTGTTTGGCTTTGGGTGAGCTAATCGTTTACTTTACAGGAATCAAACTTCCTTCCAGCATTATCGGAATGCTGCTACTCACCCTCTTTTTGAAATTAGGTTGGATTAAACTGCACTGGGTACAGGGATTGTCCGACTTTCTGGTTGCTAACTTAGGATTCTTTTTCGTTCCGCCCGGTGTGGCGCTCATGTTGTACTTCGATGTAATCGCGGCCGAATTCTGGCCGATTGTGATAGCTACCATCGTCAGTACCGCACTTGTACTTGTCGTAACGGGATGGGTACATCAGATCGTCCGTAAAATCAACTTAACACATAAGACCAAATGAGCTTCTTAGAAAATAATTTCTTCCTGCTGGCCATTACCTTCGGGATTTTCTTCTTTGCCAAACTGCTTCAGAAGAAAACAGGACTGGTATTATTAAATCCTATATTACTGACCATCGCACTATTAATCATCTTCCTTAAAATGACCAATATCTCTTATGAGACATACAATAAAGGAGGACATCTGATCGAATTCTGGCTACGCCCGGCCGTTGTGGCTTTAGGCGTACCTTTATATCTCCAACTGGAAATGATAAAAAAACAGTTGTTGCCTATTCTACTGTCTCAACTGGCAGGCTGCATCGTCGGAGTTATTTCAGTTGTACTGATTGCGAAATTTATGGGAGCCTCACAAGAGGTAATCCTGTCACTGGCTCCGAAATCGGTTACTACTCCGATTGCGATGGAAGTAACCAAAGCCATCGGTGGTATTCCGTCACTGACGGCGGCAGTTGTAGTGGCAGTAGGTCTATTGGGAGCTATCTGTGGCTTTAAGACCATGAAAATCATGCACGTAGGCAGCCCTATTGCACAAGGTCTCTCCATGGGAACAGCGGCCCATGCTGTCGGAACCTCCACTGCAATGGATATCAGCAGCAAATATGGAGCATACGCCAGCCTGGGACTGACGCTGAATGGTATATTCACAGCATTATTAACACCTACCATCCTTCGATTATTAGGTATTTTATAAAAACAAAATATCCTGATTATCCGTTATATAAAGAGTTAAACGCAAAATGCAACTTTATGATTCCATTTCAAGATATCACATTAGCAGATAAAGACACGATTACCTCATTCACAATGAAAAGTAATCGACGTAACTGCGACCTGTCATTTTCTAATCTCTGCAGTTGGAGATTCTTATATAATACTCAATTCGCAGTAGTCGACAACTTTTTAGTTTTCAAATTCTGGGCCGGAGAACAATTGGCGTATATGATGCCGGTAGGAACAGGAGACCTGAAAGCAGCTCTAAAAGAATTGATCGAGGATGCAGGTAAGGAGAACCAGTCCTTCTGTATGCTAGGAGTATGCGCCAATATGCGTGCAGAGCTTGAGACTATCCTCCCGGAACAATTCACATTTACGGAAGACCGCGATTATGCGGATTATATTTATCTGCGGAGTGACCTGTCTACATTAAAAGGCAAGAAATTTCAGGCAAAGAGAAATCATATCAACCGGTTTCGTAACACGTATCCGGATTATGAATATGCTCCGATCACTCCGGACCGCATCCGGGAATGCTTGGACTTGGAGGCCGAATGGTGTAAAGTGAATAATTGTGACCAGCAGGAAGGGACAGGCAATGAACGCCGCGCATTGGTTTATGCTCTTCACAACTTCGAAGTGCTCGGTTTGACAGGAGGTATCCTGCGCGTGAACGGCAAGATCGTGGCATTTACTTTCGGTATGCCTATCAATCATGAAACCTTCGGAGTGCACGTGGAAAAAGCAGACACTACCATTGATGGCGCATACGCCATGATCAATTATGAATTTGCCAATCGAATCCCCGAACAGTATATTTATATCAACCGGGAAGAGGATTTAGGAATCGAAGGTTTACGCAAAGCCAAATTATCTTATCAGCCGGTCACCATCTTGGAGAAGTATATGGCTTGTCTTAAGAGTCATCCGATGGATATGGTTAAATGGTAATATTCGGCGAACATGACAGTTAAAGAACAAGTAAAAGCTTTATGGAGAATCTGCTTTCAAGATAGCGAAGAATTTATTGATCTGTATTTCCGACTCCGCTATAAGAACGAGGTTAATGCTGTTATCCAAAATGGCGACAAGGTAGTTTCGGCACTTCAGATGCTTCCTTATCCGATGACTTTCTGTGGAAAGACCGTACAAACTTCTTATATTTCAGGTGCTTGTACCCATCCCGATTTCCGAAGCAAAGGAGTCATGCGCGAGCTTTTATCCCAGTCTTTCGTCCGAATGTTACGCAATGAGGTACACTTCAGCACATTGATACCGGCAGAGCCTTGGTTGTTCGACTATTATGCCCACATGGGATATGCTTCAGTATTCAAATACTCTACGAAAACAATAGCCTTACCTGAGATTATTCCTTCTCCTTCTAAAGATATCAACATTGAAATCATCGTAGAATATCAAGATGAGGTATATTCCTATCTTAACAAGAAGTTGTCCGAACGCTCTTGTTGCATCCAACACACTTCGGAGGACTTTCAAGTTATCATGAAAGACCTCTCCGTCAGCAACGGAATGCTCTTTCTAGCCAGACAAGAATATGAAATAAAAGGGATAGCCTTTATCTATAAAAGAGAGGAGAGCATCATTATTAATGAACTTTTGGCTGAGAACAAAGATGTAGAGTATAGTCTACTGCACGCTATCAAGCAACATACAGGATGCAAGCGTATGGTTCAACTACTGCCTCCTGAAGATAAACAGCCTCAACATCCGCTAGGCATGGTACGTATCATCAATGCCAAAGAAGTGCTGCAAATCTATGCCGCAGCTTTTCCTGAAGATGAAATGCAACTGGAATTATCGGACAAACAATTGCCTGTAAATAACGGCTATTATTACTTACGCAAAGGAAAGTGTATGTATAGCACCGAGCGACTGCCCGGTGCACATATACAAATGAATATTAGTGAATTAACCAATAGAATACTTCAGCCGTTAAAGCCATATATGAGCTTGATGCTGAATTAAATTATTTATTCAAATAACGAACCCGTTCACAGGCTGCCAATAGAAACGCACCTACTCCAAAATTCGAAGTTGAGTTTGCGTCTACCACCTGACCGGGTATCGCTTTCTCACCAATCGGTTGCACATAACCAATCTTGCCATCAGGCTGCAAAGCAACTGTTGAGAGATATTTCCATGCTTTTTCAACCACCGGCTGATATTCTGCAGCATCCAGAAAACCGTTATTGATTCCCCATTGTAAACCATAGGTAAAGAAAGCCGTTCCACTGGTTTCCGGTCCCGGTGCATGCAATGGATCGAGCATACTGCGTGTCCAGTAACCTTCCGGCTGTTGACAAGCAGCAACCGACTTAGCCAGGGTACGGAAACGATCTATATATTCCGGACGATACTTATCTGTTTCAGGAAGTTCTTTCAGGACTTTTGCCAATCCGGCCAATACCCAGCCGTCTCCACGTGCCCAGAAATCCTTTTTGCCGTTCACACTTTTGTGTTTAGGATACACGTATTTTCCATCCCGGTAATAAAGTCCGGCCTCTTCATCATACATAATACTATCAGCATAGGCGAGGTATTCATGCAGTTTCTCCAAATAGAGCGGATTCTTAGTAATGTTATACATCTTTGTCATGACCGGCATGACCATATATAAGCCATCTGCCCACCACCAATAATCATGATTGGGGGTACTCATCTGATATTCCATCACTTCGCGGGCACGGGCTATTTTCTGTGTATCCGGTTCCAGATTATAGAGATCGGCATACGTCTGGAAACAAATCTGATAGTCACCGAAAAGCACATAATCATCACTTTCACCGTAACTGTACTTCCAGTTTTCCTTATGATCTGATTTTGCCCCTTTCCATTCATTATGTTCCGCCCAGGCTTTCGAGTATTCCTGATATTCCGGCTGCTTAGTCAGAAAATAAGCTTCCATATTTCCGGTGTGATAGGCGGCATTATCCCAAAAAGAACGTCCGTGTTCCGGATGATTCGTCTGCCAATAATTATTCACTTTATGAATGGTGTTTATCACTTCTTCAGCAGAAGCATCTTTCTTATCCGTACAACTTGCACAGATTGCACCGCCTAGAAAGAGTGCAGAAAAAAGAGTTGCATATAGTTTCTTCATATCTTTATTTATTTGTATCCATATTCGTTTCCAATACATATACCATTTGAGGCTCAATTTCCGCTGTGCGTTCACCGTCTCCCTGACGGGTTCGCTGTACAAAGAGATGCAGTTTCCGCTGCTTTTTCCAAAGTTCCGTATCATGAGAGGGCTCCCAGGCATCCACCGAAAAATCCGTCAGATCCGTTATCGTCCACTTATTGGTACCCACATCAGTCGCATGTGCCATCGACACACGGCTTCCCCGTTCTTCGTCACGGAAAATATAAAAGACTTCTCCATCTTCTACCACAATACGCGGACGGGCAATAGGGATCATTTTCGTACCTCCACCCTTCAAGGTAAAAGGTGTCTGGCGATCGGTTATCTGCCGTTGATGCCACATCTTCCCGTCATTCCAGACGATGCGGTATTGAGGAACATCACTATCGGGTTCCCGCCAATAAGTAGCTATATACGGATTTCCTCCCGCATCGGCACTCATACTCGTTTGATTAATCAACTCACAGTTTTGAGGTAAACGACAGGCATACTCCGCATTGGACAATTTGATCGGGAGTTCATATCGTTCTCCACTCGTCTTATACCAAGTTACCCCATTATCAAAAGAACGGGCATAACAAATATCATGGTTTGTTTCCACATGCCAGGTCTCGCGCCATACCCATGAAAGATGAATCGTCCCTTTCTCATCAACATATAACTGCCAATAAGCATTCCGTTTATTTTCTCCGTCGATCAGTATATCCTGCACACGAGTCCATTTGTGTTCTTTCAGCGAATAACGGTTCATTACCAGATTTCCACGACCCGAAGAACCGGAGCGGTAAACAAACAATAAATCTCCTCCGGATAAAGGATAGAACTCCGGATAGGTGACATTTCCTTCGTCAACTCCGGTCATGGGCATTTTATCCCCCAGTTCCAAAGAACCGGGAGCAATGCTCCGGCAGTAATTCAATGGATGTCCGTGATGGTCAAAAGATACGTGTATGTATCCTTCTCCATCTATCATCATACTAATTATATTATGAGCATCCTTCACATTTCCCTGATATTGGGTGCGATGTAATGTCCATTGTTCCGAATCCAGTTTCCGCTTTCCAAGTACCAGATAGCCATCGTTATCGTAATAACTGATATATTGTTCATCACCGAGTGTAACCAGCGAGTTATTCCGAAAGACCGTCGTATTGACCGAAGTACAGCTATACCCCTTTCCCACTTCAACCAAACGCTGGGAACAGGCAATAACGGGAACGAGCATTATTCCGCAAAGTAGTAGCAGTATCCGTTTCATATTTATTTTTTATTTGTCAAAGATAGAAAGGTTCCATTTTTCATGCCAAGGGATAGTTATTTTCCCATCTTTTACCAACACAGGCAGCCATACATAACGGGAATCTTCCAAATCCTTCTTCTTCCAACGGTCGAACATGGCAATATATGCATCCTTCTTTCCGACAACAGGCTGGACATAAGTGCTCTGGGCATAAAACGTTTTATCTGCATCCGGTCCCGTACAAGGATTTCCGATTGTCTTCCATGTTCCCATAATAGAATCGGCTACTGCGATCTCGGCTATATTAGGATCCCAGCCAGTACAACCGGAACTTAACATATAATATTTACCATTATATTTAAATACTGCCGGAGCCTCTCTCGATTCTTTTACGAAATTGCGTGTAAAACGTCCGCTCGGTTTCAGATAATCATCAGTCAGAAGGCTGATATACATCGTTTCATTATTTTCTGAAGAATAAAACTGATAAGCACGTCCATCATCATCCACAAAAACAGTCTGATCGCGGCTCATCGCATTGTTCGGACGAAAACTTCCCTGATAAACGAACGGACCGACAGGAGAATCGGAAACTGCCACTCCGGCACAAGCCTTACTGTAATCAGCACTTTCCACATGGGCCCACATTACAAATTTGCCCGTTTTCTTATTATAAACCACTTTCGGACGTTCCAATACTTTGGAGGGATGCAGGTCATGATTCGGATCGTCTTTAACTGCCGGAAGTACAATACCCTCAAATTTCCAATTCAGCAAGTCTTTAGAAGAGTAACAACCTACTCCGGTCACATCCGTACGATAACACTCCCACGTAGCCCAGTCAGGCAAAATGGTCTTCCCTTTCTTGTATTCGCCATACCAATAGTAAGTGCCGTTATGATATAGAAGTCCACCACCATGAGCATTGATCGGATTCCCGTCCGTATCTTTCCAAACTTCTCCAGGGATAAATGCAGCGTTTTTCTGAGCTTGTACCGGCACCAGCAGCAAGCCAAGACAAACTACAATAAATAATAATAGTCTAGTCATATATAAATCTTTATTAGTTAGTCCATCTTAATGAACAGCATGATCTTTCGGGAAATCTTTCCCCTCCCAGGCTTTCTTACTTGTCCAATCCTCGGCAGGTGAAGTCCAAAATGGATGTTCTGCCGGAAGTCCCAATGGGAGGAATGCGAGTGAAGCCATATATAAGCTGCCATTATTCGTGTACCAATCTGATATATTCGGCTGCTTACCATTGAATCCTAAAGTCAGGAATCCTTTTTCATTGAAATTATGATTATCACTGAACATTCGTTTGATAACTGCCGTCATAGCTGCACGTACTTGTCCATTTGGTAATTCTTTAGGGAGCCACCCTCTCCATGCCAGTAATGCTAAAGGTTGTAAAGTTCCTGTACGGTACGTGATAGAACGCCCGAATACTGGGAGCGTACCTTCCGGAGAAATAAACCGTTCCAGAATTATTCCAAAGCGTTGCATCCGTTTGACTGCACGATTATAATCGCAATCCGGCATATTCCAGACTTTGTTCTTACCGGCATTTGTCATGATTTCCAACGGTTCTATATACATAGGGTGCAAAACGAAACTATTATAATAGTCAAAAGCAAAATCCGGACCGTCCGAATACCAGCCATCTCCCACATACCATTCTTCCACTTTACGTAGAGCCGAAGCAATGCGATAAGTATCACTCGGTGCACCAGCCTTACACAGGAAAGATTCCACTGTGGCAGAGAATAACAACCAGTTAGTGTAAGGAGGGTCTACTCGGCGAAGTTGTGTAAATTCGGTAATATAACGTTGTTTTGTCACACTGTCCAGCGGAACCCACAAGGCATCATATCCTCTTATGAAACTTTCTGCAATATAGGCTGCATCCACCAACGTCTGCCCCTCTTTTCTCCACAACAGATAATCGGGACTTTCCGGACTTACAGCCTGCGCATAACTCTTTAACGCCCATTCGCGCAACTGTTTACGCTGAGCTCCCTCCACTGTATCATCATCCGGTAATGAAATCCAAGGTGCCAATCCTGCCATTAAACGCCCGAAGCACTCCATATAAGTGACTTTCTTATTCCGTCCATCCCATGTCGGGCTTAACTCTACCAGCATGTTCTGTTGCAACTTGCCCTCACTCATATTACTAAGCACGGGTTCAGCCATTCGATATAATACTCCCGCCCACAGTTCGCGGTCGGTCGGTTCTTTTACTTGTTTTTTCTTTTTCGCAGATAGATCCTGTGCAGGGATCAACAACATTGCTATCAGCAACGGTAGTAAGTAATGTCTATTCAAATTCATGATATTATTTTAGGTTTTTCGTCTACAAAGGTACTCCATACTTAGATAAATAGAGTTCAATTTTACGTCAAAAAGGGATACAAAAAGACCATTATTCGTATGAAAAGCTTTTATAAGGCTATCTTTTCGCAAATGAATCTCATTGCCACTATATAATAATACGACATTACTCCACTTTCCACCTATCCATTATTGCATATTTCAATGACCAACTATACTTTTCATAATGCGCTATGCATCAGCATCAGGGATTATTTTCCACTCCTTAATGCCACGTGTCTCGGAAGAGAAGTCAGCACCTATCTTATATAATTTGCGGGGATCTTTTGCAAAAGGCAAAGCATAACCCTTCTCCTCTATCTGACGTAAAGCGTCGTCGGCACTACCATCAAGTTTAAGTTCCATCACGTAAATATAGTCCTTGGTTTTCAACACAATATCTATACGTCCATTACTAGTGGTACGTTTTACGTCGGTATAAAAGCCTAACATTTTAAACACCAGATACATCGCATTTTGAAAATAAAGTTCCATCTTCCCCGTTATCTTGTAGTCAGTATCGGCAAACATGGATTACATTCGCTGCATAAAGCTTTCAGGAGCACCACGACGTATATCCATGATAAAGTTAGTGATGAAAAATCCCGTCTTTTCTTCTTCCGGTGTGTAAAAAGGTATCAGATATTTAATGAAACCACTTTCCACCTCTTTGTTGGGAAAGCCCAACCGGTAGATATCAAATTCTTCATTATACCCCTTTATCGTGAGATATCCGCTCTGATAAATGACAGGAATAGGATTACGTGACATGGAATCAATGCTATTCAAAAAGTCACCGGAAACTTGCTCTTCGGTTAACTTGTCCAACTGGTAATTCGAATTCTTCATCAGATAAACAAGGAATGAAGGTGTGCCTATTTCAAACCAATAATTGGCAAACTTCATTTTAGCTAAAGTATTGAGGATGCTGAAAGGATTATAAAGTCCTTCGGTTTTGCAGTCAAAATGATAACCATCGTACTGTTCCTTCAGTTTGGTGTAACATTCCTCCTTTGTCAACCCATTTCTTTCACCTAACAGTGCCACATCATTATCAAAGTATTCGTGAAGTTCTCTATCTGTGATACCGCAAATATTGATGTAGCGGTCGTCCATAGAGATATCATTCAAGTTATTCAAATCACTGAACACACTCACCTTGCCGAATTTCGTCACACCTGTCAAGAAAGCAAGTTTGATATAGCGGTCTTGTGTTTTGAGTACAGAGTAGAAAGCTTTCAGCGTGCTACGATATTCTGTCTGTAACAGCTCGTTACCAATAGCTTGCAGCATAGGCTTATCGTATTCATCCACAAAAATAACTACACGATGACTAGTCTTTTCGTAAGCACGTTCTACGATTCCCTTTAAGCGTAAAGCAAAAGTCACCTCTGTAGGAAAGGTGCCGTATATTTCTTCCCATTTTTTGAGACTGTCATCAAGAACATGATTCAAGCTATCCATCTCATCATATTTGGCAGTATTCAAGTCAAGATGAAGAATAGGATGTTCTTCCCATTTATGTTCCAACTTCTCGATGGCAAGTCCCTTGAAAAGTTCCTTTTTACCGCTCAGATAAGCTTCCAGCGTAGAAAGAAGCAAGCTCTTCCCAAAACGTCGGGGACGGCTAAGAAAATAATAACGTCCGGTAGTAGTCATTTGATAGACTAACGCTGTCTTGTCTACATACATATAACCGTCATTTATCAGACTCTCAAAGTTCTGTATTCCTATGGGGTAAATCATAATGGGATTATATCGAACTCACGTTAAATTATACAAGTCCTCAAATGCAGAAAAAGAACCTTCCGACAATGATTGCAACAAACTATATATTCTGTCGTTTTCCATCATATTTCATTGATTCATTGTTTAAGTATTTCCCGTCTTTGTACGTTTTGTGCACAATATTATGAATAAAATCCGAATTGAACCTTATAACACCTTATCCCAACACCTCGGACAGCCGTCCTGCCTGTACATGCCGCACCCCTTCGCGCATCTTCTTCCTTCCCCAAAAAAATTCTTCTACAAAAAGCAAAATTTTCGACTATCACTGAAAAGAAACAGGAATCTGTAAAAAAAGCATTTTCTTTTTAGGGTAAGTTTGAGATGAGGTGTTATTCCTATAGAAACGATAAAAAAACAATTCTAATGGACAAAGAATTATTACATACATATTTTAGAGGAGAAGCTACTCCCGAAGAAGAGAAACAGATTATGGATTGGGCCGAGTCTTCACCCGAAAACTATCAAGAGTATCTGAAAGAGCGCAAAATCTGGAATGCCATACTGATGTATTCGGTCAATCCAACCATCAAAGCCACAGCTACCCACAAACGCCTGTTCCTTTCCTTATACAAATATGCTGCCATCGCCGTCATCGCTTTTGGAGTGGGGTTCTATACCTTACATAATAGGAATGTGCCGGGCGATTTCCTGTCTCATCTGTCCCCCATGGACATTTCCGAACCGGTGCTGTTACAGAACAATCAAAAATATATCGCGTTAGGAGCAGAGTCGTTCTCCTTGAATGAGCAGAAAGGCATTGTAAAGAACAACCACACAGACAGATTGCTCTCCTATCATCAAGAGGACGCTTCACGGGGTTTCTCCTTCGGGAAAAAGAGGGCCGACAACCGTCTGCTGGTGCCTCAGGGACAAACCTACAAGCTGGCACTCGCGGACGGAACAAACGTCATGCTGAATGCAGAGTCCGAATTGACATTCCCGTCGGAGTTCGACACAGACAGACGTGAAGTCTTCCTCAAAGGAGAAGCGTTTTTCCAGGTGACCCACAATGAAAAGGCACCGTTTATCGTACATACCGACCAATTAGACGTGCAAGTGCTCGGAACCACTTTCAACGTGAGCGGCTACAACAACGAAAATATGCTGAAGGTCACCCTTGTAGAGGGTTCCATCCGTATACACCAGCAGGGAGACTCGGTAAAGATTCGTCCGAACGAACAATACAATTACAACAAGAACACCCGGGAGAAGCGGGTTCAGACCGTAGATACGGAATTGTTCACCTCATGGGTCAACGATGAATACATCTTCAAGGATACCACGTTGGATGAAATCTTCAACCGAATCAACCACTGGTATATGTTTGATGTCACTTATGAGTCACCTTCCTTGAAAGAGAAGAGATTCTTCCTGACCATCGGCCGGGACGCTTCATTAGACCAAATCATACAAATCATCAACAGTACTGAAGAAGTATGTATAGAGAAAAAAGATAATCATATTGTTGTTAAAAACATTCCAGACAAATGAACTCATCATAGCCCATAAAACCAGAAATCGAATCCGATTACAGATACCCCATGGTTCAGTAAATAATCAATTACTTAAATTTAATACATAAAGTATGAAAGAAGACAGATATTTATGTTTAAGAAATTTATTTAGAAACATAAAAAAAGCATTTTTTATCGGACTATTGGTCCTCATGGCCCCGCACATAGTTCACTCTATGCCAACCAGTTCCCGGTTTGAAGACAATTACAACATCAATCTCTCCTTCAAAAACGAAACCTTAGAGAATGTCATTAAAGAAATTGCCAAGCAGGCCAACGTCAGAATCATCTATAGTTACGACCAGGTTGATTCCTCCAAAAGAATCAATGCCAACATTCAGACCACAGACATCCAGAAGGCCTTGGAAACGGTGTTAGGAGACGACTATGCCTTCAAACAAGAGGGAAACTACATCACTATCGTAGAAAAGAAAGCATCCTTCGTTCCACAGGCTACGCAACAGAAGAAAAGGGTATCGGGGCTGTTAACCGATGGAAACGGTGACCCCCTCATCGGAGTGACAGTGACCGTCAAAGGAAGCAACAAAGGCATCACTTCCGACATGGACGGTAAATACACCCTGGAGAATGTAAAGAACGGCGATGTGCTCGAATACCGCTATATCGGATTTGTTACCGAGGAACGGATTTACAAAGGGGAGCGGACCATCAACATCCGCATGATGGAGGCTTCCGTTGGTCTGGACGACGTGGTGGTCATCGGCTACGGTCAGCAGAAAAAGGAGAGCGTGGTCTCCTCCATCAACACCATCGGTCCCGCCGAATTGGCTATTAAGCAGCGCAACCTCAAGAACACCTTAGCCGGACAGATTGCCGGTGTAATTGCTATACAGCGAAGCGGCGAGCCGGGCAACGATGCCAGTGCTTTCTTCATCCGAGGACAAAGTTCGTATGCCGGTGGCGTCAACCCGTTAGTATTGGTGGACGGTATTCCCAGAAGCATGGACGACATTGACGTAGATGAAATCGAAAGCTTCACCGTACTGAAGGATGCCGCAGCCACGGCCGTTTATGGTGCTGAAGGTGCGAATGGCGTTGTATTGATTACCTCCAAACGCGGTAAAGTGCAGAAGACACAGGTGAACTTCAGCGCGCAATACAGCATCGTGACCCCGACCCGTATGCCCGAGACCTTAAACTCCTACGATTACATGTCCATGTACAACGAAGCCGTTTGGAACACCAAAGGTAATCCCGACCTGGAAAACTACATTCCTCACTACTCCACAGAGTTGTTGGAGAAATACCGCAATGGAGAAGACCCCGACCTCTACCCCTCAGTGGATTGGTTCGACCTGCTGAAAAAGCATACGCAAAGCCAACGATACACCATCAACTTCAGAGGAGGTTCGGACAAAGTCCGCTATTTCGCTTCCGGTTCCTACTACAAGGAAGACGGTATCTTCGAATCCAACTCGACGGAAAAGTACAATGCCAACATTGGCTTGCAGCGCTTCAACCTGCGTTCCAACATCGATATGGATCTGTCGAAGAGCACACTGCTCTCCATAGACATGAGTGGTCAGTACACGATGAAGAACCAGCCGGGTTTCTCATCGGACGATATATTCGCCAAAATTGCCGGATTCCCGGTGCACGTCATCCCGATGTCCTACTCGGATGGAACGGCTTCGGACCACTACAACAATGGTAAGGGCACGGACTATCAGCCTTACAACATGTTGAACCACAGCGGTTACATGAAGACTTGGAGTGCTTTCCTGCAGACTAAGGTCACGTTGAAACAAAAGCTCGACTTCATCACCAAAGGCCTTTCTGTACGAGGTACGGTCAGCTTCGATGCCGACTTCTACTCCACCATGAAGAGAGACATGAAACCCGAGAGTTTCTATGCTGAGGGACGCAACGAAGACGGCTCGCTTAAGAAGAAAAAGATGAAAGATGAATCTCCGCTCTCCAACCCTTCGAACAATGGCACGAACGGTGTCAAGAAAATCTATTTGGAAGCTGCCTTGGACTACAATCGGACCTTCAACAAGGTACACAATGTGACCGGTACCCTGTTGTACATGCAGAAGGAGACCCAATGGCAGAACAGAAAAGACCTACAACTCCTGCCCTACCGCAAGCAGAGCGTGGTGGCCCGTGCTACATACGGCTATGATAACCGGTATATGATTGAAGCCAGTGCGGGTATGACCGGAAGTGAGAACTTTTCCGACGGGAATCGTTGGGGCATCTTCCCCGCAGTCGGAGTGGCCTGGTACGTCAGCCACGAGCGATTTATGGAAGGAATCAGCGACTACATCAGCAAATTGAAACTGAGGGCCTCCTACGGTATTACCGGTAACGATGAGATTGGAGCGTCCAACCGTTTCCCCTATCATGGTAGCATCAATACAAAAGTGGACGGATATAATTTCGGTTTGGTGCCGGGACTCGGCGGATATGCCACCAACTATTTGACGGGAGTTGTGGAAGGTAACTTTGCCCTGCCCGGTCTCTCTTGGGAAATCGAGAAGAAACTGAATATCGGTATTGACTTGGGTTTGTTCAACGGCAGAGTAGATTTGAGTGCCGACTACTTCTTCAACCGGAGAAGCGACATCCTGCTGCAACGCAAAACTGTGTCTCAAGTAACCGGTTTCCGCAATATGCCCTTTCAGAATTTCGGTATCGTGGACAACCGGGGTATCGACGCCAGCCTTGTCCTGAAACAGCGCATTGGGCAGGTGAGCCTCTCCGCCCGAGGCAACATCACCTACGCGAAAAACAAGATTAAAGAGTACGATGAAGAACCCCAGCGGTTCGACTATCAGAACTACACCGGAAATTCGATAGGAGACGACATGCTGTACATAGCCGACGGGCTCTATACTCCGGATGACTTTGACATCACTACGGCTGCCAACGGTGCGCAGACTTATCGATTAAAAGAGGGTATGCCTGTTCCCGCAGCCTTGGTCGCTCCCGGTGACATCAAGTACAAGGACCTGAACGAGGATGGTGTCATCAACGGATACGACCGAACTTACAAGCACGGCTTCTACAACGATCTACCGGAAATCGTGTATGGATTCGGTCTGAATGCCGAGTGGAAAGGCTTCTTTGCAGGCGTGTTCTTCCAAGGTGCCGCACACAGTTCCATGAGCGTGCTGGCCTCCATGCCGTTTGCCTACGGAGTGGACAGCGGTTCTGTCCGCCAAGAGGTAAGCAATCACTGGAGAGCCTCTGACCCTTACAACCAAAACGTGCTCTACCCCCGCTTGCACGACAGCCATTTTGCCCACAACACCCTGCCTAGCACTTGGTGGCAGCGCGATGCCGGTTTCCTCCGTCTGAAGAATATCGAGATAGGTTATGAGTTCAATGAAAAAGCCCTGCGCGCTTTACGGCTGAAAAATCTCAGGCTCTACCTGCAAGGTAACAACATTGCCGTGTGGGACAACATCAAGTTCTGGGACCCGGAATTGGGTGGAGACAATTTAGGTGCCAAATATCCGCTGAGCAGCAATTACACAATCGGAATTGAAGTTACATTCTAAAACATAAAAAGTATGAGAATCTTAAATAAAATAAAGGCTGCGGCATCAGCCTGTGTTTTGAGTTTATCTCTGGTCGGATGCAGTGATTACCTGGATGTTTCCGACGAAATGGCCGAAAGCTTGGATATAGAAGAAGTATTCAGTAACCCCACTTATACCCGCCAATGGCACGCCAACCTGTTCGGGTGTATCTCAGAGTATTCAAGTATCGGAAGAAACGTACAAAGCGGTCTGGCTGGTGTGTGGGTGTCTATGTGTGGAGAAACCACCATCGGTGGCTCGGGATGGACAGAAATGATCGGCGGATTCACCGCAGACACTGCCCCCTACCATCGTTGGGGAGATTTGTACCGCTACATCAGGGACGCGCATATTTTCCTAGACCGGGGCACGGCATTGGGAGGCATTGACGATTTGTCTCGGATAACTGAGGAGGAGATGAGAAGAATGAAAGCGGAAGCGAAATTCTTGATTGCGTACAGCCACTTCTCTCTGTTCGAGTTATACGGGCCCGTTCCCGTCATGGCCGATGACATTGACCCGGAAGCCAAGGAACTGGATTTTGCCCGGTCTTCCGTGGACGAAATAGTCAACTTCATCGACAACCTTTTGGTGGAGGTGATAGAGTCTGGCGACCTGCCCCAGACCATTATCGAAAACCCTTCCGCTGAAGGAAATGACAAATACAACCTGTATGAGATTGCCCGCCCTACTGTGACTACCGCCTTGGCCTTGCGCGCCAAATTGTGGGTGTATGCCGCTTCTCCCCTGTTCAACGGAGGATATGCCGAAGCCTTAGAGTTGCAGAACAATGACGGAAAGCAATTGTTTGCCGCTTACGATGCCAACAAATGGAAGATTGCCAAACAACGGCTGGAAGACCTGTTCAGGAACACGACCAAGAACGGGCACGAGCTGTTTACCGTAAAGAACCCAGACGGCACCATCAATCCTGACGAGTCCTACTACCAACTGTTCATGAACTACAATGACGAGATTCTGTGGTCCACCGGTGTGAATCACTGGCACACCTCCATGGAGGCCAATACCAATGCAAGAGACTGCAAAGGCTGGGGCTATCTCGGTGTATCACAGGAATTGGTGGACGCCTATTTCATGAAGAGCGGACTGACGATTGACGACAAGGGCACCGAATACCGGGAAGAGGGTTTCTCCGATGTGGTCAATCCTTGCAACGAAAACAAACGGTTGGACAAAAACGTGTTCAACATGTATGTCAACCGCGAGCCGCGCTTCTATGCCAGCATCGGCTACGAAGGTAAGAGCTGGCACATCCAGCCTCCTGGCAAGCCCAATTACACTTTAGGTTTCGCCAGAGGAGAGGGAAGTGACATTTCTTCAGCAGATAATCCGCGCACCGGATATCTCCCCACCAAGCTCAAGAACAGGAAAGTGATGGCTCGATATGATGGCTATCCTCAGCGTTGGGGCCGTCCCTCCATCTTGTTCCGGTTGGCCGACTTCTATCTCTACTATGCAGAGGTCTGCAACGAAATCAACCCTAACGACCCCAACATCATCAAATGCTTGGATGAGGTGAGAAAACGTGCCGGCATACCGGGCTATCAGGAACTGGCCACTTCCGGAAAAAAGAACATCATCGGAAACCAGGCGCTGCAACGCAAGATGATTCAGCGCGAGCGTCAGGTGGAACTGGCGATGGAAGGCCAACGCTATTTTGACATCCGTCGCTGGATGATTTGCGGACCGGGTGAAGATGCGGACCAGAGCGTGTTCCATGCCATGAACATGAACGGCTTCAAGGATAAACCAGCCGGTGACCCCAAGTCTTATTTCACCCGTATCCTGTTAGAGAGACGTGCCTGGCATAGGGCGATGTATCTCTACCCGATACCTCAGGCTCAGATTCAAATCAGCAAGTTACTAGTGCAGAATCCATTATGGTAAACTGATTTTCATCACAGATTAAGGGGGTATTTTAACTCACCACAGAGTTGCACGGAGTTTTTACGAACTGATTATCAGCAGTTATACTCTGTGAAACTCTGTGTCCTCTGTGGTAAAAAGGAGTTTTGACACACCCTCGTATGGTGAATTTTATATAACAAGAATTACATAACTATGAAAATGATAAATAGAATGAAAATATTCCGATTACTTCCACTTTGCCTGTTACTCTTCGTCTCGTGCAACAACGAAAAAGATAGAACGATAACATTGGATAAATCCGTCTTACTGGACAAAATCGCAGGAGGATGGGCCGGTAAAATGGTCGGTGTGACTTACGGTGCTCCGACGGAGTTCAAGTATTTAGGAAAAATCATAGAGGACTCCATACCTTGGGAACCTAAAAAGATAGAGAATGCCAAATGGGAGGACGACCTCTATGTGCAGATGACCTTGATGGATGTGATGGACCGAAAAGGCAGGAATGCCGACGCCAAAGTGTTTCAAGAGTTTTTCGCCAACTCGGGGTATAAGCTCTGGCATGCCAATGCCCAGGCGCGCAAGAACTATCACGACAGCATTTTCCCGCCGATGTCCGGACACCCGGACTATAACTTCCATGCCGATGACATCGACTTCCAGATAGAAGCGGACTTTATTGGCATGATGTGTCCCGGATTGCCTCAACTGGCCAATCAGTGGTCTGACAAAATCGGCCACATCATGAACTACGGAGACGGTGTCTATGGTGGTGCATTTGTGGCTGCGTTATATACCGAAGCTTATTTGGAGAATGACATATGCAAGATTATCACCAAGGCCTTACAGTCTTTGCCGGCTGAATCTGATTACTACAAGATTATCCAAGACGTATTGTCGTTCTACAAGGAAAACCCGAACGATTGGAAAGCCGCCTGGCAGAAGTTGCAAGACAAATGGGAGAATACCGACATCTGCGGTGTAGGCGTACCCTTTAACATTGACGCCAAACTGAATGGAGCCTATATCGCTTTAGGCTTGCTGTATGGCGAAGGCGATATCAACAAAACCATGGACATTGCGACCCGCTGCGGGCATGACTCGGATTGCAATCCCTCTACTGCATTGGGAGTACTAGGAGTGGTTAAAGGCTATCACAGCTTCCCCGATGCTTACAAAGAGGTATTGAGTAACGTCAAAGATACCCTTTTCGTGCATACCAACTATACTTTGGAGAAAGCCATCTATAAGACATTGGCATATATCGAAAAGAATGTCACCGACTGTGGAGGCAAAGTGAGCGAGGAGTGCATTGAATTCAAGTTGCAAGAGTCCCGGCCACTGGCATTCGAAGCCTCGTTCCCCAATCTCGTTTTTGACAAGCGCATCGCCATTCCTAAAGAGAGTTCGTGTGTGCCCCAAGGAAAATGGGAAATGCAGAACAATGTGTTGTTCAGCGACCAAGCAGGAGATGAAATCAGCTTCGAATTTGAAGGCAGCGGAATAGCCCTGTACGGATGGTGGATCAGAAATGGCGGCAAGGCAGATGTCTATGTGGATGGTGTATGGAAACGCACCATTGACTGCTATTACAATTACGGCAAGCATGAACATAAGAATGCCAATATTTACCATATCTTGAACTTGGGGAAAGGGAAACATCAAATCAAATTGATGGTAAGAGGCGAGAAAAGGCCGGAATCGGAAGGATGTGTAATCGGCATTACAGAGGCTGTCATCTTCAAATGAGATTAAAATGAGAATCATTCATGTTTTTGTCCTGTTGCTGTTAGGAGTTGCTGCTTGTGCAGCAACTCCTATCAAGGGGTTGTTGGAACGCATAGACAAAGGAGCATCGCGCAAATTTATCATTGAGCAGACGAACGCTCCGACCGACTTTTTCGAGTTGGACCAAAAGGACGACAAGGTTGTGGTTCGTGGCAACAATTATGTATGCATCGCCACCGGCCTGAATTGGTACCTGAAGTATTATGCAGGGATTCATCTCTCATGGAACAGCATGCAGGCTGAGTTGCCAGAGGTGTTGCCTGCTGTGAAGCAGAAAGAACGCCACGAAACGACCATGAAGTATCGCTATAATTTCAACTATTGCACATTCTCGTACACGATGGCCTTTTGGGATTGGGAGCGCTGGGAGAAGGAAATCGATTGGATGGCACTACATGGCATTAACCTGCCCTTATCCATTGTAGGAGCAGATTGCGTTTGGTATCATGTGCTGGATAAGTTAGGTTATACCCCAAAGGAAATCAATGAGTTTATTGCCGGTCCGGGATTCCAAGCCTGGTGGCTCATGAATAATTTGGAGGGTTGGGGCGGTCCGAACCCGGACAGTTGGTACAAGAAGCAGATGGCCTTGCAACAACGGATTGTCAAACGGATGCGCGAATATGGCATCGAGCCTGTATTTCCGGGGTATTCCGGAATGGTTCCCCATAATGCCAAAGAGAAATTAGGATTGAACGTATCCGACCCGGGGTTGTGGTGCGGCTATCATCGACCCGCTTTCTTACAACCGACCGACTCACGTTTCCAAGAGATAGCCTCTTTGTACTATAAGGAGATGAACAAACTGTTTGGCAAAGCTAATTATTACAGTATGGATCCGTTTCATGAAGGAGGAAGTGTGGCTGGAGTGGATTTGGATGCGGCAGGAAAGTCAATCATGCAGGCCATGAAAAAGAACAACCCCAAATCGGTCTGGGTGGCACAAGCGTGGCAGGACAATCCCCGTCCCAAGATGATTGAGAACTTGAAGTCCGGTGATTTTATTGTACTTGACCTGTTCGCGGAAAGTCGTCCACAATGGGGGAATCCCGAATCGACATGGTATCGGAAGAACGGCTTCGGTCAACATGACTGGATTTTCTGCATGTTGTTGAATTATGGAGGAAATGTAGGTTTGCATGGGAAGATGGAGCATATTATCAATGAGTATTATAACGCCAAAGAAAGTCGGTTTGGAAAAACAATGAAAGGCATTGGTCTGACTATGGAGGGAAGCGAGAACAATCCGATCATGTTTGAATTAATGACCGAGTTGCCTTGGCGCTCACAACGTTTTGACAAAGACCAATGGCTAAAATCCTACACAAAAACCCGTTATGGGAAAAGCAATTCCGCTGTAGAAAAAGCCTGGAGGCTATTGAGTAACTCCATTTACAATTGCCCACCGGCTAGCACCCAGCAAGGAACTCACGAGTCTGTATTTTGTGCGCGTCCTTCCGAACATCCTTATCAAGTTTCGAGCTGGTCGGAGATGAACGATTATTATCATCCCAATGATGTCATTCGCGCTGCCTCACTGATGGTTTCCGTAGCCCATCAATTCAAAGGGAATACCAACTTTGAATATGATTTGGTGGATATTGTTCGTCAAGCGATTGCCGAGAGAGGACGTCTCATCGAAAAGGTTGTGGAAGCGGCCTATGCCTCGGGCGACAAAGTTTTGTATAAAGAGGCATCCAACCGTTTCTTGAACCTGATTCTCCTTCAGGATAAATTGCTGGCCACACGCCCGGAATTTAAAGTGGGAACTTGGATTAATCGTGCCCGTGACTTAGGAAATACGTTGGAGGAAAAAGCCCTCTACGAATGGAATGCCCGTGTACAGATTACGACTTGGGGCAACCGAACAGCCGCAGATAAAGGCGG
Organism: Bacteroides sp. NSJ-39; assembly: GCF_014287315.1. Taxonomy (NCBI): domain Bacteria; kingdom Pseudomonadati; phylum Bacteroidota; class Bacteroidia; order Bacteroidales; family Bacteroidaceae; genus Bacteroides; species Bacteroides sp. NSJ-39. Next base: position 252,590 of record NZ_JACOOB010000002.1, on the reverse strand, counting down.
ATTACGCGATTATGCTCATCGGGAATGGAGCGGACTGCTAAAAGATTTCTATTATATGCGTTGGAAAACATGGTTTGATTACCAGACCAAACTGCTCAATGGGGAAAAACCGAAGGCAATAGACTTTTATGCCATCGAAGAAGCTTGGACTAAACAGACCAATGCCTATTCCAACCAACCGGAAGGTGATTGCATACAAACTGTAAAACAATTATTTGCTGAATTGTTTTAAATTAGATATTAAGAAATGACCATTAACTATTTTGAAGCTATGAGATATGTATATTCGATAATTGCAGGTTTGTTCTTGTTCCCATGTCTGAGTTGTAGTACAGATACAGCGGAGTGGTTGGATGAAGAAAAACCGACCGATGCTGTTCCTGTAAAAGGGATGAAACTGGTATGGAATGATGAATTCAATAGAACGGAACTGGATGCAGACAAGTGGTTCACTCAATATTATTCTACTTTAGATTTTGTGACAAAAACCAAATGGGAACAGTTTCAGAGCGGAATTCTTCCTGAACCTGCGTATAAATTTACAGGAAATTCCATTGTGCTATATATTGATGAAAAAAAACCGGAAAAGGCTTATTGGGAATCTAGCGGTAGAAAAATATCTTCCATCCAGACCTACGATTGGAGATTAAATAAAAATTTATTGGGTGATAAGGTGGGTGGATACATAGAAGCACGCATTCGTAGAAATGCGACTGAAGGTGCTCAGCTCGTAAACACCGCATTTTGGTTCGATTCTCCCGGCCCCGATGCGAAATATTTTATCGAGGAAGGAAATACTGCCAAAAATACAATCGGAGTACGGCCGCGTGGGCAAGTCTTTGAGATTGACATGTGCGAGTACTTGAATACGGAGATCGTACTTCATGGCAACGTCAATTCAAAGGGTGAGTATGAGTACAGTATTGGAAAATACTTGGTGAATGATGTGAATTTTAAGAACAGATGGACAACCCATGCCTTGCTCTGGACACCCAATTCCCTGAAATTTTACATTGATGGTATATTGAAAAAAGAATGGTCAGATCCCAACGACATTAAATCTCCTAATCATTATATGAACATTTATTTTGGTGCGTATGGGAAAGGAGGAACCGTGTCAACGGAAGTTGACTATATCCGGTTCTATCAGTGGGATTTGGAGGAGGGCAATGAACTTCCTAACGGTAATTTTGAATATGGTGACGGTTTGTACCCTTGGGAAGGTGACGCACAAATCGACAAGAACAATGTAAAAGACGGGAAACAAGCTTTGTCCATTGCATCCGGGAAACAAATAAGCCAATATGTCTATGTCGATCACACCTCTTCTTACTGCTTAGAATATTGGAGTAGCGGTTGTCTGGAAACGAAAGTCGAAAACATTATTCCTGTGGTTGGAAATGTACAGGATACTTTTCAGAAAGAGACAAACTTCGATTCCTATACTAAGGAAACCATCGTATTTTCTTCAAAGGAAGAAGTCGGCATAAATAAGGCTACCGTAAAAGTAACTTTCCGCAATAAAGGAAACAGCCCTGTGCTGGTTGACCATGTAGTTTTGAAAAAAGGTTTACGATAATACGTTCACCAATTCATGCTTTTAACAGTTAAAACGGTATATATGAAAAAAACTCTATTTTCATGCTGTGTCCTCATAGCCCTGCTATGGGGCACTACTTTGGAGTTGATAGCCCAACCCGCCCAAAGACTGATTAACGTAGTGGTATCACCCGACCACACCGACTGGAAATATAAATCCAAGGAGGAGGTCACTTTCACGGTTCAAGTGTTCAAGGACGAGAATCTGTTGGAGAATGCAATGATAGATTACGAGATAGGACCGGAGTGTTTTCCGGTAGAAAAGAAATCCAATGTTGTATTGAAAAAGGGGAAGACCACTTTGAAGGCGTCACTGAAGGAACCGGGCTTTTTACGTTGCAGAGTGTTGGCCAAGGTGGACGGACGTCAATACGAGGGTTTGGCCACGGTAGCTGTTGAAGAAGAAAAGATAGTGCCGTGCACTTCCCATCCGGAAGACTTTGACAACTTTTGGAAACAGGCTATCGAAGAAGCCCGTAAGTTGCCACTTGACCCCAAAATGATTCTGCTGCCCGAAAGATGCACTGAGACTCAGAATGTATATCACATTAGTTTTCAGAACCACATACCGTGCTCCCGCATCTATGGAATCTTAATCGTGCCGAAAAAAAAGGGTCGTTATCCGGCCATTCTGCAAGTTCCCGGAGCCGGCATCCGCTCGTATAGAGGACTCAACTTAGGAGATAATATCATTACGCTGGAAATCGGCATCCATGGTATTCCCGTCGATTTGCCTCAAGGGATATATACCGATTTGTCTTCCGGACCTTTGAGTTGGTATCAGGAAATCAACAAGCACGACCGCAACGGCCATTATTACAAGCGAGTGTACGTGGGTTGTGTGAAAGCGGTGGACTTTATTTATTCTTTGCCGGAATTTGACGGTTCGACCATTGGTGTAACCGGTGGAAGCCAAGGAGGCGCGCTTTCTATTGTAACAGCCGGTCTGGACCCACGCATCAAATTCCTGGCCGCACTCTATCCGGCGCTTTGCGACCATGTCGGCTATTTGAACGGACGTGCAGGAGGATGGCCGCACTATTTCAGGTATACCCCACCCAAAGCAAACGAGATGGAGACATTGGCCTATTTCGATGTGGTCAACTTTGCTCGTCGCATAAAAGTTGAGGGATGGTACAGCTGGGGATTCAACGACCAGACTTGCCCTCCCACCTCCATGTATGCTGCCTATAATGTCATTCCGGGAAACAAGGAGTTGCATCTTTACCTGAGAACCGGACATTGGACCTATCCAGAACAGGAGAGGGCACGGTTAGAGTGGTTAAAAGAAAAATGCAAATAAAGAGATTACCTTATACTATTTTAATGTCGTATCATGAAAAAAATCATAGTCATAGGCAGTTCCAATGTGGACATGGTGATGAAGACCTCTCACCTGCCCGCTCCCGGCGAGACCATCCTCGGAGGGGAGTTTCTGATGAACCAAGGAGGAAAAGGAGCCAACCAAGCGGTTGCAGTCCGAAGAATGGGCGGCAACTTGATATTCATGGCCAAATTAGGGAATGACATCTTGGGACGGCAGTCTTTGGAATATTTTGAAAACGAAGGCATAGATACCCGATACCTTACGCTCACTGAAAACGCAGCTTCCGGAGTGGCACTGATTAGTGTGGACAGCCAAGCTGAGAATAGCATTATTGTGGCCTCGGGGGCCAACATGCTACTGAATGAACAAGATGTGGATCGGATAACGGAAGAGATGGAAGAAGGAGATATCCTCCTGATGCAACTGGAAATACCGCTTCAGACTGTGGTCTATGCCGCTAAAAAAGCTTTTGAAAAAGGAGTAAAAATGGTGTTGAATCCAGCTCCTGCCTGTAATCTGCCCCAAGAGTTGTTCCCATACTTATACATGATTACCCCGAACGCCATCGAAGCCGAAATGCTTGCAGGCATGAAATTAGGTACTGATGCCGAAGAAGTAGGGAAAAAGCTGTATGAGATGGGAGTAAAGAATGTCATCATCACCTTAGGAGCAAAGGGGTGCCTCATCATAGAAGAGGGCATCTCCTATCACGTCGATGCCTTTAAAGTGAAACCTATTGACACCACGGCTGCCGGAGATACATTCAATGGAGCGTTGTGCGTAGGCTTGGCAGAGGGGATGGCCTTAAAACAAGCAGCAGTGATGGCTTCCAAAGCCTCCTCCATTGCCGTAACCAGAATGGGCGCACAACCTTCCATTCCTTATCGCAAAGAAGTAAATACGAATATCTAAGAAATAACGAATATGTTTATAGTTGAAAATTACGAATTGGCAGTGGTGTTGTGCTGGGTGACGATGCTCTGCTGGGGTTCATGGGGAAATACCCAAAAATTGGCGGCCAAGACATGGCGCTACGAATTGTTCTATTGGGATTATGTAATTGGTATACTTCTCTTCTCGCTGATTTTGGGATTGACCTTAGGAAGTTATGGAGAGGCAGGCCGTAGATTTATACAGGATTTGCAACAGGTAAGTGCCGAAAATGTGCAAAGCGCTTTTATTGGCGGCATCATTTTCAATGCTTCCAATATCTTGTTGTCGGCTTCCGTATCGCTGGCCGGTATATCGGTGGCTTTCCCTATAGGAGTAGGGCTGGCTTTGGTATTGGGGGTATTCATCAACTATTTCACCATGCCGAAAGGCGATCCTGTCATCCTCTTTTCGGGTGTCCTCCTCATCGTACTGGCTATTGTTTTCAATGGAGTGGCTTCCCATAAAGTATCTAAGGCATCTGGACAGAACAGCCGGAAAAAAGGCATTGTGATAGCCATCTGTGCCGGCATTCTGATGGCCTTCTTCTATCGTTTCGTAGCAGCCGCCATGGATTTAGAGAACTTGGAATCGCCTACGGCCGGTATGATGACGCCCTACTCCGCCCTATTTGTGTTTGCCATAGGTATCTTTGCCAGCAACTTCCTGTTCAATACGTTGGTGATGAAAAAGCCTTTTACCGGAGAACCGGTGAATTACAGCCAGTACTTCAAAGGGAGTTTCAGCACTCACTTAGTGGGTATCTTGGGAGGCATTATCTGGGCATTGGGAACCGCATGCAACTATATTGCTGCCGGTAAAGCCGGTGCGGCCATATCTTATGCCTTAGGACAAGGAGCGACAATGGTCGCCGCATTGTGGGGTGTATTTATCTGGAAAGAATTTAAAGGCGCTTCAAGATTCACCCGTCTGTTACTGACCCTCATGCTCATCCTCTTCATTTCGGGGTTGGCTTTAATTATTGTATCTGGTGGAAATTAAAAAGAAACAAGTTATGAAAAAATATATCATTGCTTTAGGCGTTTTATGCCTATGTTTAGAGTTGGTGGCTCAGAGCTACCCTAAAAAGAAAAATGCAATCCGAATTTTAACTTACAACACACACTATTGCAAGGGAGCCTCAGACCCTGGAGAGATAGCTAAAGAAAATATAGAGCATCTGGCTCAGATTATCAAAACTTTGGATGCCGATATTGTAGCCTTGCAGGAACTAGACAGTGCTTCAGTAGGCCGGGGGAACCGGTATCTGTTGAAAGACATAGCTGATGCAACAGGCTGCAAATACATACTGGTATATGGGAATGCCGCTCCATTCGACGGAGGCAGTATCGGTTGCGGAGTACTGGTCAAGAAAAAACATCCTATTCAAAGCACCGAAGTCATTCCTTTGCCGGGAGACGAGCCAAGGGTTGCCGTGAAAATAGATTTCAAGCATTTTGTCTTTATTGGTACGCACTTCGATCTCAATGACGAAAAGCGTAAAGAAGGGGCCGCAATAGTGTGTCATTTAATGAAAGATGAAGAGAGACCGGTGTTCCTTGCCGGTGATTTAAACGATTCTCATCGTTGGGCCAAGGGGGGCATAGCCTTTCCTGTATGGAGGAAACAGTTTAAAATCATTAGCGATATCAACGGTAATTCCATTCCGAGAAGGACGGATGACGGAGCCTTAATCGATTATGTACTTTTGTTGGATAATCAAAAGGCATCAGAGGTAAAGATTTGCCAATCAAGCATCGTACGCACTCTTTCCATTGACGGGAAAACAGTAGATACCGGCACCGTTTCGGATCATTATCCTATTTTTGTTGATGTAAAACTATAGCACACCGATATGATGATCAAAAGAAATCTCCTCAAATTGTTCTTTTTCGGTTTATCGCTTCTGCCGGAGATGTCATCTGCCCAGCAATGGCCATACCAACAAAGTTCCCTTCCCATAACTGAAAGGGTGGATGATTTGTTGGGACGCATGACCCTGGAAGAAAAAATAGCACAGATCAGACATATCCATTCATGGAACATATTCAATGGTCAGGAACTGGATATGGACAAGCTCAAGAATTTCACCGGAGGTCTGAGTTGGGGGTTTGTAGAAGGATTTCCACTGACAGGAGCCAACTGCAAGAAAAACATGCAGTTGATACAACAATTCATGGTGGAGCATACACGCTTGGGAATCCCCGTATTTACCGTTGCCGAGTCATTGCACGGTTCGGTACACGAGGGTTCCACAATTTATCCCCAGAATATAGCCTTGGGAAGTACCTTCCGGCCGGATTTGGCTTACCGGAAAGCAGCCATGATAACCAAAGACCTTCACGCGCAGGGAATACACCAGGTATTGGCGCCTTGCATCGACGTGGTGAGAGATTTGCGGTGGGGACGCGTGGAAGAGTCCTTCGGCGAAGACCCTATATTATGTGGACAGTTTGGCATCGCCGAAGTCAAAGGATATATGGACAACGGCATCTCCCCCATGCTGAAACATTACGGTCCTCACGGAAATCCGTTGAGCGGATTGAACTTAGCTTCGGTAGAATGCGGACTTCTGGACTTGCATGAGGTTTATTTGAAACCGTTTGAAATGGTGATTCGGAACACGCCCGTATGGGCAGTCATGTCCACTTACAATTCCTGGAATCATGTGCCGAATTCGGCTTCGTATTATTTATTGACAGAGATTTTGCGCGGACAGTTCGGCTTCAAAGGGTATGTCTATTCGGATTGGGGAGCCATCGAAATGCTGAAAACGTTCCATCGCGTGGCGCATGATTCTGAGGAAGCGGCCATGCGGGCTTTTACGGCCGGTCTTGATGTGGAAGCCTCCAGCAACTGTTACCCCGAACTGGTCAACCTGATACGGAAAGGAAAGTTAGATGAAGAGGTACTGAATGAATCGGTGCGCCGAGTATTGTATGCCAAATTTAAAATGGGGCTTTTTGAAGACCCGTATGGCAAACAGTATGCTCAATGTGAGATGCACGAACAAGAAAGCATACGATTGTCGAAAAAGATTGCGGATGAATCGGCTGTCTTATTGAAAAATGAGAACGGACTTTTACCATTGAATGCCGACAAGTTGAAATCTGTTGCAGTGATTGGTCCTAATGCGGACCAAGTGCAATTCGGAGACTACTCATGGACCCGTAACAATAAAGACGGAGTGACTCCGTTAGAAGGTATCAGGCAGCTACTAGGAGATAAGGCTACAATCCATTATGCCAAGGGATGTGACATCGTGTCCTTGAATGCCGATGGAATTGAGGAGGCTGTGGAAGCGGCACAAAAAAGTGAAGTGGCCATCCTGTTTTGCGGAAGTGCCAGTGCGGCTCTTGCGCGTGATTACAAAAGTTCGACCAGTGGCGAAGGATTTGATTTGAACGACTTGAATCTGACCGGAGTGCAAGGCGAACTGATTAAAGCCGTATATGAAACCGGAACACCGGTAGTGTTGGTTTTGGTAAGCGGAAAGCCGTTTGCCTTACCTTGGGAGAAGAAACACATTCCGGCCATCTTGACCCAATGGTATGCCGGAGAACAAGCCGGCCATTCGATTGCGGATATTTTGTTTGGAAGGGTTTCTCCTTCAGGAAGACTGACATTTTCTTATCCGCAGAGCACAGGACATCTGCCGGTATATTATAACCATCTTCCTTCCGACAGAGGATTTTACAAAATTCCCGGAAGTTATGAATCTCCGGGAAGAGATTACGTCTTCTCATCGCCGGACGCTCTTTGGGGCTTTGGCCATGGACTGACTTATACCTCTTTTGCTTACAAGAATCTAAAAAGCGACAAAGAACATTATGAACTCAATGATACGATATACCTGGATATTGACATTGAAAACACAGGGAAAAGAGCGGGAAAAGAGGTCGTACAGCTGTATGTGAATGACAAAGTGAGTTCAATGGTTACTCCCGTAAAGCAACTGAGGGATTTTAGGAAAGTGAGCGTTAAAGCCGGTGAAACCAAGACGGTGAAACTGAAAGTCGCTGTGAATGACCTTTATATGGTAACTGCCGATAATAAAAGAGTGGTCGAACCGGGAGAGTTTGAACTGCAAGTGGGAGCTGCCTCCGACAATATCCTCCAGATGAAAACAGTCACTGTCGGTGAATTTGCATCTGCCGTTACTGTCGAGAAACAAAAAACGGTAAAAAGCAGTAAGATAATTCCTGTACATGGAGAAATAAGGGATGTGCAAGCCACCTTGATAGGGAAGGTCAACATCCATGCCAAGAGCACAGGAAAGCTTCTTGGGAAAAGCGATGAGAAGGGCTGCTATAAGATTAACGCAGGAAATCAGGAGGTATTGGTATTCAGTAAAAAAGGATACCAAAAGTTGGAAGTACCTGTCGACAATCAAGAAGCCATCAATATACGCATGAACTACGGCGAACATTAAGACGCTGTAATCATCTAATCGTTTTCAAACAAAAGAGAAAAAGACCTCATAAAACCAGTCAAAACCAGTTGCAGAGTGTGAGAAATACGGGATTCAATAAGAGTCCCGTATTTTTTTTATAACCGAAAGATGATAGAATATTCCATTTATTACACTATCTTTGTTCAATACGGCATGAATCAGGAGTTTGTCATCAGTGATGAGCAACAACTTGAAATGTACTCCACTTATGAGCGCCTGAGTAAAATGAAAAATCTTAAATTATTGAAATACAATGGAATCATTCAGCCTACTCTTTAAAAAATATAAAGAACCATTCATATCTTTTGCCAATTCTTATCTGCACGATAGGGTTGCAGCAGAAGATATATATACGGATGCAATGGTGCAATATTGGGAAAAGAGGGATGAACTTTCTTCGGATGTAAATGTTCCGGCCTACATTCTTACCATAGTAAAAAATATGGCTTTAAACCACTTGCGGCATTTGCATGTAAGGGATCAGGTTGAAGATGAAATAGCCAATCATCGGATGCGCGAGTTGAACTTTAGAATCTCTTCATTGGAGTCGTGCGAACCTTTAGAGCTGTTTGCCTGGGAAATACGAGAAATCATCCGGAATACATTAGATGAACTGCCGGAACAGACACACATTATATTCCACAAAAGCCGGATTGAGCACAAAAAGAACAAAGAGATTTCAGAGGAATTGAACATCAGTATCAAAACGGTGGAATATCACATTTCCAAAGCACTGAAACTGCTGCATATACGCTTAAAGGACTATCTCCCCATTATATATCTGCTATTAACTTCTCATTATCGGTAAACCGGCGGCCGTTTGTCTTATACTGATATAGGTAGACGTATTTAACGTGAGTTCGATATAAGTATTAAATATATTTGATTGAATATTAGGAATATAGTGATAAATTTACAGCGCTAAATTATAACATTTAAAGCATTACCGCTATGTTTCTAATTATAAGTGAAATATATTTATTCTTATATCGAACTCACGTTAATTTATCTATAGTCCAAAGAAAGTTTGCTCCTATAGACAGGAAGTTTAAGGCTTATAAAGAAGAAGTTGATATATAAGATACCGCATCCAGTGGACTAATAGTCAATATACATCAGACCAACAGTCGACATACATGAACATAGACATTGATGAAAATGGGGATTAGAGACAGGTGAAAGGAAGGTGAAGGCCTGCCCTTCACCCGCTAATGCCGATGAGCAGGACATTGTGAAGGATGAAGGATATTTCCTCGAAATGATTATTTTAGTATACCGGCGTAAGGTAATGTCTGTAACCACAACTCCATAAAACGGTCGTATACACAATATCCCTCTTCTGCCTTAAACACATATTCTTTATTAACCAGAAACTTAAGAGCCGCATTAATACTACTCGGACCCTTCAATCCATACTTCTTAATAAATATAGAGCTATTAATAGCTGCAACAAATCGTTCCCGAGCGATAGCACGCAACAAAGTAGACTGGTTCTCGGTCAGCATACCATATAAACGCTGATATTCATCCATCTCAGAGCGAACTATATCCGTCAAACATTTCTCAAAGATGGTTTCATTTAAGACAGACTCCTTTTGTTCATAAAGTCGGTTCAGCACATACTGTATATACCATGTATGCCCATTAAAACGTTGATAAATCATCTGAAAAAGTTCATCACTCAAATCTTTTCCTCCGACCTGCATCCAACGTATGGCAAAAAGAGAATAATCTTCTAAAGGGATGGATGTCAGATTCATTTTTTCCGTACTCCGGTAAAAAGGACGTTTCGCTGAACCGAACATTTCTGCCATCAGATGTTGTTTACTTCCTGAAAAAATAAAATGTACATGAGGTAAAAATTGAATGTAAGAGCGCAACAAGCCTTCTACCCCTTTTTCCGGATATTCAGTGATCTGCTGAAACTCATCAATAGCGATATAACATTCCTTTCCCGAATGTTCCAGATAATCAAAAATCTCCTTTAATGTCGCTTGTGCCTGGGAAGGTTGAAAATCAAGAGTCGCTTGTGGCACTCCCGTTAAGACATCGGGGAAAAACACTAAACGACAATTTTTAAAAAAGCCACTGATTGCCGCCAACGTCTTCTGCGATAAATTATCTAATTTACCAATCACAGTCTGCCCGAACTGAATGATAAAATCATCCAGACATGTCGTGGAAAAAATATCCATGTAAAAACAGGCTGCCTCCGGATAATCCCGTCGTATCTGATGAAAAACGTTCTGTATTAATCCGGTCTTACCCATACGGCGAGGACTCATTAAGGTCACATTTCTTCCATTCCGTAAAGCGGATATCAAATGTTCCGTTTCTTCTATCCGATCACAGAAATACTTAGGACCAGCATAGGCATAAATCAAAAAAGGATTATTTACATCACTCATATTCAAGCAATTATTTATAGCGTAATTATTGTAGCACTTTTTATGCTACACAAATTACGCTATAAATATTGATTCTACCAAACTTTTGTCGGAGAATCATTTCCCTTATGATCCCGTAACGATTCAATTCACCAATACAACACCTCCCTGTGGAAGGATTTCCAGCTGCACTTTACCATTCTCTTTTACTTTCAACGGTACAAGTTGAGGTTCTCCTTTTTTATCATCCTTATACAGAGAGACGGTTTTTCCGGCAAACATTTCCAAATCCAATTTCAGCTTTAGTGTTTCTTTTCCGGCATTCACAGCCGCCAGATACCAGGTGTCACCGTGACGACGTGCCAAGACTACATATTTTCCCGGATACCCGTCAATGAAACGTGTCTCATCCCATGTGGTAGGAACCGCTTTCATATAGTCCATACAAACAGGAGAAACATCTTTCAAGTTGTTAGGGGCAAGCGCAAAGTTCTGTACCGGATTCTGGAACAGTACCGTAGTGGCTAATTGAAATATATCAGTAGTACGGCGGATAGTTCCTCCGTCATTGTTGCGGTTCAGCCGTTTGTTCAGAAAACAACCGCCGAATTCCATGCAACCTACCGTATTGCGGATAAACGGATGCAGGCAAGTATTGAAAGCTTCCTCATCACAAAAGTGCTGGTTGAAAACCATATTCTCGGATGCGAGCACAGCCTCGCTACCTACATAGTTGGGGTACATACGTTCCCATCCGCGAGGGATGGTACAGCCGTGGAAGATTACCATCAAACCATGATCGTCAGCATCACTCAAGATATCTTCATACAGACGCATCGTCTCTTGTTTGTCTCCACCAAAGAAATCAACTTTGATTCCTTTCACTCCAAGACTCTGCAACCATTTCATTTCACGTTTGCGGATAATGGCATTGTCCATGTGATTCACTGGTCCCTGCTCAATATCATTCCAATAGCCGGAAGAGCTATACCACAAGAAGATTTCCACTCCTTTGCTCCGCGCATATTCCACTAGAGATTTCATGCGGTCACGACCGATTCTTGTATCCCACCAATTGTCAATCAATACATATTCATAACCCATTGCGGAAGCAAAATCTATATAGCGGACCTGATCGTTGTAGTTGATACTGTCATCCTGCCAGAGAATCCAACTCCATGTGCCGCGTCCGAAACGATAATCATGCTTCGTTTCATAAAGAGGATGTACCACATCCCAAGTGACAGTCGTTTCCACAATCGGTTTCAAGGTCTCGCCAACAGTTATGGTACGCCAAGGAGTGGCACCGGGAAGGGCAAACGCTGGAGCAGAAGTTCCGTTACCATTATTTTCTTCCGCCATCGGGAAAGCTATTGTATATAAATTACCTTCAGTCACGTCACTCAAATGTGAACCGCAATAACGGCTATCTACTCCCGTCTCACTGATCAATACCCAACCATTAGTTCCGATACGGAACAGGCAAGGGAATGTGTAGCCATGTCCGTATTGCGAACGCTCACTCATAGGCGCATCCGCTTTATATTCTTCCTCGTAACTGGGTTTTGTTCGTTTCCAACCTATCATGGCATCGCTTTGCGGACATAAGAAGGTAGTAGTCTGCTGTGGTAAACGGAAACCGGTTTCTTCGGCAGTCACCGTCACACTTCCTTTTCCATTCTGGCGAGGCAAACTATATCGAAACGCTACGTCATTGTTGCCAATACGGAAGGTCACATTCATTTTCTGTCCTTTGGGATTTTCAAAATTACAAATCAACTCGTTCGCCCGATAGTGTATTTGTAATGTCTTGATACGGTTCTGACCATAAATGGTATCAATCGGAGTAACGGAATGTCCTGTCAGTTTCATCCCCTTTGTAAAGTCACCAATATTGGTGGTCATTCCCAGAGGAGATTTCTCCAGCATTGTCTTCCCATTATAAACAATAGAATAAACAGGATTCGCCTCCGAAGAAGCAAATACCGCTAATTGTAATTTCCCATCCGGTCCGTCCATCACTATATCTTGCGCCATCAGAGAGGTCAGGCAGAAACTTGCCAATACTGTTCCTATCAGTTTCTTCATAATCATTACTATGGTATTAGAGATATGTCAGTTTACTTTCCATTAATTCGCCTTCTGTATCCGGATCACCGTAAAAGAATAGGCGGGCAGATTGCAATCAAACTTCTCTGCAATTTGTATTCTGTCTTCAACAGGTAACGGAGTATCCGTCGGCTTACCGGTCAATACGGTTCTCTTCGCAGAAGGTTGTACCGCACCGATTCCGGAGAGATCCACATTCGTATTTACCTCCACCGGAAGCAGATTCACCAGTTTCACAATCACGTCCCCGCTTACCGAATCACGAACAATGGAAGAAGCAAAACGCTTCCTCACCTTATCGTCTTTATTGTCTAAAACAATTTTGGACGGCAAATATTCGTTTCCGGCATTCTGTCCGTAAAGCTTCTGAACATAATAACCGGTAGTAGGCTTCACTTCCCGATTATTGAAGTAAATCAAATCCGGATTCCATTGGGTATGTCTTTCTTTGGCGAGAAGAGGAGCATAGGAAGTCATGTGTACTACATCCCCATTCCGTTCCAAAGAGGTCAGATAAAGAGCTTCCGTCAAAGCTGTTTCAATATTTGCTTTCCGTCCCGGTATGTGAGTGGCATATTCTCCGAGGTATACTTTTGTTTTCTTGCTACGGTCATACTTGTCGTAGAAGTCCTGATTATGCAGAAACCATCCCGGAGACTGATAATAATGTTCGTCCACCATCGGAACACCTAGTTTGTCCGCCAGCTTCCATCCTTCCACATAATCCGTGCCCTCATTGAACGGTCCTACCGTACCTACAACTATCATTTCCGGATATTTTTCTTTGATGGCATTGAATATCATCGTGAAGCGTTCTTTGAAGATAAAGGTCCTCGTTGCCGATGCCGATATATTTCAGATTGAAAGGTTTCGGATGGCCTGCTTCAGCGCGCACCTTTCCCCACTTTGTCTTCTTCGCATCACCGTTTGCCCATTCTATCAGATCAAGAATATCCTGAATGTAAGCTCCCATTTCGCTCATCGGAATGCCGCCTTGCTGCCCTCCTCCCAAGTTGCCGTGACAGGCAGAATTCTGGCAAGGGACACCGGCAGCCAATACAGGAAGCGGTTCCGCACCAATATCTTCGCAGAACTGGAAATACTCAAAGTATCCCAATCCCATACTCTGATGATATCCCCAAAGGTTACGTTGCGCCTTTCTTGCTTCCAACGGGCCTACCGTATTTTTCCACTGATAAATATTCTTCAAACCATCGCCATGAGCCACACAACCACCCGGGAAACGGATGAAACGGGGATGAATATCCGCTATCGTCTGAGCCAAGTCCTGGCGGAGACCGTTCTTACGTCCTTTGAAGGTATCTTGTGGAAACAGGGAAACCATATCCAGATTCAGTTCTCCTGCCGATTGAGGGATAATCTCAAGGTGCGTATCCGCAGCCACTTTTGCAGTAATCACCGCTTTATATGTTTTCCATTGGCGGGAAGACACAGACAGAGAAGCTTCTCCACATACCTTCCCTTCTCCATCTACCAAACGAATCTTCAATTTATTGGATTTACCTTGCGGCACACGGGCAAACATGGAAAAATCATACTTTTCACCAATATTCAACGCGATACCGTCAAATCCGGCATTGACTAAAGCCGCACCCGGTTGCTCCACATTCAACACAGCATAATGCGAATTATTGGGATGGATAGGATCTGCTGTATCAATAGTAAAGCTCACTTTTTCTCCTTTCAGTGCCCACGAGTGAGTACTGTTCCAATTCTTATCCCCTTCCCTGTCTGAAGGATCATATTCAAAATCACGATTCTGAATCAGTTCCGCATAAAGACCGCCATCTGCCGAATAGTTAATATCCTCAAAGAAAGCCCCCAACAATAGTTCACTGATCTCTTTTGCACGTTCCGGCTGCACAGTGACCGTTGCCTGCACAGGTTTCAAGCCGACAAAACGTTCACCATCCTGCACCGGACGTTCTCCATATAATGAATTCCGATATTGATTCCAGTCATAGTGCTTGCTCAGCCCCTCTACCAACTCCCAAGCTACCCGGTTGATACTTCCTTTCTGCTCTTCTCCCGCAACCACCGCTTTTACTCTCATTCCTTCAAAATCCGAAGTGGTACGGGGATATTTCTGGCTGGTCCAATAAATCAAGTCTTTAGAGGTAGCTTGTCCATATCCGTCACGGTCATTCAGTTTCCATGTACAAATCCATTCGCCTTCGGACGATTGCTTCAAACAAGGGTCAAGCATTTTCTTCTGCGATCCCCAACGGCTATAATCACAACGGAGATAGCCGTAATTACGACCGACCTCAAACCAATTCTCTTTATCCATACTCCACGCAAAACGTAGTCCGCTACGTCCGTCATCAACGGAAGTGGCAAAGGAAAAGAGATAAACAGAATCGGGGGTACTTGCCACTTCTCTGATTGCAGCCAAAGTGACTTGCTGAAACGTCACAAACAGAAGAGCTAAAAACAGGAATAATTTTCTCATGGTATATACATTTCATTAAGATTATCAACCTACCGAAGCTTAAAGACCTTCCGGCTTACCATACGCTTTGAACAAGCGTTTCAGCTCTTTTCCGGTAATGGGTATCACAGTACCGTGACGCGGATGGAAGTCCATACTCACAGCATGGTCTATTACTTTAAAGTTTTCGAGGTCGGTACTTTCCGTAAACTGGTATTTACCTTTCATATATACATCGTACATCAGGATATATTTGTCCGTCCCTATCAAAGGGAAAATGCCCGAACCTTCTACGGCTTCTTTGGTCTGTTGCTTATAATCATCCGATTCCTTCCACTGTCCGGAAGTCAAAGAAGGAGTGGTCGCCTTTTTGATTCCATTTCCATTGCCTTCCGTTTTATAGAACAGATGGTAAAGTCCGTTTTTATAAATAATATCCCCGTCGATACATGACTTTCCGTTTGCCGGTAGAAACAGAGGTTTCGGTTCACCTTCTATATCCGTAAAATCCTTGTTGGCATACGCATAATAAATGATATCCGCACCGTTGCCATGTTTCATTGACCAATATATCATATATTTCCCGGCTTCTTTATCATAAACCGTCTGCGGTGCCCATACCCGTTTCAGATTCTCTTGATTGGGATACTTCTTTTGGATGTTTACAACATTAGAAGTCCAGTGAACCAAGTCCTTCGATTTCAACAACACCATGGCACGGTTAGAATCCCATCCGTTTCCACATACCATATCGGTAACGACCATATAGAAAGTCTTTCCATCTTCAGAACGAAGGATGTGAGGATCACGTACTCCACCTGTTGAACTAATCACACGGGAATCAAGTACCGGTTGATTCCCGTTCAAGGCTTTATAATTGTATCCGTCAAGGCTGACAGCCATCCGGACGGCTTCTTCACTCATGCGATTGCCTGTAAAATAAACAAACAGATAAGCGGATTGCTGGCAGTAGCCGGTCAGCACTCCTATGAAAAAGAGTGCCAAGAGGGTGATATATTTCTTCATATTCATTTGATATTCTCTAATAGTTGAAATCCACAGGTCTTACATATACACGATATTCACGAATCATACCCGGATAGTTCTTTTCGGCACGGGGCAGATAGCGGAAACCGGTTACCGTTTCCACTTTACTCAAGTCGATCACTAAATGATGAGGATAGGCAACATTGTCTACTGTCATCCAGAAAGTCGACTCCTGCAGGTCGAATATCTTGTCGGCCGTACGGTTACCGCTACGTGTTTCCTCACTGTCGGCATAACGGATCCTCCAGTGCTCGCGGGACACAGGTTTACCGTCGGCTCCCAATACATCAAACTCCGCCACCGCTGCGATATTATCATTCGCTTGCGGAGAAAGTGCTTCCAGACAGAAATAGCGTCCTTTCACCGGAGTATCAAATCGTACTTCCTGCCAGCCGTTACCTGGAGTGAAAGCTCCTTCGCATACTGCTTTCTCACCTGTAAGTTTCAGCTTCTCGCCATCCTTACGGTGTGTTTCGGGTGCTTTTTCACGAAGCACATCGAGAATTGGCTTCTTCAAACCCTTGATAGAAGCTTTGGCAGGACCTTTCAAATCAAGGACGAGAATCTCATTCTCTCCTTTTTTCAGCCAGCAACCCGGCATAAAGAGTGTTTGTTGCGGACCGATTTCCCAAAAACGTCCCATCGCATGACCGTTCACCCAAACCATACCTTTTCCCCATGTACTCATATCCAGGAAAGTATCTCCTACTTTGTCCAGTTTAAAAGTACCTTTATAATAGGCTGGCATAGTTGGCAACTGTTTGGTTTCATTATATTTCTTATCTTTAATAAAGGAATAATCTACCAGGAAGTTATACACTGTCCAGTTTTTTAATTCCTTTGTCTTATTTCCTGAAATAAGTTCCACCTTTTCTGTGATTCCTTTGCGGTCGTGAATGGATTTGTCAAAGTTGACACGCCCCATCGCTTCTATGAGAATATCCAGTTGCGTACCTTTCTTTAATATAGGCAGCGTTGTTGTGAACTCTCCCTTACGACGATCCAGACGCGCCAACAGCTTACCATCGGCATAAACCTGCGCCCAGTCATGTACCTCCGTAATCTTGAGGACCGTACCGACAGCAACAGCCTCCGGCAAGGTCGTACGATACAGAATCGTTCCCCATCCCTGATTAAACTGTTCCATCGGTTGGATATCCGTTGAATGTTTCGCTTCCGGCAAATTAGAGAAGAGCGGAGCCACTTTCGTAAAATGGAATTCAGGAATCTCTATTACGGGCAGAGCGGCAGGAACTTCCGGCAATGCAGCACCTGCAGGAAGATAGTTCTTCAATAAATCACGAAGCAAGAAATACTTCTCGGTAGTCCATCCCGCCTCACTGATAGGAGCATCATAATCGTATGAGCTGCACATGGCGGAATAAGCCGGGTTGTTCGCACCTCCCCAATGTCCGAAAGTCGTTCCTCCGTGAGTCATATACAGACTGAAAGAGATGTTCCGGTCGAGCATATCCTTAATGCCCTGCACCATATCTTTCGCAGGACGTGTCTCATGTTTCCGTCCCCAATGGTCGAACCATCCGCTCCAAAATTCACTACACATCAACGGAGTTTCGGGGCGAAGCTCTTTCAATTTCTTAAATTGCTGGTCGATATTGGCTCCCGTACCGAAATTCACAGTCCAGATCAAATCGTCGAGTGCATTATTCGTGAAGTTACTGCTCCAGTCACATTGGAACAAAGGCACATCGGTAAAGCCAGACTCACGCACTAAATCACGGACGGCAGATACATATGGTTTGTTGATTCCATAAGAACCATATTCATTCTCTACCTGAACCATTATGATATTTCCACCTTTATTTACCTGCAACGGAGCCAGCTGCTTGCCCACTTCTTTCATAAAGATACCGACCCGTTCCATATAATAAGGATCGAGTGTACGCAAAGCTATATCCTTCTTCTTCAGCAACCACCAGGGAAGCCCTCCCATCTCCCATTCCGCACAGACATACGGACCGGGACGGACAATGACATACATACCATGTTTCTGTGCCGCACGACAGAAAGCAGCAATGTCATTCTGCCCGGTAAAGTCAAATTTACCTTCTTCCTGTTCATGGATATTCCAGAAAATATAAATACAAATCGTATTCATTCCCAACGCTTTGCACATCTCTATACGGTGTTCCCAATAAGCTTGCGGGATACGGGTATAATGCAACTCGGCAGCCTTCACTACAAATGGTTTTCCGTCCAGCAGAAAAGTGTTCTTGCCTGCCTCAAACTTACGGGCAGTAGTTTGTGCCTGTGCACTACTAACGAAAAAAGTAACTGTAAAAAGTACCAGTAAAGCAATTAATCTGTTTTTCATGGTTTATTCAAAAATAGAATTTTAATAGTATACGGCAAAGGTAGGCGATTCACCTAAAAGAAAAGGCATAATTATCATTCAAAAAGGGGTGGAAATAAAGCAAAAATAGCCTACTAGCAGCCTACTAGCAATCAAATTCAATTTTCTTTCGTCAACAGACTTTCCAGTTCCTCCGCATTCAAGCGAAGATAGAACTGTCCGCGATAAGCTACGGAGATAGCTCCGGTCTCTTCGGAAACAATGATAGCATGGGCATCCGATTGCTGGGAGATTCCCATAGCCGCACGGTGACGCAAACCAAGTTCTTTCGGAATATTCAAATCATGGGAAACCGGCAGAATACATCCCGCCGCTTCAATACGCTTTTTACTGATAACCATCGCCCCGTCATGCAATGGACTATTCTTGAAGAAGATATTTTCAATCAGCCGTTGGTTGATTGCCGCATCAATCACCTCCCCTGTACGGACTATCTCATCTAAAGGAGTATTATGCTCAATCACAATCAATGCGCCGACTTTTTGTTTGCCCATACTCAGACAAGCCATTACAACAGGCATAATATCATCATGCTTCAACGATTCCTTCTTCGAGCCGTTAAACAACCGTGACAATGCACTGACATGGCGATGAGAGCCTAAAGTCAACAAGAAGCGACGTATCTCATCCTGAAAAAGAACAATCAAAGCTATCACACCGACACTCATCAACGTGTCAAAGATAGAGCCAAGCAGTTTCATCTCCAACACCTGGGTCACCACCAGCCAAATCAAGATAAAAACAAGAATACCGGTAAAAACCTTAATGGAACCGGAAGCTTTCATCAGTTTGTACGTGTAATACAACAGAAATGCGACCAGCAGGACATCTATAAAATCTTTTATTCCAATATCAAAAAACATGGCTCTCCTTTTTTATTTTTTCAACGATCCGAACTGTTTCCACAGCTTCACGCACATCATGTACACGCAAAATATGCGCTCCTTTCATTAACGCCACAGTATCCAATATGGTTGTCCCGTTCAATGAGTCTTGCGGAGTTCCTCCTAACAGTTTATAAATCATAGATTTGCGGGAAACTCCCACTAGTACCGGAAGTTCAAAGATGTGGAACTCCTCCAGATGTGCCATCAGTTCATAATTATGCTCCAGTGTCTTACCGAACCCGAATCCCGGATCGAGGATGATATCCTTCACTCCCAAATCACGAAGTTGCTGCACTTTACGGGCAAAATACAAGAAAACTTCCTTTATCAGATTCTCATAATGAGGTTCTTTCTGCATACTTTGCGGAGTTCCCTGCATATGCATCATAATATAAGGTACTCCCAATTCGGCTACTGTTGCAAACATCCTGTCATCCATCTCACCGGCTGCTATATCATTGATAATAGCAACTCCGTATTCCTTCACACAGCGTTCTGCCACCTCCGCCCGAAATGTATCTACGGAAATGATAGCCTCCGGATGATTCCGGTTCAGGATTTCCAACCCGGTACGAAGTCGGCGCATCTCTTCTTCGGCAGAGATATGTTCGGCATTCGGACGCGAAGAATAAGCGCCTATATCAATAATAGAAGCGCCCTCATCCAGAATCTGCCGGGCACGGGCGGCTATTTCTTCTTCAGTCTGCATCCGGCTACCGGAATAAAAAGAATCGGGAGTTACATTCAGAATCCCCATTACTTGCGGAGTAGCGAGGTCAAGCAACCGCCCTTTTACATTTATATAAATAGGAGACATTGGCTTTATCATTGATCGTATTCCTTTTAGATTGTTGCAAATGTAGAGAAATAATCCGAAAGAATAACCTATCTTTGCAGCGTTTTTAAATAAAAGATCAGGTTATGAAACTTTCTGCTCTTTACCAGATTTTCCTGGAATGCCAATCAGTAACTACTGATAGCCGGAACTGCCCGGACGGTTCTTTGTTTATCGCCTTGAAAGGTGAGTCGTTCAACGGTAATGCATTTGCCAAGTTTGCATTGGACTCCGGATGCGCGTATGCAATTATTGATGAAGGCGAATATGCCGTAGAAGGCGACCAACGCTATATACTTGTGGACAATTGTCTGCAAACAATGCAGCAACTTGCCAACTACCATCGTCGCCAACTCGGTACCAAAGTAATCGGTATCACCGGAACAAACGGAAAAACGACTACAAAGGAATTGATATCTACCGTACTTAGCCAGGCACATAACGTACTCTATACGCTAGGAAATCTGAACAATCATATCGGTGTGCCGACTACTCTGCTCCGTCTAAAACCGGAGCACGACCTCGCTGTGATTGAGATGGGAGCCAATCATCCGGGAGAAATCAAGTTTCTCTGCGAAATAGCAGAACCTGATTACGGCATCATAACGAATGTGGGCAAAGCCCATCTGGAAGGCTTCGGCTCGTTTGAAGGAGTCATCAAAACCAAAGGAGAGCTATACGATTTCCTTCGCAAGAAAAAAAATTCTACCATCTTCATCCACCACGATAATCCCTATCTGATGAATATGTCCGAAGAGCTAGACCGGATTTATTACGGAACCCAAGATGGCCTGTATATCAATGGACGTATCACCGATAATTCACCTTATCTGGCTTTCGAATGGAAAGCGGGAAACGGGAACGAAATCCACCGGATACAGACACAGCTAATCGGAGAATATAATTTCCCCAATGCTTTAGCCGCCATAACTATCGGACATTTTTTCGGAGTAGAAATGCAAAAGATCGATGAGGCCCTAGCCGGATATACTCCACAAAACAACCGTTCGCAGCTCAAACAGACAACAGACAATACGTTGATTATCGATGCATACAATGCCAATCCGACTAGTATGATGGCTGCCCTGCAGAACTTCCGCAATATGACAGTTCCCCACAAAATGCTACTACTGGGAGATATGCGCGAACTAGGTGCTGAAAGCAACATCGAACACCAGAAAATTGTGAATTACATTAAAGATAGTAACTTCGAGCAAGTATGGCTCGTTGGAGAACAGTTTGCAGCAACACAGCATAACTTCAAGACCTACGCAAACGTACAGGAAGTTATCAAGGAACTGGAAACCCAAAAGCCCAAAGGCTATACGATTCTCATCAAAGGTTCCAACGGAATCAAACTAAATTCAACGGTAGAACATTTGTAAAATTCTTCATTTCCTATTTTTCATTCTCGGCCTTACCCCATAATAGGCTACCAGGCTAGCTAGAATAGCTCCTGTACTATTGGCTGCAAAGTCCAGCCAGTCTCCTCCACGATAGGTGGTACAGTATTCTTGCATCAGCTCCACTGAGCCACTAAAGAGGACGGGACAGAGAAATGCACCTAACCACGCGTGCCACATCGGAGTATTATCCCTACGATGTGCACGCAAGAACTCCAGCCATAACATCCCCGACATACCGAAATACATACAAATATGCACTAATTTGTCCAAGTTAGGTATTTCATTCAAATCCGTCTTAGGCGGTTTAAAGAATGACAGGTAAATCACTGTCAGGATAATAAAAAGCGAGATAGGATATTTCTTAATATAAGATAGCATATCTAAATAAAATTACAGTTTCAGCACAAATATAAGTATCATTTTCTATATTTGCACTTTAATACGTATATTTTATAACGATTTGTAAGATAAAACAAGATTTATGACAAAAAATGATAGAGCGAACTTCGGTAGTAAATTAGGCGTTATACTTGCCTCTGCAGGCTCGGCAGTAGGGCTGGGGAATATATGGAGATTCCCTTACGAGACAGGAAATCATGGGGGAGCCGCCTTTATATTGATCTACTTAGGCTGTGTCTTGCTTTTGGGGCTTCCCATTATGATTGCCGAATTCCTGATAGGCCGTCGTTCAAGAGCCAACACAGCAGGAGCTTATCAGAAATTAGCACCCGGTACACATTGGCGTTGGGTAGGCCGTATGGGTGTATTGGCAGGTTTTCTGATCCTCAGTTATTATTCGGTAGTAGCCGGATGGACACTTGAATATATATTTGAAGCAGCTTCAAATGGTTTTGCGGGAAAAACTCCCGAAGAGTTCATCACTTCTTTCCAACAGTTTTCCAGCAATCCCTGGCGACCAGTGGTCTGGCTGGTTTCCTTCTTGCTAATTACCCACTTCATCATTGTAAAAGGGGTGGAAAAAGGGATTGAAAAGTCTTCCAAGATAATGATGCCCACACTTTTCATCATTATTCTTATATTGGTAGGTTGCTCTGTTTCAC
The DNA here is from genome assembly GCF_014287315.1 of Bacteroides sp. NSJ-39. Lineage (NCBI taxonomy): Bacteria > Pseudomonadati > Bacteroidota > Bacteroidia > Bacteroidales > Bacteroidaceae > Bacteroides > Bacteroides sp. NSJ-39. The sequence continues at coordinate 229,723 of NZ_JACOOB010000002.1, read as the reverse complement.
TGCCGGGCGCCGGTGCCGGTATCGAGTTTCTTTTGAAACCGGACTTCAGCAAAGTGGACGGCAATGTATTTCTGAGTGCTATGGGACAAGCCTTCTTTTCCCTTAGTCTGGGAATGGGTTGCCTTTGTACATACGCTTCCTACTTCAGTAAAGAGACAAACCTGACTAAAACGGCTTTCAGCGTGGGTATTATCGATACCTTCGTGGCAATACTAGCCGGATTTATCATTTTCCCGGCCGCCTTTTCCGTCGGAATCCAACCGGGATCCGGTCCCAGCCTTATTTTCATTACGCTACCGAACGTATTCCAACAAGCATTTAGCGGGGTACCTATATTGGCATATATATTCTCTGTAATGTTCTACGCATTGCTGGCAATGGCAGCGTTGACTTCCACTATTTCCCTACACGAAGTGGTGACAGCCTATCTGCATGAAGAATTCAAATTCTCCCGTGGGAAAGCGGCAAAACTTGTGACCGGCGGATGCATATTCTTCGGAGTATTCTGTTCATTATCATTGGGAGTAACAAAAGAATTCACTGTTTTTGGCTTGGGGATGTTCGACCTATTCGACTTTGTAACAGCCAAACTCATGCTTCCCCTCGGCGGACTGTGCATTTCTCTTTTTACCGGATGGTATCTCGACAAGAAAGTGGTATGGTCGGAAATTACCAACAACGGCACACTTAGAATTCCCGTATATCGGCTGATTGTCTTTATATTAAAATATATCGCACCAATCGCTATTACATTAATATTCATCAATGAGCTAGGATTCATCAAACTATAATGTGGAAAGACTTTTTTTATTTCACTAAAACCGAACGACAAGGCATTATCGTCCTTGTCGTTCTTATTTTAGGAGTACTCTTACTCCCCAATCTCTTCCCTCTTTTCAATCGTCCGAAAGAGGTAGACACCTTGAAACAAGAGATATTTCAGAAAGAATATAATGAGTTCATCGCTTCTCTCGAAGAAGTGGAGTCTCACAAAAAGTCGAAGAATCCGACTTCCCGACCATCCGTAAGGAAAGAAATCACTCCTTTCGCATTCGATCCGAACACTGCTGATTCCATGACTTTCCTCTCTCTCGGTCTACCGGCATGGATGGCAAAGAATATTCTGAACTATCGAAGAAGACAGGGGATATTCCGACATCCGGAGGATTTCCGGAAAATATATGGGCTGAAGGAAGAACAATATCAGACTCTTCTTCCCTACATCCGGATTGCAGAAAAGATCCGCTCCAAAGATACAGTACGACTGCTCACCATACAAAACGTACGAAAAGACACGGTATTCAAGTATCAGCCCGGTACTGTTATCAGCCTCAACCAAGCAGACACAACCGAACTTAAAAAGATTCCGGGAATCGGGAGTAGTATCGCCCGGATGATTGTAAATTATCGTAAGAAGCTGGGAGCTTTTTATAGAATAGAACAATTGCAAGAGATTCATCTAAAGGTCGAAAAGCTTCGTCCATGGTTCTCAATCGACCCCGATGAGATACGCCGTATCAATTTGAACAAAGCAAGCGTGGAACGAATGATGCATCATCCGTATATCAATTATTATCAAGCAAGAGTGATTGTAGAGTACCGGAAAAAGAAAGGAAGATTAAAGAGTTTGAAACAGTTATCACTCTATGAAGAATTCACTTCTGCCGACCTTGAACGGATAGAACCCTATATCTGTTATGATTAATTAAAAGAAAGATGCATTCCTATCACACCAGACAAGAATGCATCACACACAAACAAAACAAACACTCTACTATCATCTTCACAGACTTCTGTAGAGAAGCGACTGTAAATATATAACTAAAAGATAGAATCCTTGCAAGACTCCACCTTTTTGGTATACATTTTTAGAAGTTAGGTTCCTTTATTAATCTTTTTTAATCATACCATCTACCATATGAACCGTTCGGTCAGTGATTTTAGCAAGTCCCTCATCATGGGTAACAATCACGAAAGTCTGCCCCAACCGATCTCGTAAATCAAAGAACAGACGGTGTAAATCTTCTTTATTTTGAGTATCCAGACTTCCGGAAGGCTCGTCCGCCAGAATTACGGCAGGATCGTTGATTAAGGCTCTCGCCACAGCCACCCGTTGTTTCTCTCCTCCCGACAATTCATTCGGTTTATGGGAGGCACGGTCTGCCAGCCCCATAAAATCCAGAATCTTCATGGCACGATCGTTTGCCTCCTTTGAGGATACCCCTGCAATGAATGCAGGAATCATCACATTCTCTAATGCCGTAAACTCCGGAAGAAGTTGGTGGAACTGGAAAACAAAACCAATATTCTTGTTACGGAATGCAGACAACTCTTTCTCCTTCATCCGGCTGACCACAGTTCCGTCGATTTGTACCAGACCGGTATCCGGTTCATCCAAAGTACCCATAATTTGCAGCAGCGTTGTCTTACCCGCTCCACTAGGACCTACAATGCTGACAACCTCACTCTTATTGATTTCAAGATCAATGCCTTTCAGTACTTGTAATGAACCGAAGTTCTTCGTTATTCCTTCTAATTTTATCATAATAGCTTTTATAATCTTTTAATGACATATTCCGCCAGATAACATCCAAACACAGCAGGCATATAACTGACCGTTCCGCAAGTCGATTTCTTGTTCTGTTCGTCATCTGTGAGCAACACCGCCTTTGCATCAGCCTGTTCGGTACTGAACACAACCGGGAGTGTACGTTTCATCCCCATTTTCTGTAACCGTTTCCGCACCGCTTTGCTCAATCCGCAATGATAAGTATCCCAAAGATCGGCAAACCGTACCTGCGTAATGTCACTTTTTGCCCCTGCTCCCATACTGGAAACAATCCTAATCCGCCGTTTCATCGCTTCATAAATCAAGAAACACTTCGGACTGATGGTATCGATAGCGTCCACTATGAAATCATATTTACCGGCATCCAATAGCTCCGGTATATTTTCATCTTTCAGATAAACAGGTAAAACGGTCAGGTCGATATCGGGGTTTATATCTTTATACCGGGTAGCCAGCACTTCCGCCTTCGACATCCCCAAAGTGGAATGCAATGCAGGTAACTGACGGTTCAGGTTAGTCGGCTGCACCGTATCGGCATCTACAATCGTCATTCGTCCGACTCCTGCACGACAAATCATTTCTGCCGCATAAGCTCCCACTCCACCTAACCCCACGACCAATACGTGAGAGTTCCGGATACGATTCATCTTCTCTTCTCCCAAAAGAAGTTCCGTTCTTTGTTGCCAGTCGTCTCTTTCCATCAGCTTTTCTTGAACCATTTATAGAACCATTTACCGACCTTCTCATAATGCTGAGACTCATTATGCCCGCGAGGATCGGAGAAAGACACGATCTCTTGCGGTTCACCGAATTGATCGGGATATAAAATAATCAAACTATTATTTGCAAAATATTTGCCCAACTGTGACGGCAAACGATCAAAAGAAGGATCATAAGAGATAGATCCCCGACGGGCGGAAATAACAACCAACAGATGGTCATAGTTAACCTGTCCCGTTAATAGCAAAAGATCATCCCACTCATCTAATGTAGAAAACTCGGTCGGAGTACCTACATATTTCTTTTTCACAAGTTGCTGAAGCCTCATCAATGTCCGTTCATTCGAGAAGAAATGTACACGACATCCTAGAATGCTTCCCATACGGCAGAAATGCTCCACCCACTTTGCAAAGCCGGTCTCATATTCCGCCTTTGGAGGAACGGCAATATTAATCCGGCGTAAGGTATTCACCGGCATCAGGAATTTTGCGATCATCACCTCGCGATGCGTACCTTTCAGCAGACTTTCCGCCAAATGCCCGAAAAAAGAATCCACGATATTAGCTTTCCGGTGCAAACCGATCACCACATCCGTAGCCTCATACTCTTTTATCGTATGGATAATTCCCGAAGCAATATTCAGATCATAACGACTGACCATAGTGACAGGAACGTCGGCAGCCGCAGCAATCATCGCAGCTTTTTCCAGATTACGTTTTCCCTGTAATTCTTTCTTTTCCGAGCTATTATTATCATTGATTACATTCAATGCTATCAACCCATTTTTCTGTTTGGCATCCTTTATGACCAATGCCAGATTGATGAGGTCTTCAATCGTATCCGGGTTGGCGACCGGAATCAATATCTGTTCATTATTATTTTTCACCCCTTCTTTTTCCGACTGCACATTTTCGTCTAAAGCAAAACGGCGGGCAGAACGCTCCGTCACCAAAGAACTGATGACACAAGTAAAGAGAATCATCACTACGGTACCGTTCAGCACATCATCATTCAGCAAACGTTCTCCATTCTCCATAATGATTTCGTGTCCGATCAATACTGCCGCCAATGTGGCTGCTGCCTGTGCATTACTCAGACCGAATATCATACTCCGTTCATTCGGCTGCATCCGATAAATCTTCTGCGTAGCCCATGCTGCCAGCCACTTGCTGAAAGTAGCTACCACTGTCATTACAATTGCCACCTTCAATGCTTCCCCACCGGTGAACAGACTTCTTACATCAATAATCATTCCGACACCAATCAGGAAATAAGGTATAAACAACGCATTTCCTACAAACTCCAAACGGTTCATCAACGGAGAAACGTGAGGAATCAGCCGATTTAAGACCAATCCGGCAAGAAAGGCTCCCAAGATACCCTCCATTCCGACAAATTCCATTAATCCACCACCCAGAAAGACCATTGCCAACACAAACACAAACTGCATCACGCTATCGTCATACTTTCGGAAGAACCAGCGACCGATACGGGGGAAGAAGAAAACAATCAAAAATCCGAGAAAAGCGACTTTAGCAACCAGGAACGCCCAAAACCAACCATCCACAGTTCCCTTAAACATTCCACCTACAACAGCTAGAATAATCAAAGCAAGGGTAACGGTAACAGCAGTACCGCCAATAGTTATATTGACACTGCGCAGACGTGACAATCCGTAACGACTGATAATAGGATAAGCAATCAACGTATGGGAAGCGTACATACTTGCCAACAGTACGGCAGTGAGAAAACCATAGCCCAACAGACTCATACTGCTCCATATACCCAACCCCATAGGAATCAGAAAGGTGAGCCAGCCAAACACAAAGCTTTTCGTCCGGTTCTTCTTAAAATCCTCCATATCCATCTCAAGACCGGCGAGAAACATGATATAATAAAGCCCGACTTTACCGAACAGTTCGAAACTGCTATCACGGTCGAGCACATGAAAGCCATGCTCTCCAATCAGTACCCCCGCCAGAATCATGCCTATAATATGAGGTATATGAAGCCGTCCGAGAATCATCGGAGCAAAAAGAATAATAATCAGTACCAAAAAAAACACCCAAGTCGGATCAGAAATTGGCAACGTTAAATTGAGATCAAACAGGTTCATAGACTGTGGTTTTAGGAATTCAACTACAAAGGAACAAAAAAGTTCGCATACCTCCAATTCATAAGTAGATAGATTCAAATAATATTTTTTCGACAAAAATGCGGTTTATATGGCAAATTGTTATAATTTTGCAGTCTAATCTTTCCTATTAGACAGTATAGAAAGGGAAATACAGTATTCACATTTAACAAAAGAAAAAGATGAAAGTAGCTATTGTTGGCGTAAGCGGAGCCGTGGGACAGGAATTCCTGCGCGTGCTCGATGAGAGAAACTTCCCGTTGGACGAGTTAGTTTTGTTCGGTTCTAAACGTAGTGCCGGAACAACTTATACTTTCCGCGGTAAACAGATCGAGGTGAAACTCTTACAACACAACGATGACTTTAAAGGGGTAGACATTGCTTTCACTTCTGCCGGTGCAGGAACATCCAAAGAGTTCGAAAAGACCATCACTAAATACGGTGCTGTGATGATCGACAACTCCAGCGCTTTCCGTATGGATGCGGATGTACCTTTGGTAGTGCCTGAGGTAAATGCCGAAGACGCATTGGAGCGTCCACGCGGTGTCATTGCCAACCCCAACTGTACAACAATCCAAATGGTTGTCGCACTGAAAGCCATCGAACAGCTTTCTCATATAAAAACCGTGCACGTATCTACCTATCAGGCAGCCAGCGGTGCCGGTGCTGCCGCTATGGACGAATTGTACGAGCAATATCGCCAAGTATTGGCAAATGAACCTGTTACAGTAGAAAAGTTTGCATATCAATTGGCTTTCAACCTCATACCGCAGATCGACGTGTTCACAGAAAACGGTTATACGAAAGAAGAGATGAAGATGTATAACGAAACACGTAAAATCATGCATTCAGATATTAAAGTCAGCGCGACTTGCGTACGTGTTCCTGCACTACGTGCTCACTCTGAAAGTATCTGGGTAGAAACCGAACGCCCTATTTCTATCGAAGAAGCCCGCGAAGCATTCGCTAAGGGAGACGGACTGGTGCTTCAGGATAATCCTGCGGAAAAAGAGTACCCGATGCCGTTATTCCTGGCTGGGAAAGATCCGGTTTATGTGGGACGCATCCGCAAAGACCTGACGAATGAAAACGGATTGACTTTCTGGATTGTAGGTGACCAAATCAAGAAAGGTGCAGCACTGAACGCAGTGCAGATCGCAGAATATCTGATTAAAGTAAAGAATGTCTAAATCATAAAGATTTAAGAAAGAAAAGTCCGGTTTCGCCCTTGAAACCGGACTTTTTATATACCTTTGCATTCACAAAATAGAATTTAAGCCGCAATTGCCTCTGCGTTATACACAAACAAATACGGTTCAAACATTAATTATCATCTAAGAATTAAACCGTATGAGAATTTACAAAGTGTTTACACTTTTAGGTCTGTTCATTTCTATATTCTACAATTGTTCACTTCCTGCCGATGATGAAGAAGATTCAGAAGGAGAAGATACGGCTACTTCCGAACTTTCTTGGGAAGGAGAAACAGATAAATTCACTATCAATTCTAAAGAAGGAGTCCATCTGAATGATCCGGCAGAAGATAGTGGAACAGCCTATGTCACCATACCGTCCACGTCAGTAAAGAATACCCGCTGGGAGTTTGGAGTTCACCTTACATTCAATCCATCCGCCAATAATTATGCACGTTTTTATCTGACCTCTTCTTCCAACACCCTCTCCGGTAGCCTAAACGGGTATTTTATACAAATAGGAGGAGCAAAAGACAATGTGACACTTTATCGTCAGAATGGAGACCAGCCCAAGCTGCTGGCTTCGGGTCGGGAAGTGATGAAGGGTAATAACTCCCCCCAATTATACATAAAAGTAGAATGCGATAATAATGGGTATTGGACTTTTTGGACACGATTGGAATCCGAAGACGGATATACATTGGAAAAGCAAGTGAAAGATACCGGCATACAGAGTTCCGTTTGTTCGGGAATTTATTGTGTCTACACCAAAACCCGCTGTAAAGCCTTCACATTCCATCATGTACGATTATCCAACGGTGTAGAGACAACGACCGACCCCGACAATACTCCCGACAAACCGGATTCCGAAAAGCCGGATATTACCGAACTACCGGAAGATGTCAGAGGTATGCTCCTCTTTAATGAGATAATGTATGATAATGCCACAGACGGCACCGAATACATAGAGCTCTATAATCCGACTGAACAGACTATTGTGTTGCCACAGCTTTTTCTATATAAGATGCATGAAGACGGCAAAGTGTACAGTACCACTACGTTACAAAATGAATCTCCATCCCAACCCCTGATCATTGCATCCAGAGGATATCTTTGCTTTTCTAAATATCTCGACAAGATTATTCAAAAACACAATGTCAATAGAGAGAACCTAATAGAAATATCCAAATTCCCGGCACTTGATAATGAAGGAGGCTATCTCGCACTGTCCAGCACCCCCAAAACTGGGAAAGGACATACATTTGACACTTGTCGTTTCTGGGACGGAATGCACGATACCGACAAATCCAAAACTATCGGCATTTCACTCGAAAAGAAATCCCCGGAACTGCCTTCACTCAACAAGAATTGGCGTTCCTCTAAACATACGACCGGCGGAACTCCTGGAATAAAAAATATGTAAGAGTATATATATCTATGATAAATTCCCTACATTTGTAGCAAAGTAAACAAGTTTATGATAAATATATAAGAAACATCTTACACAACTCATACTACAAAACAAAAAGTAAAATAATGAAAACAACAATCAACTGTTTTCTTCCTTTCAGCCGGTTGGAAGAAACTGTGCAAACAGTTAAGGAGTTACGTGCATCGACGCTGGTAGACAAAATTTATTTATTGGCATCGCCAATTACCAATGTCTGTATTCCCGGATGCGAACTCATCTCTGTAGAGAAAATGCAGTCTACACAAGCGATGCGAGCTATTGCAGAACATTCTGATAAAACATATACCTTGCTCTATACCAAACACACTGCACTAAAAATAGGCATGTTCGCTCTTGAAAGAATGGTTCAAATAATAGAAATGACCCAAGCTAGCATGGTATATGCAGACCATTACCAACAGATGGACAGTGTGCAAAAACCTGCTCCGGTCATTGATTACCAATTCGGCAGCCTGCGTGACGACTTCAATTTCGGCTCGGTTTTACTGTTCAATGCCAACGTATTCAAGGAAGTTATAGAAAATACGGAAGAGGAATATCAATATGCAGGCTTGTATGATTTGAGACTCAAAATATCCCAAAAGAGCAAACTGGTACATATCAACGAATATCTATATACCGAAGTAGAAAGTGACAAGCGGAAAAGCGGTGAGAAGCAGTTCGATTATGTAGACCCTAAAAACCGTCAGGTACAGATTGAAATGGAACAGGCATGCACCAACCATTTGAAGGAAATTGGCGGATATCTTTATCCTATCTTCCGTCCCGTAGACTTTTCTTCCCACACTTTTGAATATGAAGCTTCTGTCATTATACCCGTACGCAACCGTATTCGCACAGTCAAAGATGCCGTACGCTCGGCACTGAACCAGCAAACGACCTTTCCGTTCAATGTCATTGTCATCGACAATCATTCGACAGACGGGACCAGTGAAGTTCTCCGTGAACTTAGTTCGGACAAGCGCCTGATTCACGTCATTCCCGAAAGAGATGACCTCGGTATAGGCGGATGTTGGAACATAGGTATCCATCACGAGAAATGCGGAAAGTTTGCCGTCCAACTTGATAGCGATGACGTGTATAAAGACGAACATAGCCTGCAAATCATCATTGATACTTTCTATAAACAGAAATGTGCAATGGTAATCGGCACTTATATGATGACTAACTTTGATATGCAGGAAATTGCCCCCGGCATCATCGATCATAAGGAATGGACGCCCGACAACGGACGAAATAATGCATTACGTATCAACGGCCTGGGAGCTCCCCGTGCATTCTACACGCCCATTCTTCGGGAAATCAAAGTCCCGAACACAAGCTATGGAGAAGATTATGCCCTTGGATTGAAAATTTCACACGATTATCAGATAGGCAGAATATACGACGTGATTTACCTTTGCCGCCGTTGGGAAGGCAACTCGGATGCTGCACTGCCTGTTGAGAAAATCAACCAGAATAATCTATATAAAGACCGGCTTCGTACGTGGGAATTGGAACAGCGCATCCTGCAACAAGAAACGACATTAGAGAATATTCAGCAAAAAATCGAACAGTTATTCCAAAAGCAAACTCTTTCTTGGAAACTAGCCAAAGAGAATTACCAAGCATTGGAACAGTATCGGTCACGAACAAAAGAAATATCCAAATGGTTTGGTAATGACGGTTTAGGTGCGAACCTATTCCTTAATCCGAAACGTATTCTTTCAGCTACCGCACAGACAGATATTGCCTCCATTCACTCACGGCCTTGCTTCCTCTGCCAAACAAACCGACCGCAGGAACAAGAGTTCATCAGTTATAGGAATTATCAGATACTGGTTAATCCCTATCCCATATTTAAACACCACTTTACAATTGTAGATAAGGAACACAAGTCGCAATCCATAGTCGGGCGTTTTAAAGATATGATAGAATTCACCGACATAATGAGAGAATACTTTCTTATGTATAATGGACCGGAATGTGGAGCTTCCGCTCCCGATCATGCCCATTTTCAAGCTTGCAGTAAAGAGGAAAGTATGCAGGGATCATATTACGATCACATAGATTTAATAGATAACGACAAGGTGCAAATTAGTTATGAAAATTTCCCGTACAGTTTCATCAGGATTCAGGCGAAAAATAAGAAAACAATGTCGAAAACCTTTCATCTGATTTACGACATCTTAGCTGCCAATAATAACGGAAAAGAACCAATGATGAATATTCTTGCCTGGTATGGTTTGGAACGCACCAAAGAGGATTTTGGAAAGAACTACGACGATCAATTTGAGTCAGTGGCCGAACACCCTTACAATTGTATTATCTTCTTACGCAGCAAACATCGTCCCGACTGCTATTACGCAAAAGGAGACGAACAAATTCTCATCAGTCCTGCTATTGCTGAAATGAACGGCATATTCCCTATAGTACGTGAAGAGGATATGGAGAAACTGACTCCTGAAAAAGTATATGATATCTATCGGGAAGTATCGATATCTAAAGAAAAGCTACAAGAAATAATAGAACGCATTAAAGCCGCCTTATGACAGAGCCTCAAATAGCAGTTGGCATTCTTTCTGGGAAAGAGATTGAATTCTCTTTCCCAATGAAATTTAGTTCTTCTGTCAGAACGGAAATTTCCGGGACACAGAAAGTTATTTATCAGGATGGGAAGATTCATTGGCAAGGGAAAGAGTACGACGAATTATCCTTCATTCCTCCACAAAATGCACATGCTTTCTTTGAACTGAAAGATGTGACCATCGGAATCAACTTCCATTGGGAACGCAAAGAAGTCCAGAAATTCAAAGGGGAATTAAAGATTATCATCGAAGGAGAACAACTAACCGCCATCAATGTGATTTCCATTGAAGAATATCTTACCAGTGTAATTTCATCCGAAATGAGCGCAACAGCTTCTTTAGAACTACTAAAGGCTCACGCCGTCATCTCCCGAAGCTGGCTAGTTAATAAGTTGAGAGTTGAGAATGGAGAGTTGAGAGTGGGCTGCGCTGTCCGGCTGCAGAGTAACTCTCAACTCTCCATTCTCAACTCTCAACTTATAAAATGGTATGACCATGAAGCACATAGAAATTTCGATGTATGTGCCGATGATCATTGCCAGCGTTATCAGGGAATTACACGAGCCTCAACACCGCAAGCCATCGAAGCAGTCTCCGCCACGCGGGGGGAAGTGCTGATGTATAAAGGAGCGATTTGTGATGCCCGTTTCTCTAAATGTTGTGGCGGAGCTTTTGAAGAGTTCCAAAATTGTTGGGAAAACGTAAAGCATCCTTATCTAATCAGACAACGGGATAGCAAGACTGAAAAACAACTTCCCGATTTGACCATAGAGGCGGAAGCTGATAAATGGATACGCACCTCGCCTGTTGCTTTCTGTAACACGCAGGATAAGAAAATTCTAAGCCAAGTCTTAAACAATTACGATCAGGAAACTGCAGACTTCTATCGTTGGAAAGTCAGTTATTCGCAACAAGAGCTTTCAGAACTGATTCATCAACGTTCAGGGATTGATTTCGGACAAATCATTGATTTAATTCCTGTAGAACGGGGAACATCCGGACGTCTTGTCCGACTAAAGATTGTAGGAACCTTACGGACACTCATCATTGGAAAAGAGTTGGAGATACGCCGCACTCTATCAACGTCCCATCTTTACAGCTCCGCTTTTGTCATAGACAAGGAGTACGGAGATGAACTCCCTTCACGATTCATCCTTACCGGAGCCGGATGGGGGCATGGAGTAGGACTTTGTCAAATCGGTGCAGCCGTGATGGGAGAACAAGGTTATAAGTATGAAGAAATACTATCTCACTATTACCCCGGTAGTACGCTTGGAAAACAATATAAATAAAATCGAACGAATGCCATGACAACACCCACTACAAAAAGAAATCCCTGGAGCTGGATACCCACCCTCTACTTCGCAGAAGGGCTGCCATACGTAGCGGTAATGACGATTGCTGTTATCATGTACAAGCGTTTGGGATTATCCAATACGGAAATAGCCTTATACACTTCCTGGCTTTATCTTCCCTGGACTATCAAACCGTTATGGAGTCCATTCGTCGATCTGGTGAAAACGAAACGTTCCTGGATTATCGCCATGCAAGGGTTCATCGCCGCCGGATTTGCAGGCATCGCCTTTTTTATCCCAACGGCACATTACGTACAATTCACCCTTGCTTTCTTTTGGTTATTGGCATTCAGTTCGGCTACCCATGACATCGCAGCAGACGGTTTTTATATGCTCGGCCTCAACAACAAGGAACAATCTTTCTTTGTAGGCATCCGAAACACATTCTACCGACTCGCCAATATTTTCGGGCAAGGTATTCTCGTCATGCTTGCAGGATGGTTGGAAACCTCTCAAGGCAATATACCTCTAGCATGGAGCATCACTTTCTACCTCCTGGCCGGATTATTCCTGGCTCTTACTTTGTACCATCGCTTTATCCTCCCCCATCCCGATTCCGATGTCAAACGTCCCGGACTCACAGCAGGTAAGCTATTAGAAGACTTTCTTCTGACTTTTGTCACTTTCTTCAAAAAGAAACACCTCGGTCTCATGTTCTTTTTCCTGCTCACCTACCGATTGGGAGAATCGCAGCTAGCCAAGATTGCTTCCCCCTTCCTACTCGACCATGCCGATAAAGGCGGGTTGGAACTATCCACAGCAACAGTTGGAATGATATACGGAACTATTGGTGTCATAGCCTTGTTACTTGGTGGAATTATCAGCGGCTTTCTCGTTTCACGTGACGGATTCAAGAAATGGATATTACCTATGGCATTAGCCATCAACCTTCCCGACATATTATATGTATGGATGGCTGCAGCCACTCCTAACAACCCGATATTGATTTCCACCTGCGTAGCTATCGAACAATTGGGTTATGGTTTCGGTTTCACAGCCTATATGCTTTATCTGATTTATATTGCCGAAGGCGGGCACAAGACAGCTCATTATGCTATCGGAACCGGATTTATGGCACTTGGAATGATGCTTCCCGGTATGCCGGCAGGGTGGATACAAGAACATCTCGGATACACCAATTTCTTTATCTGGGTTTGTATTTGTACGATACCCGGTATTATTGCTTCATTAATGATTCGCAACCAATTGGATGATTCTTTCGGAAAAAGCAATAAATTCACGTGATTATATTTAAGATATTAAACTGAAAATATACAGTAAACTATGATGCTTATCGCAGACAGCGGTTCTACCAAGACCGACTGGTGTGTCATCCTCGATAATACACCCATCAAAAGGATTGGAACGAAAGGACTCAATCCCTTCTTCCAATCAGAAGAAGAAATTCAGCAAGAACTGACACATTCCCTCCTGCCGCAATTGCCGGAAGGAACAATCGACTCTGTTTACTTTTACGGTGCAGGCTGTACACCCGAGAAAGCTCCCACCCTCCGGCGGGCAATAGCCGACAGTTTACCTATTGTCGGAAATATCAAAGCCTACTCGGATATGCTGGCTGCCGCTCGTGGACTATGCGGTCGTGAAGCAGGCATTACCTGTATACTGGGAACAGGTTCCAACTCCTGTTTCTATGACGGTAAAGAGATTGTCAACCACATTTCTCCTTTAGGCTTTATCCTGGGTGACGAAGGAAGCGGAGCTGTTCTAGGCAAGTTACTAGTCGGTGACATCTTGAAGAATCAACTCTCTCCCGCCATCAAAGAAGCATTTCTAAAACAATTCGACCTGACAGTTCCCGAAATCATTGACCGGGTTTACCGTCAGCCCTTCCCGAATCGTTTTCTGGCAAGCCTGTCACCTTTTATAGCACAACATCTGGAAGAGCCTGGAATACGACAATTAGTGCTAGGCAGCTTCATTGCTTTTCTCCGAAGAAATGTAATGCAATATGATTACACGCAGTATCCGGCACATTTCATAGGATCAGTAGCTCATTGTTACAAAGAGATACTTCAAGAGGCAGCACAAGAGACAGGTATTAGAATCGGAAAGATTTTGCAAAGCCCGATGGAAGGACTCATCCAATACCATTCCGATCCGTTACATCAGCCGTAGATTAGCTTTCCTTGATCGTTTCTATCAGCTTCATAAAGTCAGTCGGATGAACGTCACCGATGTTGCCGATACGGAAAGTATCTGCCTGTGATATCTTTCCCGGATAGATGACAAACCCTTTAGCTTTCAGTTTCAGATAGAAATCTTTAAAGTTAAAGTCAGCCGAAGGATAATAGAAAGAGGTGATAACAGGCGACTGCTGTTCATCGGGCAGCAGAGTCTTATAGCCTAAAGCGCGCATACCTTCCACCAATACGCGATGGTTCTCACAGTAGCGGGCATGGCGAGCTTCTACACCACCTTCGGCTTTCAATTCAGTCAAAGCCTGCATGAAGGCACGCACCACGTGAGTAGGCGAGGTGAAACGCCATTTTCCATGCCCTTTCTCCATTGTTTCCCATTGCTCATAAAGATCGAGCGAAAGAGAACGGGCAATTCCCTTACATTTCTCCATCAAAGAACGACGGGCAATGATAAAGCCAAATCCCGGTACACCTTGAATACACTTGTTGGCACTACTGATCAAGAAATCGATACCTAACTTTGCCATATCGATGGGTACTCCTCCAAAGCTACTCATAGCGTCCACAATCAATATCTTACCGTGACGCTTCACCACGGCGGCAATCTCCTCCAAAGGATTGAGCACACCGGTCGTAGTCTCACAATGTACTACAGACACATGCGTCACCTCCTGATGTTCATTCAAATAAGTATCTATTTTATTGGCATTCACCGGTTCTATTTCTTCAAACCTCATCACGTGACAATCAATATGGTAATATTCGGAAATAATGCCCATACGCTTACCGTAAGCACCATTGGCTGCTACTAACAGTTTATCCTCAGGACGAACTACAGAGCCAAGTGTGGCTTCCACACAAAAACTTCCGCTACCTTGCATCAACACAGCCGTATACTCGTCAGGAGCGCTAGTAGCAATCTCCACCAATTCTTTACGGATAACTTCTACAATACCAAGATTGTAATCTTCATCCCAAGTACACCAGTCGCTCATCATCGCTTGTTTCACAGTGCCGGTTGTAGTAAGAGGACCGGGAGTCAAAAGTAAATAAGGTCTCATATTATCTTAAATTTATTAATATATCGGTTTGTTATTTTTATTATTCTTTCTTTTATAATGCCATACGTTCATTGATATCCTCTATCAACATCGGCAGTTCGGCAATCGTGTCCACCACATAATCAGCACCAGCGGCATACATACGGTCCCGCACCTTAGCCATGCGGCATTTCAGTTCCCCCATCGGAAGAGTGCGGGTTTCTTTTTCAGTCAGTCCCAATTCGTTACTTCCCATTATTACACCTACACTCCACACACCGGCATTCACACCTTCACGTATGTCTGCAATCGTATCACCATATTTCAGCACAGAGAAACGGGAGGCAACGTCCAGATCACACATATTGCGATAAATCATATAAGGCTTCGGACGACCACCGGGCAGATTGTCCGAAGTGACACAATTATCAATCCTGTAACCTTTCTTTTCTGCGGCAGGAATCACCACATCCATCATCTTTTGAGTATATCCGGTAGTAGAACCGATTTTGATTCCCTGAGCACGTAGTTTGGCAATCACCTCCACCACACCGGGAATAGGCTCTGTATAATCTTCCAAAGTATCGAACAATACCTTTTGGAAACGTTTATAGCATTCCTGCACATCCTCTTCGGTATAGTCACGTCCGTACTTCTCACGAAAGTCCTTTCCTACCCGTTCAATGGAAAACAAAGCACGTATCTCTTCAATCTTAGTCACCCCCATGTGGGCACGTGTCTCGGCAGCCGTAACAGTCAGTCCCATCTGCTTGAAACTATCCACGAAAGCCGCTACCGGTGCAAAACATCCATAATCGACGGAAGTACCCGCCCAATCCATAATCACGCATTCTATTTTTTTCATATTGCAGTTATTGATATTACTCATTCTAGTGTAATTGATGTCAATCATATCGTTGGATTTGAAGTTAATAATTCGTTGTAACTATTCATGTCATTTACCTTTCTTGCGCTACCCGTATCAGGGATTTTCTTAGCCTTCATCACATAGACGGCCGCAGCGGCAAAAGCGATGCAACAGGTTATGCCTACAAATACACTCATCTCATTATAGAACACCGCCCAGTCTATATGCGAGGCTTTCAACTCCTTAAACAGCAGTAATGCTAACGTACCCACATAACCGACAAAATCTATAGTGATAATGAAGAATCCCACATTCCCCTTCACTTTGAAACAAGCAATGAACCTTTCAAAGAAAATGGTTTGGAAACTAAGGTAAGCAATGTCTATACAGAGCGTCTGCAAAAAGAGCCACAAAGTAGTAGACAACTGTACCTCTCCGCTACCTAGCAGAGCCAAGCCCCCCATACTTGCGGTAGAAAGTCCCAACAATGTATAAAGTACTTTCAAATGATTGCCGGAGAAAGCGAGTACGGCAAACGTGGACAATAATACCAATGTAGCGATGGTATCAAGTTGGGCAAACAGCCAGGAAGAAATTGTATCCACATCAATGATACAGACAATGAAATCCTCTTTAATATCACGTTGTACAGTAAGCAACAGATTGGCGACAAAAAGCAAAAGCAGTAAGGGCATATATTGTTTGAAGAGCGCCCAACGTTGCTGTCCGTTGAGAGTGACACGAACGGAACGGGCTGCAATATCCGCTGCCGTAGGACGAGGAAACTTGGTCATCATCCATCCCATAAAGCAAAGCAACGGAAAGGCCAATCCCCCTACGAGTGCAGGCATCCAAAACTCACTGACATGAAGTTGATTCAGCGCATAAAGTCCGAGACTCTTTGCCACTCCCGAACTCAGCGCCATACTCACTCCCATAATACTTGCCAGAATATCGGTAGTACGACGACCTTCGAGAAAGCTGAATATCACTCCCCACATGCAACCCAAAGAAAGCCCGTTAAAGAAAAGTGCCACTATATTATAGGGCAATGGTAACAGGCCGAACGCCAACAAAGATGCTTCAGACAAGGCAGCAGATCCGATAATGAACTTCAACCGATTCTGCGGCTGCAATTCGG
Source organism: Bacteroides sp. NSJ-39 (assembly GCF_014287315.1). Lineage (NCBI taxonomy): Bacteria > Pseudomonadati > Bacteroidota > Bacteroidia > Bacteroidales > Bacteroidaceae > Bacteroides > Bacteroides sp. NSJ-39. The sequence goes on along the minus strand of NZ_JACOOB010000002.1, from coordinate 212,506 downwards.
AAATATATTTAATGCCAAACAACTTGGCGCATACATAACCGATGAGCTGGATAATGCTCACCACAATCTTATAATCCATACCAGCCACCGTCAACCCTTCAAACTCAGCAGCAGTAAAGGGCTTACGCAAAGCGTAAACCAACGAGTAAGACAATAGTGCCGTACCACCCATCCAGAGAATGAAAAGCCAGTCAGGAGTATGTCTTTCCGTTTTACCGTATTGTATGTCCGGTCTTTGTCCTATCAGTTTATTCAGTGATAAATTCATATTCTTCTTCGTTTTGACATCGCAAAAGTAGAGCCACCCAACGAGGTAAAAAATGAATAAAACAGGAATAATAAGTACGAAATAATTCAGAAATATTCATGTAATTGTAATGTAACACACTGGAAAGAGGCTACAAAACAACCTTTTTACAATAAAAGTCACCGTATAGAGAGTTGAATTCAAGAGAGAAAGCTATTTTTGTAACAAGCTAATGAACTCCTCAATAAAAAATATGAATGAGCTGAAAGAAATCTACGACCGCATTACTTTCCTACGTGGAAAGGGTATCAAGATGAAAGAAATGGCCGAACAAGCACAACTCACCCCGAGCGTATTGTCCGCCATGTATTCCACAGTATTCCCGGCATACTTCAAAAATGTGGAAAAAGGGATGGATGACAACGAAGCATTGGACAACGCTTTAATGTGGGTCAATAATCTTTCGAAAAAGAAACTCTTCGGACTACTTCCGCAAATGAAACAGGCACTCTTCGCTATGGAGGTGGTAGTAAAAGAAAAGCCGGACAGTATGAATCCTTTTCTTTCCGAACTGGAACACAACGCCAGGCAAAGTGTGAATCATATCACAAATTTCAGTGGCATATATACCAGCTACAGTCTCTCCTCCAACACCAATGACCTGAAAATCGAGCCTTACTTCATCGCTCCGGCCGAGAATGGCAACTACATCGAAGTGGGACACACGAATGCTCATGGCACCACTCATTGGGGATTCGGGCTGATGAATGGCATGAGTCATCTCTATCTTGTTTTCAATGAGAGTCATGCCCCGCAACTTTCCATGTTCAATATTTGCCTCAAACTGCCGATGTTCGACCGTCCGCCTTTCCTACGCGGCATTTACCAATGCTTTGATTATAATTACAACCCTATCGCCCGCCGTATATTATTGGTTAAACAGACCGACAATGCCGAACGTTCCAAGTTTCTTCAACAAAAAGGGAACCTGAAATCCTACGATGAGCTGAGTGAAATCGAGCGTCTCTATTACAGCTATACCTGTCGTGAAGGAGATGTTATACGTATGTATAACATCCCCACTCCCCAAATGACTACCGACGACCTGACATTGGAAAAGAAAATATTGGAACTGAGTAAGCTATAACATTGGTAATCAGCAGTTGTTAAAACAAAGGGCACGAATAATGTAACAATTAGAATAATATTTGAAACAGATAAAAAAACAACGGTTACACATAGATATAGAACAGAAACAAATCTTATAATCAGACAGTTTCTAATTATACTTCAAACTTTACCAATATACCCACAATCAGAATTCCACCAAGATACGGAATACCTTCCCCGGGTTAGCCGCCCATTCTTGCATAGCTTCTAAAGCTCCTTCAGGTTTGGCAACTTTCGAGATCAACTCTTCTACCGGACAATTTCCTTCTTTCATATAATTGATGACTGCACGGAAGTCTGTCGGCAAGGCATTTCTAGAACCACGAATATCCAGTTCTTTCTGAACAAAGAGTTTCGTTTGGAAAGCAACTTCACTTTTAGCGTAGCCGATACAAATCACCCGTCCTGTGAAACCGACTTCATCCACTGCCATTACATAAGTCACGGGACTACCAACAGCTTCAATCACGACATCAGCACCCAGTCCTTCCGTAATCTCCTGCATCCGTTCGTGCACATTTTCTGTCTTGGAGTTAATCACATAAGAGGCACCTACCTTTTTCGCCAGTTCCAGCTTTTCATCATCCAAGTCGACAGCGATTACCGTTGCACCTCTCAAAGCAGCACGCACAATGGCACCGATGCCAATCATACCACAGCCAATCACCATCACAAACTCGTTGTCGATCACCTGTGCACGAGACACGGCATGAAATCCGACACTCATCGGCTCAATCAACGCACAGTCACGAGAAGAAATATTGCCAGCTGGAATAATCTTTGTCCAAGGCAATACAGCATATTCGCACATCACTCCATTGCGTTGCACACCTAATGTTTCATTATGTTCGCAGGCATTAACACGACCATTGCGACAAGAAGCACATTTTCCACAGTTGGTATATGGATTCAAGGTCACATTCATGCCTTTCTCAAAACCTGCCGGAACATCCGGACCGATTTCCTCAATGACTGCTCCTACTTCGTGTCCCGGTATCACAGGTAATTTCACCATCGGATTTTTGCCCAGGAATGTGTTCAAGTCGGAACCACAAAAACCAACATACTTGATTCTTACTAATACTTCACCGGCTCCAACGACCGGTTTTTCCAGTTCAACCACCTTCATTTCGGAGGGATTGATAATTTGAACTGCTTTCATTTGATATGTATTTGATAATAAATTTATTAATCGATTACTTTATAACCTTTCCATCCGTAATAGGCACAGAAAACAAAACAAATCATCGGCACGCCATACGCGATATAATAGATGTTCTCGTTAATATGCATGAAATAAGCCGTCAACTGCGGGAGACAGGCATTACCAACGATCGCCATTACAAGAAAGGCCGAGCCGCTCTTCGTCTGATTTCCAAGTCCTTTTAAAGCCAATGAGAATTGAGTAGGATACATGATAGACATAAAGAACGAGATAGCCAGCATCGCATATAGTCCGATCATTCCTCCCCATATCATCACCACTCCACACAGGAGGATATTCATCAGGGCATAGATCAACAGCATATCTTGAGGACGGAATTTCACCATCAAGCCTGTACCAATCCAACGTCCCAAAAGAAAAGCCAACATATAGAGTCCGAAGAAAGTGGTAGCCGTATCTTCCGGCAATCCCGCATAGGTGCAGCAATAGACCAGGAAAAGACTGTTGATGGCTGTCTGCCCACCATTATAGAAGAATTGCGCAATCACTCCCCAACGAAGATGCGAGTGTTTTAATACTCCGAAGTCTATCAGTTTTTCTTTCTTGCCATCAGCCGTCACTGCATCTGAAGAAGCAGTTTCATCTCCAATCTTCGGCAACTTTGAAAAGACAAATAGAACGGCTATGGCAATGAGCAGTAACGCCAATATCAGATAAGGAAGTTTCATGGCATCCGTTTCCAGTTGGATATAGGTTTGCCAACCACCCGGATAATCTACAGGAAGCGTTTCCCGTGTGTAATGATTCCCACTAAGGATAAGTTTGCTTAGGAACATGGCGGCAATGAAAGCTCCGAGCCCGTTGAAAGACTGCGCCAGGTTTAATCGGCGGGGAGCCGTTTCAGAGGTACCCAGCACTGTTACATATGGATTGGCAGCCGTCTCCAGAAAACACATTCCGGTGGCAATGATAAAAAAGATGCAAAGGTAAGCCCAATATTCTTTTAGTATGGCGGCAGGGAAAAAGAGCAGCCCTCCGATGGCGGCTAGGATAAGTCCGAATATAATTCCCGCTTTATAGCTGTATCGTTTCATGAACATAGCTATCGGAATAGGGAAAATGAAGTAGGCAAGCCAATAGGCCGTCTCTGTAAAAGAAGCCTCAAAGGTATTCAGCTCGCAGGTCTTCATCAATTGCCGGATCATTGTAGGAAGCAGATTGCTGCTTATCGCCCACAAGAAGAAAAGGCAGAAAACCAAAGCTAAAGGTATTGTATATGTATTCTTTTTCATGGCATGAATATAGTTTTACGATAAGGTTGTTTTCTCAATCATTCGGACATATTCTTGATGTAAGGAAGCACGGGGAGATCTGTAAATCCATAGAAATTCCGGGCATTCTCTCCTAAAAAGAGTCTTTTATCCTCTTCCGTCAATTCGGAAGACTTCACCACAAAATCATAAGACATTTTGTAGGTGATCGCTGTGATGGTACGCGGATAATCCGAGCCCCACATCAGTTTTTCCATGCCCACCAGCTCTGCTGCTTCACGGATGGCTTTTACCGCTCCTTTAAAAGGATAGAACTCGTCATTGAAAAGCCAGGTGATTCCACCGGATTCAATCATCACATTGGAATGACGTGCCAGACGGATTTGCTCTTTCCAGTCGGGGCGAGTCACCATTCCGAAGTGTCCGATAGCTATCCGCAAATCCGGACATTCCTGAATAATCTCCTCCATTTCAGGAACCTGTGTGGCTCCGTCGGCTAGATCAATAGAAAGCAGAATGTCCTCATCTTCCATATAATGGAACATTTCCATCATCTCTTCGCTGTTCAGCATCACCCTTCCTTCTTTCAGCAAAAGACGATGGGCAGGAATCTTGATGGCTTTAAAACCTTTTGCGATCAGCTCTTTTGCCTGTTCCAGAAATCCCGGTTTACGAAATTCGCACATACCGCAAATAAAGAAACGATCGGGATAACGGGAAACGACTTCCGACAAATAATCATTCTGAATACCATCAATAAATTCTTGAGTGATAACAGCGGCAGATACTTGTGCATAGTCCATATTCGAAAGAAAGACTTCCGCACTATTCACCCCGTCTATCATAAAAGGAGGAACCATCTGGCGAATCTCTCCCATAAATTCCGAACGTCCGTTTTCCAACGTACGAATAGGCAGTCCGTCTACGACCGTATCTTGCCGTAGCCATAAATGAGCATGTGCATCAATGATTGTGTAGTCCATACCAACAAGTTCGTTTTATGAGTTTGCCCAGCTTACACGTTTCTGTTCTCCGATAATCTCCTGAACTTCCCGAACGAGCTCCCAATCAATCGGTTCTTCAATGAAAGTGATATTCTTTTTCACATTCTCCGGGTTGGTTGTACTGAACAGGGTGGTGGCAATACGGGGATTGCTGACAGAGAACTGCATAGCCAGTTTTTCAATCGGACAGTTCTTGGCTTTGCAGTGTTCCACTGCTTTACGGCAGGCTTCTACCAACGATTGGGGAGCCGGATGCCAGGCAGGAATACCACGTTCGCTCAACAGTCCCATCGAAAGCGGAGAAGCATTAATCACACCGATTCCTTTGGATTCAAAATAGTCCAGAAAATCCACTAACTTATCATCGCACAGACAATAATGGCAAAAATTGAGAATGGACTCGACTGTGCCGATTGGCGAGTGGTCGATTACCCATTTCAGATTCTCCAACTGTAAATCTGTGATTCCGACATGGCCTACCACTCCTTTCTCACGCAGTGCTACTAAGGCAGGCAATGTTTCATTAACAATCTGATTCAAATCGGCAAATTCAATATCGTGTACATTTATCAAATCGATAAACTCTATATGCAAGCGTTCCATACTCTCGTAAACACTCTCAGTTACCCGTTTGGCTGAGTAATCCCATGTGTTCACTCCATCTTTTCCATAACGCCCTACTTTGGTAGAAAGATAATAACGGTCGCGCGGAAGCTCTTTCAACGCTTTTCCTAGCACGGTCTCCGCTTTATAATGTCCGTAATAAGGAGAGACATCTATAAAATTCATTCCCGATTCAACGGCGGTAAATACCGCTTGAATGCCTTCTTGTTCTTTTAAATCATGGAAAACTCCTCCTAAGGAAGAGGCTCCGAAACTAAGGGATGACACTTTCATCCCTGTCTTTCCGATTTCATGGTATTGCATACTTCTTGGTTTTAAATAGTTTTGTATGCGACAAAAATAGGTCAGGAATGATTTCCGTATAGCGGTAAAGCCACTAAAAAGCAACGTAATGGTTTACGTAAAAAATATTGTTTCAGATATGCGTATTTATCCGGGAATGTACTTTCTTTGTAAAAGAATCAAAGTAAAAGACCTTCAAATGAAATACCGGAAACATACTTCACTCAAAGATCTCGCTCAAGCATTGGGAGTATCGATTCCCACTGTATCCAGAGCCCTGAAAGACAGCTCGGAAATCAGCCGTGAGCTCTGCGCCAAGGCTAAGGAACTGGCAAAAGAAATGAATTACCGTCCCAATCCTTTTGCCATGAGTTTACGGAAAAATGCCCCGCGTATCATCGGAGTGATTGTTCCGGATATCGTAACTCATTTCTTCGCCTCTATCTTGAACGGTATAGAAAATATGGCTATCGCCAACGGATATTTTGTGATTATCACTACATCGCATGAGTCATACGAGCATGAGAAACGGAACGTTGAGAACCTGGTAAATATGCGTGTGGAAGGTATCATCGCCTGCTTATCACAGGAGACTACGGACTATTCCCATTTTGCAACACTAAAAGATATCAATATGCCGCTTATTCTATTTGATCGTGTTTGTCTGACGGAACAGTTTTCTTCGGTTGTTGCGGACGGTGTGCAATCCGCTCAAATGGCAACACAACATTTTCTGGATAATGGAAGCAAACGGGTAGCGTTTATAGGTGGAGCGAATCATCTGGACATCGTAAAGAAAAGAAAGCATGGTTATCTGGAAGCTCTACGTGACAACCGGATTCCCATCGAGAAAGAGTTGGTCGTCTGCCGGAAGATTGATTACGAGGAGGGTAAAATTGCCACAGAGACCTTGCTGTCGCTTCCTCAGCCTCCTGATGCCATACTTGCCATGAATGATACCTTAGCTTTTGCCGCTATGGAAGTTATCAAAAAACATGGACTGCGTATACCGGACGACATTGCCATCATCGGATATACGGACGAACAACACGCCAATTACGTAGAGCCCAAATTATCGGCTGTGTCTCATCAAACTTATAAAATGGGAGAAACTGCCTGCCGGTTGTTGATTGAGCAGATTAAAGGGGATAAGGCTGTCAAGCAAGTGGTCATTCCGACTCATTTACAGGTGAGAGAAAGTAGTATAAAATCAAATAAGGTGTTGTATCCCTTATGACCAACACCTTATTTATTTTCCTTATTCTTGAGAAGATTATCGTTCTACAATCTTATCCAATTTTACATCATAGACTAGTGCCGAATAAGCCTGTAAAGAACCATCGCTACCTGTACCGGAACCATATCCACTCTGGTAAGGAATATACAAAGTCCAAAATTCTCCTTCTGCCATTTCAGTTAGCGTATACCCCCAGCCTGAGATCACTTCATTCAATAAGAATTCCGAAGGCACATCAAACTCGTCAGGCTCTGTTCCTGCAAAATTCTGTTGAACAACGTCACCATTAAAATAAGACATACGATAATATGCACTTACCTTAGAAGTATATACAGGTTTATCGTCATCCTTCACGCCGTCTCTGGAAATTCTTTTCTTGGCATATATTGTCTGCCCATTCGTCAAATCCGTAAAAGGATAAAGTTTCTCTTTTTCATCCGTGACTGTTATGCTGCCATTTTGTTGTCCAGCATACACATTGGCTATTGAATCAATAAAAGCCTCACTACGCGCACGCCAATTGTCATAACGTCCGGTCTCTTCCGTTTCGCTACAAGCGGTAAACGTCAAAGCCAACAATACTAAGGAGAATAAATAGATCTTTTTACTCATTCGTCAAAGGTTTATTGTAAAGTTTTCAATAGAGAAGTGATGCTTACTCTGTCTGCGATGATATTATTCAGTTCAGAGATAGCGACACGCTCCTGCTGCATGGTATCACGGTTACGCAATGTCACACAGTTATCTTCTAATGTCTGATGATCGACCGTCACACAGTACGGAGTACCAATAGCATCCTGACGGCGATAACGCTTACCGATACTATCTTTTTCATCATACTGACAATGGAAATGGAATTTCAAGTTATCAATAATCTCACGAGCTTTTTCAGGCAGACCATCTTTCTTTACCAACGGCATAACCGCCAGTTTCACCGGAGCCAGAGCAGCAGGCAATTTCAGAACCACACGGCTTTCACCATTTTCCAATTGCTCTTCGCAATAAGATGCGCTCATGATGCTAAGGAACATACGGTCAACACCGATAGAAGTTTCGATTACATACGGAGTATAAGACTCGTTCAGTTCCGGATCGAAATATTTGATGCTCTTGCCGGAGAACTTCTCATGTTGAGACAAGTCGAAGTTAGTACGAGAGTGGATACCTTCCACTTCTTTGAATCCGAACGGCATCAGGAATTCAATATCAGTAGCGGCATTTGCGTAGTGAGCCAACTTATCATGATCGTGATAACGATAGCTTGCATCGCCGAAGCCAAGAGCTTTATGCCATTTCAAACGGATTTCTTTCCATTTCTTGAACCAGTCAAGTTCAGTTCCCGGTTTTACAAAGAACTGCATTTCCATCTGTTCGAACTCACGCATACGGAAGATGAACTGACGGGCAACGATTTCGTTACGGAAAGCCTTACCAATCTGTGCAATACCGAAAGGAACTTTCATACGACCTGTTTTCTGTACATTCAGGTAGTTTACAAAAATACCCTGTGCAGTTTCCGGACGCAGATAAATTTTCATAGAGCCATCGGCCGTAGAACCCATTTCGGTAGAGAACATCAGATTGAACTGACGAACTTCTGTCCAGTTCTTAGTACCGGAGATCGGGCATACGATTTCTTCATCAATGATAATCTGGCGGAGTTCTTCCAAATTGTTATCATTCAAAGCTTTTGAAAAGCGAGTATGAAGTGCATCTCGCTTAGCCTGATGTTCCAGTACACGTCCGTTAGTAGAACGGAACTGAGCCTCATCAAACGCTTCACCGAACTTCTTGGCAGCTTTCGCTACTTCTTTATTGATTTTATCGTCATACTTTGCCAACTGATCTTCAATCAGTACATCGGCACGATAACGTTTCTTAGAGTCTTTATTGTCAATCAAAGGGTCATTGAATGCGTCTACGTGTCCGGAAGCCTTCCAGATAGTAGGGTGCATAAAGATGGCAGAGTCGATACCGACAATGTTTTCGTGCAACAGCACCATGCTGTCCCACCAATATTTCTTAATGTTGTTCTTCAATTCAACGCCCATCTGACCGTAGTCATACACAGCGCCTAGTCCGTCGTAGATATCGCTCGAAGGAAATACGAAACCGTACTCTTTACAATGCGATACAAGCTTCTTAAAAACGTCTTCTTGTGCCATTTTCTTTTCTATATCTATTAATTTGAATTTGCTTTTTTCGTAAAAAGTGCCACAAAGATAGGGATTTATCTTATAAATAAGACAGAGAGGGTATTAATTTATCTTATTCCTGAACTTCTTCCTCGATTTCCGGTGCCATCATACGGTCATATTCTTCCCGCTCCTGCTCCCGGTCCGCTTTCTTCATTTCTTTGGTCAGCATCTCTTCAGGCATATACAGATTAAAAGGAATACGCATGCATTTCATTTTTTTTACTTCCCGGCTAAATTCAGGACAAGCCACGAAATAGACACGTGAAACGGACACCTTTCCCGGAGTTACCTGTTCGGGACGTTCAAATCCCGGACTGGTCAGTGATGTATGGAATGTGCCAAGTCCTTCGATAGTAACCGGCTGTCCGATAGACAACAGACTACGGATAGCATCAACCATTTCCGTCAATATACCATCTATCTGCCCGCGATGAAATCCACTCCGTTTTTCCATGTACTCGGCAAATTCTCTATTCCGAATCGGATCTATCAGTTTTTTGGGTACACCATACCATAATTCTTTTCTTTCTCCCGATGTTAAATCGGCTTTCTTTCTCACTACATAAGGCACTGCCATCGTTTATACTCCTTTCTTTTTTCGTTTATACTCGCGTTCCATTTGACACCCGGGTGTCAACACCATTGAGACCCGGGTGTCAAACATACCAACACCCGGGTGTCAGTGCTCATGAGACCCGGGTGTCAGATAAGTGTTGGCTGCAACAAAATTAAGTCTTTATTATAGGAAATCAAAGTTTTCTTATACATTTGTACCATCCCTACAATAACTAAAGAAAAAGAATAAGTCAATTTATACCCTTTTAACATTCGGAATATCCCCCTTTCTTTTCCGAAATCTCTTTTATTTTTGTATTTTTGCCTGCGTATGCGTTAAAATATTATAGTATATACGAATTTATGAGTGACGAAATCAACGAGATACCGGAAGGACATTCAGATTACAAACCGGCGGACGCACGGGACGAAAGCGTAAAACATCAGCTCACAGGCATGTACCAGAATTGGTTTCTGGACTATGCTTCGTACGTTATTTTGGAACGTGCCGTGCCTCATATCAACGATGGTTTGAAGCCGGTACAACGCCGTATCCTACATTCCATGAAACGTCTGGACGACGGACGATATAACAAAGTGGCTAACATTGTGGGACACACCATGCAGTTCCACCCTCACGGTGATGCTTCTATCGGAGATGCCCTGGTACAGTTGGGACAGAAAGACCTGTTGATTGATTGTCAGGGTAACTGGGGTAATATCCTTACCGGAGACGGCGCCGCTGCTCCCCGTTATATAGAAGCACGCTTGTCCAAGTTTGCGCTGGACGTTGTCTTCAATCCTAAAACAACTGAATGGAAACTTTCTTACGACGGACGAAACAAAGAACCGGTCACTCTTCCCGTGAAATTCCCGTTATTGCTGGCACAAGGTGTGGAAGGTATCGCCGTGGGACTTTCTTCCAAAATTCTACCGCATAACTTCAACGAACTTTGCGATGCCTCCATCAGTTATCTGCGTGGAGAGGAATTCCAATTGTATCCTGATTTCCAGACAGGAGGTTCTATCGACGTAGCCAAATACAACGACGGAGAACGCGGCGGAGCGGTGAAAGTACGTGCCAAGATCACTAAGATTGATAATAAAACACTTGCTATCACAGAAATTCCATACGGAAAGACGACTTCGACAGTGATCGACTCTATCTTGAAAGCTGTTGATAAAGGAAAGATCAAAATCCGTAAGGTAGACGACAACACGGCCGCCAACGTAGAGATACTGGTTCATCTTGCGCCCGGCACTTCTTCGGACAAGACTATCGATGCACTGTATGCATTCACTGATTGTGAAGTAAGCATTTCCCCCAACTGTTGTGTTATTGATGACAGCAAGCCACATTTCCTAACCATCAGTAAAGTACTGAAAAAGTCGGCAGACAACACGTTGGATTTACTGAAGCAGGAACTGGAAATCAAGAAAGGCGAAATACTGGAAGCATTGCATTTCGCCTCACTCGAAAAAATATTCATCGAAGAGCGTATCTATAAAGACAAAGAGTTCGAGCAGTCCAAAGACATGGATGCAGCCTGCGAACATATCGACAAGCGTCTGACACCTTACTATCCGCAGTTTATCCGTGAAGTGACCAAAGAGGATATCCTCAAGCTGATGGAAATCAAAATGGGACGTATCCTGAAATTCAATTCAGACAAGGCGGATGAACTGATCGCCAAGATGAAAGAGGAAATTGCCGAGATTGATAACCATCTGGCTCACATCGTAGATTATACCGTCAACTGGTATCAAATGCTGAAGAACAAATACGGCAAAAATTTCCCGCGCCGCACGGAACTCCGGAACTTCGACACCATCGAAGCTGCCAAAGTAGTGGAAGCGAACGAAAAACTTTATATCAACCGTGAAGAAGGATTCATCGGAACAAGTTTGAAGAAAGATGAATTCGTGGCATGCTGTTCGGATATTGACGACGTTATCATCTTCTTCCGCGACGGTAAATATATTGTTACTCCCGTCGCCGATAAAAAGTTTGTCGGTAAAAACGTGCTCTATGTCAATGTATTCAAGAAGAACGACAAGCGCACGATTTACAACGTGGCCTACCGTGACGGAAAAGAAGGGACAACGTATGTCAAACGCTTCGCTGTAACCTCCGTTGTCCGCGACCGTGAATACGATGTCACTCAAGGAACTCCGGACTCACGTATCACTTATTTCAGTGCCAATCCGAACGGGGAGGCCGAAATCATCAAGGTGACACTGAAACCGAACCCGCGTGTCCGCCGTATTATCTTTGAGCAGGACTTTAGCGAAGTAGGTATCAAAGGAAGACAGGCACGAGGCATTATCCTCACCCGGCTTCCGGTGCATAAGATCGCCTTGAAACAGAGAGGCGGTTCTACTCTCGGAGGACGTAAAGTCTGGTTTGATCGGGATATACTCCGCCTCAACTACGACGGAAGGGGAGAATATCTCGGAGAATTCCAAAGCGAGGATACCATATTGGTTGTCTTGAACAACGGTGACTTCTATACCAGCAACTTCGACCTGAGCAACCATTACGAAGATAATGTAAGTATTGTCGAGAAGTTCGATTCCAACAAGGTATGGACTGCCGCACTATATGATGCAGACCAACAGAATTATCCATATTTGAAACGTTTCTGCTTTGAAGGTTCCAACCGCAAGCAGAACTATCTGGGAGAGAATAAGAACAATCGCCTTATTCTGCTGACGGACGAGTACTATCCGCGCCTGGAAGTTATATTCGGAGGACACGATAGCTTCCGTGATCCGCTGGAGATTGAAGCCGAAGAATTTATCGCAGTCAAAGGTTTCAAAGCGAAAGGCAAACGTATCACCACCTACGCAGTGGAAACTATTAATGAGCTGGAACCTACCCGCTTCCCCGAGCCTGTACAAGAGAGCCAGAAGGAACCGGAAGAAGAACCGGAGAATCTGGATCCAGACAGCGACAAGAGTGAAGGCGATATTATTGATGAAATCACGGGGCAGATGAAATTATTCTGATGAAGAAACAAACACTATATCTAGGGCTGGCAGGATGCATCCTGTTCGCCCTTTGCACAAGATTACAAGCGCAGACGACAGACACAGACAGTCTGCAAATCCACCGTTATGTAACACGTGCAACGATGTACGGTGTCGGATTTACGAATGTGTTCGACACTTATCTTTCGCCTCAGGAATACAAAGGAATCGACTTCCGTGTTTCCCGCGAAACAATCCGTATGACTAAACTTTTTGATGGGAATGTGTCTGTACAGAATTTCTTCCAAGCGGATATCGGCTATACACATAACCGTGTCGACAATAACAATACATTCTCTGGGTTGGTGAACTGGAACTACGGGCTCCATTATCAGTTCCGTCTGACAGAGAACTTCAAACTGTTGGCAGGAGGATTGATAGACGCCAACGGAGGTTTTGTCTACAATCTTCGGAACACAAACAACCCGGCTTCGGCACGAGCATATATCAATCTGGATGCATCGGGAATGGCTATCTGGCACCTGAAAATCAAACGTTACCCGATGGTATTGCGCTATCAAGTGAATTTGCCGGTAATGGGAGTCATGTTTTCCCCCCATTACGGACAATCTTATTATGAGATTTTCTCGCTGGGAAATGCCGGAGGAGTCATCAAATTCACTTCTTTACATAACCAGCCTTCGCTACGGCAAATGCTTTCCGTCGACTTCCCTATAGGATATACTAAAATGCGTTTCAGCTATCTGGCGGATTTGCAGCAGTCCAATGTAAACAATATCAAGACGCACACCTACTCACATGTGTTCATGGTAGGCTTTGTGAAAGAATTATACCGCATCCGAAATAAAAAAGGAGCCAGTGTTCTACCGTCATCGGTAAGAGCTTATTAAGTTGAGAGTTGAAAATTGAGAGTTGAGAGTTAATACAAGATTAAGAATGAGAAATAATATTAGACAAATGCTTTGGCTGCTCTGTTGTCTTCCGGTAGTGACCGGATGTATCAGGGAAGAGGAATATGCCAATGATCCTGTAGGAAACTTCGAGCAACTATGGAAGATTATTGATGAACGGTATTGTTTTCTGGAAGAGAAAGGCATTGATTGGGACGCTGTTCACGACAAGTATGGAAAACTGGTGAAACCCGGAATTTCGGATGACGACCTGTTTGATATACTAAGTCAAATGCTATATGAGTTGAAAGACGGGCACGTCAACCTCTCCTCCTCCAGTCGTATTTCATATTACGATGCCTGGTATCAAGGATATCCTTGGAACTATAGAGAGGATATCTTATACAATTACTATTTGGGAAGTGCCAGTTCCGGTTATCGTACATCTGCCGGTTTGAAATATAAAATATTCGATAATAATATAGGTTATATCCGCTACGAAAGTTTTAGTGCCGGAGTTGGAGACGGTAATTTAGACCATGTACTCGATTATTTGAAGCTCTGCAACGGATTAATCATTGATGTACGCGACAACGGAGGAGGAAACCTGACTAATTCCACCCGTATTGCCGCCCGTTTCACCAACGAAAAGACATTGACCGGATATATCCAGCACAAAACCGGTCCGGGACATAATGACTTTTCTGAAATGGAGCCGATCTACCTGGAACCCTCTAATAGCATCCGTTGGCAGAAAAAAGTGGTTTTACTTACCAATCGTCGTTGCTACAGTGCCACAAACGATTTTGTGAATGCCATGCACAGTCTAAACAACGATAACGAAGAGCAAAGAATATTTCAGGTAGGTGACCAAACCGGAGGAGGTTCCGGGCTACCTTTCTCTTCAGAATTACCCAATGGTTGGAGTGTTCGCTTCTCAGCCAGTCCTCACTTTAACAAGTATAAAAAGCCTCTGGAAAATGGAATAGAGCCAGATGTATACGTAAATATGGATAAGATTCTGGAAGAGGGAATAGAGCATGGAGATGCAGAATCACAAAAGAAGGATGCACTGATTGAAAGGGCATTTGAAATATTAAGTGAATAACTTTATTACCGAATTATTTGTTAAATCAGAAAATCTTCCTATCTTTGCACCGCTAAACAAAAGCGACGCATGCGGATGTGGCGTAATTGGTAGCCGCGCCAGACTTAGGATCTGGTGCCGTGAGGCGTGTAGGTTCGAGTCCTATCATCCGCACATTAAAAGACAGCAGCCTTCAAGAACTTTTCTTGAGGGCTTTTTTGTTAAAAACAAGTATTCTTCCCTTTTTCATAATCTTTTTTGAGTTTGGTTTGTTTCCTTTGTTACTTTCGCCGACAGGCGACAGAATAGATACTTCAACCTAAATAGTAACAAATGGAAAAATTTAATGCAATGAGGACTAGACTTTCACAACATCTTCAGACAAAAGCCATCAGGCTAAAGGGCTTCATTATGCTCACTTGCCTGTTACTAGGTTCTATCTCTGTCTTTGCACAAACAAAGACGGTGACAGGAACGGTAACAGATGCCGCCAATGAGCCGTTGATCGGTGCATCGGTACTCGTACAAGGGACTTCTACCGGAACCATTACGGATATGGACGGTAAATATTCAATCTCCGTCACTCCGGAGGATGTATTGGTGTTTTCATACGTGGGAATGACTACACAGAGTATCAAAGTAGGAACACAAAGCATAATTAACGTCACCCTAAAAGAAGACTCGCAAGTACTAGCCGAAACAGTCGTTATCGGATACGGTAGTGCAAAGAAAAGAGATCTGACAGGTTCCATCACCAACGTCAAAGGAGAAGAAATAGCCAATAAACCGGCTATGAACCCACTTTCTTCCTTACAGGGAAAAGTGGCAGGTGTGCAGATTGTAAACTCAGGACGAGCCGGGGCCGATCCGGAAATCCGTATCCGTGGTACAAACTCCATCAATGGATATAAACCGCTGTACATTGTCGACGGTTTATTCAATGATAATATCAACTTCCTTAATCCGGAAGATATCGAGTCGATGGAGATTCTGAAAGACCCGTCGTCCCTAGCCATCTTTGGTGTTCGTGGTGCAAACGGTGTTATCATCATCACCACCAAGAAAGCAAAAGAAGGACAGACCTTGGTCAATATAAATACTTCTTTCGGCTTCAAGAAAGTGGTGGACAAAGTAAAATTAGTCAATGGCCCGCAATTCAAAGAGCTGTATAGCGAACAGCTTGCCAACCAGAAAGATGACCCGTTCGATTACACCGGCTGGGACGCCAACACCGATTGGCAGGATGAAATCTTCCAGACTGCCTTTATCACGAACAATAATATCAGTATCACAGGAGCTTCTCCCAAACATAGTTTCTATCTGGGTGTCGGCTACTCTTACGAACAAGGCAACATCGAACATGAGAAATTCAGCAAGGTGACCATCAATGCCAGCAATGATTATAAAATCACCGACTTCCTGAAAGTAGGTTTCCAATTCAACGGCGCACGCCTTCTACCTGCCGACTCGAAACAGGTGTTAGGTGCTCTCCGCTCCACTCCTATCGCTCCGGTATATAACGACGAGTATGGATTATACAGCGCTTTGCCCAATTTTCAGAAAGCACAGATCAACAACCCTATGGTAGATGTCGATTTAAAAGCGAACACAACGAAAGCCGAAAACTATCGCGCATCGGGTAATGTCTATGGCGAAGTGGACTTCCTGAAACATTTTACCTTCAAAGCGACGTTCTCTATGGACTACGCTTCCAACAACGGACGTACCTATACTCCTATCATAAAAGTATACGACTCTACCGTCAAAGGAGATGTTTCCACTTTGGGAACAGGTAAAACAGAAGTCAGCCAGTTCAAGGAAAACGAGACGAAAGTACAGAGTGACTATGTGCTGACCTATACCAACAGTTTCGACAACGGCAATCATAACCTGACAGCCACTGCCGGCTTTACCACTTATTATAACTCACTAAGCCGCCTGGACGGAGCGCGCAAACAAGGAGTAGGCCTTGTGATTCCGGACGATCCGGATAAATGGTTCGTCAGTATCGGAGATGCCGCTACGGCAACCAATGGAAGTACCCAATGGGAACGCAGTACCGTGTCTATGCTTGCACGGGTCATCTACAACTATAAAGGGAAATATCTGTTCAACGGGTCATTCCGTCGGGACGGTTCTTCCGCATTCTCTTATACAGGCAATGAGTGGCAGAATTTCTTCTCGCTAGGTGGCGGTTGGCTGATGACCGAAGAAGAATTCATGAAGGACATCAAGTGGCTGGATATGTTGAAGATTAAGGCCTCTTACGGAACATTGGGAAATCAGAATCTGGACAAGGCCTATCCTGCTGAACCGCTATTGACCAATGCCTATTCGGCCGTATTCGGTAAGCCGTCCATCATTTATCCGGGATATCAACTTGCCTATTTGCCTAATCCTACCCTCCGCTGGGAAAAAGTAGAGGCATGGGAAGCCGGATTTGAAACGAATATGCTTCGCAACCGCTTGCATTTCGAAGGTGTATATTATATGAAGAACACTAAAGATTTGCTTGCTGAAGTTCCCGGAATCTCCGGAACAATGCCCGGTATCGGTAACTTGGGACGGATTCAGAATAAAGGTGTGGAAATGGCAATCACCTGGCGCGACCAGATCGGTGAATGGGGATATTCCGTCAGCGCCAACCTTACTACAATCAAGAATAAAGTAAAAAGCCTTGTTCAGGACGGTTATTCCATCATTGCCGGAGATAAACAGCAAAGTTACACAATGGCAGGTTATCCTATCGGATACTTCTATGGCTATAAGGTAGCGGGAGTCTATCAATCGGAAGCCGATATCAAATCGTCTCCTGAGAATACACTTGCTACAGTTACTCCCGGTGACTTGAAATTCGCCGACGTCAATAACGACGGAAAGATCACTCCCGCAGACCGTACCATGATAGGTGATCCGACACCGAATGTCACTTACGGTTTCTCGCTCGGCGTGGATTACAAGAACTGGTCTTTGGGTATCGATATGATGGGACAAGGCGGAAACCAGATCTTCCGTACATGGGACAACTATAACTTTGCCCAGTTCAACTATCTGGCACAACGCATGGACCGCTGGCACGGAGAAGGAACATCCAACAGCCAACCGTTATTGAACTCCAAACATTCCATCAATACGTTGAATTCTGAATACTACATCGAAGACGGCAAGTTCTTCCGTATCCGTAACGTACAGTTGGCATACTCTTTCGACAAGAGCCTGCTCGCAAAGATACGTCTGCAAGCCCTGAAAGTCTATGTCAACATTCAGAACCTGAAGACATGGAAACATAACACCGGCTATACTCCCGAGCTGGGTGGTACCGCCACCGCATTCGGAGTGGACAACGGCAGTTATCCCGTACCGGCAGTCTACACCTTCGGAATCAACTTAACCTTTTAAAACGATAATTGTATGAAACTGGATAAATATATATTTTCAACCTTTATTGCCGCTACCACACTGCTTCTGAGCAGTTGCAGCGACTTTCTAGACCGTAGTCCGCAAGGACAGTTCACAGAAGATGACAATCCGAACGCACTAGTGAACGGTAAGATCTATAATGTATACACCATGATGCGTAGCTTCGACGTAACCTCCGGTACACCCGCCTTCGCCATCCACAGTTTCCGCTCCGAAGATGCGGAGAAAGGAAGTCTTGCCAGCGACGGTTCCGATGTGGCCGAAATGTACGACGACTTCATCTACACTCCTTCCAATGGTCAGCTAGGTGCTTATTGGGGCAAAAATTACGCCATCATCTATCAATGTAATGACATTCTCAACGCTATCGCCGAAAAGGAAACAACGGGACAGACGGAAAGCGAAGACATCATCAATAAAGGAGAAGCCTCCTTCTTCCGTGCTTATTGTTACTTCAATCTAGTAAGAGCCTTCGGTGAAGTGCCTTTGGTGACTTATAAAATCAACGACGCTTCGGAGGCCAATATTCCGAAAACGACCGCTGATAAGATATACGAGCAAATAGACCGCGACCTGAAAACAGCGGAAGAGTCATTGCCTGAAACATGGAGTTCCGATTATACAGGACGGCTGACTTGGGGAGCTGCACGTTCTTTACACGCGCGTACCTACATGATGCGTAACGATTGGGACAATATGTACACCGCCTCCACCGACGTAATCAAGAAAGGCCTTTATAACCTGAACACCCCGTACAATAAGATATTCACAGACGAAGGTGAAAATAACAGCGGCTCCATATTCGAACTGCAATGTACCGCTACTGCGGCCCTACCGCAAAGCGATATTATCGGTAGCCAGTTCTGCGAAGTACAAGGTGTTCGTGGAGCCGATCAGTGGGATTTAGGCTGGGGATGGAACATGGCAACCGAACATATGGCGGAGGCATACGAACCGGGCGATCCGCGTAAGAATGCCACTCTGCTTTATTTCCGCCATTCGGACAGCGACCCCATCACTCCGGAGAATACGAACGAGCCTTACGGCGAATCTCCTGTTTCTCCGGCGATAGGCGCCTACTTCAACAAGAAGGCATACACTGACCCGGCTTTGCGTAAAGAATATAGCAATAAGGGCTTTTGGGTAAACATTCGTCTGATCCGTTATGCGGATGTATTATTGATGGGAGCCGAATCAGCCAACGAAAAAGGAATTCCGGGAGAAGCTATCGACTACCTGGAGCAAGTTCGTGCACGTGCCAGAGGTTCTAATGCCAATATACTGCCCAAAGTGACAACTACCGATCAAGGAGAGTTGCGCGAGGCCATCCGTCACGAACGCCGTGTGGAACTGGGAATGGAATTCGACCGTTTCTATGACCTTGTCCGTTGGGGAATTGCCAAAGATGTGTTGCACGCGGCAGGAAAATTAAATTACCAGGATAAGAACGCCTTGCTTCCACTTCCGCAGACGGAAATTGATAAGTCAAAAGGAGTATTGGTACAAAATCCGGATTATCTATAAATAAATATAATAACATGATATACAAAAAGTTAAGTTTACTCATCCTATTGTTTGCCACAGGTCTTCTGACTGTATCGGCACAAAAGTCTCCACAGGATATGGATCGCTTCATCGACGTACTGATGAACAAAATGACTTTGGAAGAAAAAATTGGACAGTTGAATCTTCCCGTCACCGGAGAGATTACCACCGGTCAAGCCAAAAGCAGTGATATTGCCGCCAAAATCAAAAAAGGCGAAGTGGGAGGACTGTTCAACCTAAAAGGAGTAGAGAAAATACGCGATGTACAGAAACAGGCAGTGGAAGGTTCCCGCTTGGGTATCCCATTGTTGTTCGGCATGGACGTTATTCATGGTTATGAAACCATGTTTCCCATCCCGCTCGGCCTATCCTGCACTTGGGATATGTCCGCTATTGAAGAATCCGCCCGTATTGCAGCTGTAGAAGCCAGTGCCGACGGCATTTCATGGACGTTTAGTCCGATGGTGGACGTCTCACGCGACCCTCGTTGGGGACGTGTATCCGAAGGTAGCGGTGAAGACCCGTTTCTGGGAGCCATGATTGCCGAAGCGATGGTACGCGGTTATCAAGGAAAGAATATGCAACGGAACGATGAAATCATGGCTTGCGTGAAACACTTTGCCTTATATGGCGCAGGAGAAGCCGGTCGTGATTATAACACCGTAGACATGAGCCGCCAGCGAATGTTCAACGACTATATGTTGCCTTACGAAGCTGCCGTCGAAGCAGGTGTAGGCAGTGTGATGGCGTCATTTAACGAAGTAGACGGAATACCCGCCACCGCCAATAAATGGCTGATGACCGATATTTTGCGCGGGCAATGGGGCTTCAACGGTTTTGTTGTAACCGACTACACGGGGATTTCCGAAATGATCGACCACGGAATCGGTGACCTTCAGACAGTATCGGCACGTGCCATCAATGCCGGAGTCGATATGGATATGGTAAGCGAGGGCTTTGTGGGAACACTGAAAAAATCCGTTCAAGAAGGTAAAGTTTCGATGGAGACACTGAATACAGCCTGCCGCCGTATTCTGGAAGCCAAATATAAACTTGGATTATTTGATAATCCTTATAAATATTGTGACCCGAAACGTCCGGCACGTGACATATTTACCAAAGCCCACCGTGAAGCCGCCCGCAGGATTGCAGCAGAAAGCTTTGTCTTATTAAAGAACGACAGCCCCGACAGGAACCCTAACGGAAATCCGCTATTGCCTTTCAACCCCAAAGGCAATATTGCCGTAATCGGTCCGCTCGCCAACAGCCGGACGAATATGCCCGGCACATGGAGTGTGGCTGCCGTACTCGACCGCTCTCCTTCATTGGTGGAAGGTCTGAAAGAGATGACAGCAGGAAAAGCGAATATCATGTACGCCAAAGGGAGCAACCTGATCAGTGACGCCGCATACGAAGAACGGGCAACGATGTTCGGCCGTTCGCTGAACCGTGATGGCCGCACAGACCAACAGCTGTTGGACGAGGCGCTCAATGTAGCACGCCATTCGGACATAATCATTGCCGCTTTAGGAGAGTCTTCGGAAATGAGTGGCGAGAGCAGCAGCCGTACGAATCTGAATATCCCCGATGTACAACAGAACTTATTGAAGGAACTGTTAAAGACAGGAAAGCCTGTGGTACTGGTATTATTCACCGGCCGTCCGCTTACGTTGACTTGGGAACAGGAACATGTACCCGCTATTCTGAACGTGTGGTTCGGAGGCAGTGAAGCTGCATACGCCATTGGCGACGCACTCTTCGGTTATGTCAATCCGGGTGGTAAACTCACTATGACTTTCCCGAAGAATGTCGGACAGATTCCTCTTTATTACGCACATAAGAATACCGGACGCCCGTTGAAAGAAGGCAAATGGTTTGAGAAGTTCCGCAGTAATTATCTGGATGTGGACAATGATCCGCTTTACCCATTCGGCTACGGACTGTCCTACACCACCTTCTCTTACAGCGACATTGATCTGAGTCATTCATCAATGGACATGACCGGCTCACTGACCGCAGCAGTAGAAGTTACCAATACCGGCACATGGCCCGGCACAGAAGTGGTACAGCTCTACATCCGTGATCTCGTAGGCAGCAGTACCCGCCCTGTGAAAGAGCTGAAAGGTTTCCAAAAGATATTCCTGCAACCAGGTGAGATGAAGATTGTCCGTTTCAAGATTGCTCCGGAAATGCTGAGATATTATAACTATGACTTGCAACTGGTAGCCGAACCGGGCGACTTTGAAGTGATGATCGGTACGAACAGCCGTGATGTGAAAACCGCGAAGTTCACGTTAAACTAAACTTTTATCACCTTGATTATGAACGATAAATATAAAAGAATAATAGAAATGAGTGCACTTCCGCTCATGTTACTATTTCTATCCGCCGTTGCCCTGACTTTCCAGAGCTGTAAAGGGAAAAGCAAAAACAACAACCTTTCCGCAGCCACCGACTCGTTATCGGACGACGCCCTGATGGATACCGTCCAAAGACGGACTTTCCTCTATTTCTGGGAAGGTGCCGAGCCGAATAGCGGCTTAGCTCCCGAACGTTATCATGTGGACGGCGTTTATCCAGAAAACGATGCCAACGTAGTCACTTCCGGCGGCAGCGGCTTCGGCATCATGGCCATCCTTGCGGGAATCGACCGCGGTTACGTCACCCGCGAAGAGGGACTGGCACGAATGGAACGCATCGTTTCTTTCCTCGAAAAGGCAGACCGTTTCCACGGAGCCTACCCTCATTGGTGGTATGGTGATACGGGCAAAGTGAAACCATTCGGCCAGAAAGATAATGGTGGCGATCTGGTAGAGACAGCTTTCCTCATCCAAGGACTGCTGGCCGTACACCAATATTACGTCAACGGAAACGAGAAAGAGAAAGCCCTCGCCCAACGGATCGACCAGATTTGGCGGGATGTCGACTGGAACTGGTATCGGCAAGGCGGACAAAACGTTCTTTACTGGCATTGGAGTCCGACGTATGGCTGGGAAATGAATTTCCCTGTACACGGCTACAACGAATGTATGATTATGTATATTCTTGCCACCGCTTCTCCTACCCATGGAGTACCTGCGGCTGTCTATCATGACGGTTGGGCACAGAACGGAGCCATCGTTTCTCCGCATAAAGTGGAAGGAATCGAGTTGCACCTCCGCTATCAGGGCACCGAAGCCGGACCGCTTTTCTGGGCTCAATACTCTTTCCTCGGACTTGATCCGGTAGGACTAAAAGATGAATACTGCCCCAGTTACTTCCACGAAATGCGCAACCTGACACTGGTGAACCGTGCTTACTGCATCCGCAACCCTAAACATTACAAAGGTTTCGGACCGGATTGTTGGGGACTGACCGCCAGCTATTCCGTCGATGGATATGCAGCTCATTCGCCCAATGAGCAGGAGGACAAAGGAGTAATCTCCCCTACCGCCGCACTTTCATCCATTGTCTATACACCGGAATATTCAATGCAGGTAATGCGCCATTTGTATGACATGGGAGATAAAGTGTTCGGTCCTTTCGGATTCTACGATGCTTTCAGCGAAACGGACAATTGGTATCCGCAACGTTATCTGGCTATCGACCAGGGTCCTATTGCTGTCATGATCGAAAACTACCGGACCGGATTATTGTGGAAACTCTTCATGAGCCATCCCGACGTACAGGCCGGATTAACCAAACTTGGTTTTAACACCAACAAGCAAGACGTGAGACAGAAATAAGAGGGAATCCCGGTGTGCGGAAATGGTCTACTGGCCACCTCCACCACTGGTGTTTCCGCCTCCTCCACCTTTGACATCGTTATTGTTAATGCTTCGGGCTGCTTTCTTCACACTCGCCTTCAGCTCCCCGAACCGGTAACTGATACTAAATCCATAATACCGGTTCGGATATTTGTTCGAACTTCTCGACATAAAGTTCTGCCCTTCAGTATGACTGTTGTACGTTCTGTATTTCTCCACAAAATTGTTACAATAGATATTCAGTGACAGGCGCTCTTCTTTCAGGAAAGAACGACTCAACCCCAGACCATAGTAATTGTAGCCCGAGCCTTTTCCTTGCAAGCTAATATAAGGTGTGCTTCCTCCGCCATTCAGGCTCAAGCGTATTTTCCAAGGTAACGTATGCTGTATTCCGCCATAAACGGAACCGTTCCACCCATAATTATGCAAATTCTGTGAAGGACTTCGCAAATCCCTGTAATTTCCACGCCCGTTAATATAGATCCGCGTTTTGGGAGAAGCATTCCAGTTCACATAAAAGCTCAAACCGGTTTCCCTACTCTTCCCGATATTATCATAAGTACTGTACAGAGCACCTTGAGGAGCTTTATGATCTCCATCAAAGATTTCTCCATTCGGGTCGGTAACCAAATGGCTGACCCTTTCGATACCATTATTATTGAAAGAATGGCGCAACGAAAGGTTGACATTGAATTTCGCCGTGAAATTGCTATAAGATAAATCGAACGAATGACTTTTCTCACTCTTCAGATTCGGATTCCCCTGGCTGATAAACATCGGATTCTGATTATCGAAATAAGGATTCAAATTCCAGATTCCCGGTCGCCAGATGCGCATATTATATCCACCACGCAAATTTTGCGTCTTGCCAAGCTTTATGCCCAACGAAACGGAAGGAACCAGATCACTGAAATTCGCATTGAAATCCTCTCCCGGACCTACAATATACTTTACCCGCTGCACAGTTTGTTCATAGCGAAATCCCGGTTTGAATGTAAGCCCCTTATATTTCAGTGTATATCCGGCATAAGCCGAAATAATATGGTTCAGATGCCGATACTCGCTACTACGGTCATCAGTATATACATAATCCTCACTTCCTCCTTCGGCCTCATAAAACTTGTTATCACTGGAATTACGGCGGAAAATATACTTGGCACCCGTTTCAATCGTATGCAATTTCCCAATCGGAGTCGTGAAGTCCACTTGGAAAGTCTGTTCCATCGTATTCGTTTTTCCATCCGAATGGAAGTTCTTCAACAACAGATTATCTATGATATCCTGCCTGTCTGCTTCCGGTTCAATATTCAAGTAGGTATTATATGAATCATTTGTTTGAGGGTGTGAGTTTATTTTATAAGAGAAGGTAATCATTCGCTCCTTGTTCTTTTTTGAAGTACGCTGGTAATCCACATTACCATTGATAGAGTACCAGGAACCTTTTCCATGATTATCCGTATTATACCGATAGGCAAAACTCTGATGGTCGGATCCATACATGACGGTACTTCCGTCGCTATTGTTCTTGCTACTGCCGCCATACATTCCAAAAGCCATAGTCAGCAATCGTAACGTGTCGATCTCGTAACTGGCCTCCAGATTACCATATTGAAAATTTCCTTTCGACTTGGAACTGCTTTCCGATTCCAGATACTTCTCATCGACCGACTCATAATTCTCCCGGTAACTGTCGGAATAGCTACGCGGGCTGTTGTTATAATTATAGTTGTAATTGGCGGAGAGGGTCAGTTTTCCTTGTTTTATCATGGCATAGCTACCCGCACCCACCCCGTTATTATTGGCATTTCCTCTAAAAGTAGCCGTATATCCTTCAAATCCGCTACCCACCGTAACAATATTCAGAATACCTCCGATCCCCTCCGCATCATATTTAGCGCCCGGTGAAGTAATGACCTCAATATACTTGATTGTATTTGCCGGCATACTTTTCAACACCTCTTTCGGATTGTTGCTCATCATATTGTTAGGTTTCCCATTCACGTGTATCTTGAAACTGCTGCTACCGTTTACCTGCACATTATCCTCTCCGTCCACCGTTACCAGAGGAACTTTCCGAAGCATTTCCAATATACTGTTCGATTTTGAATCCGGATCATCTTCAATGTTGTATTCAATCTTATCCACATCCACTTTAACCAAAGGCTTTTGTGCGACGATTTCCACACCTTTCAACACATTGTTAGCCTCCGAAGAGTATAAAGTCCCCAAGTTAACCACTCTCACCGATGGTTTTAAAGCAAATTCTTTCACGATAGGAGATTTGCCAATAGAGGAAATCGTAATAACATACTCCCCCGAAGCCACATTCAGTTTTTCCTGAAAGTGTCCGTTAGCTCCGGTCACCGCCATTTTCACGGCCTTATTCGGGGCACTCTTCTTTGTAATCCTGATTGTTGCATACGGTTCTCCTTCCTGAGTTAAGGAATCTAATAGTATCCCTTTAACAGTAAAAGAAAGAGGAGCAGATTTCTGTGCCCATCCCACCGCAGATGTAACGAACATGAATAGTAATAGTAGCAATAGTCTGTGTTTCATGACTAGAATTATTTAGTTTTTTATTAATCTTCCATAGCTCTCCATTCTCCGATTGTCCTTGTTGCACTATCAAAATTAACTCCTACCTTCATCACTTTCCTGTGATCCGGTTGATATGGGATAGCATACCCTTTACTGTTTATTTGTTTTAAAGCCTCTTCCGGAGTACCGTCCACCTTGAATTCAAAAACATAAATAGTATCTTGCATCTTTAATTCCGTCTTATCTACATAAACGTTATTATTATTGCGTAACTGTTCAAAGTTTTGTATTCCTATCGGATATATTCTGAAAGTATTATCCATGTCTGTCTTTATTAAAGTGAATCACAGGCAAATATAGATATTTACAGACAGACCGCAAACAGTAGATAAAAAATAAATGCACAGATTCGAAATAACATCAAGTTATTCAAATCAATGCATTTATATTGCAATATACGACAATAAAATTAACGTATCTCTTTCAAAAAATAAATCAATACGGGGAAATGATCACTATATCCATTAATAAAAGTATTACTGGAGAATGTGCGCCACGGATATCCTTTACGTTTTCCCTCCTGTGTCGTCAAGAAATCACGATTAAATATTTCCGCTTTCCAAAACTTCAAAGTTGAACGGTCTTTACCTAAAAGATTACCTGAAATAATCAGCTGGTCAAACAAATTCCATTTATCCTGATAACACAAAGAACCGATACCACGGTCGAACAAAGACCACGTAGCATTAAAATAACCGTCAGGCTTCGTATCTGCGGCCTTTCTACAAGCTTTTAAAACTTCCTTCGTGCTTTTATTATTCGGATCATCATTCAAGTCCCCTACAATCAACACTTTCGCATTCGGATCAGCAGCATGAATAGAGTCTGCAATGTGTTTAGTTATAGCAGCAGCAGCTTCTCTATAGATTGAAGAACGATCACCACCATAACGGGAAGGCCAATGGTTAACAATCATATGAAACGATTCACCCGCCAATAGCCCGCTCACCAGCAACTGATCACGTGAACGGAAATTCGGTTGTGAAGGCATCACAAAAGGATATGCTTTCGATGAAAGCAAAGTAAACAATTTGGGGTTATAAAGACATCCCACATCAATTCCACGACGGTCCGGTGAATCGTAATGCACAATTTCATATCCCATAGAAGCTAATGGTTCCGTCTTCACCAAATCTTCCAACACCCGACGATTCTCTATTTCGGAAACACCAAGAATAGCCGGTCCACCCGGACATTTCTCACGGGCTAACTTAGCTATGACTTTCGCCATATTCTTCAGTTTCTGCTGATATTTCTCCGGCGTCCAAGCGTAAGGACCATCCGGAAGAAACTCATCATCGCCCGGATTATTGGGGTCGTCTTCCGTATCGAACAGATTCTCCAGATTATAGAAACCTGCCGCATAGACTCCCAAACGTGTTTGCCCCATCAGTCCGACAGACAGGGCAAACAGTAGCATATTCAATAATACAAGTCTTCTCATTATCTATTACGATTATTTGGTCGGTTCCGGCTTTATAACCTCACCGCCTCCTTCACCAGAACCGGAAGTAACAAGTTTCACGCCAAAGAGACGTAATCCTACTGTATTCTGTGCAGAAGAAGCAAATTCTAATACTGTAGAGTTTTTGACAGCCACATTCTCAATCTTTATTTCAAAGGGTTTGTTCGCATCTCCATTAGCTTGCGACACAACTTTAGAGGGAACAGACAGTTCTATCCCATTACACGTCACCTTCAAAGCATTCAAGTCCTGAGTCGAGTTGTCCTCAAAAACATTAGCCCCTACATTATAAATCAGAGTAGCCGTTGTAGCTTCACCAGCCTCAATTCCTTTAATGATAAGCTTGTATGTCGTACCACCTTGAAACCATATATTGCCATCGCCACTATTGGAACGCGCACTCAACCCGGTCAAATCACCATCGAACATAGAATTAGGATTATCGAATGTATTGGAAGCACTAGCCTTCCACCATTCGTCTACTGATACCCAATTACCGTTTACCTTATCAGGCGCTTTAAACGTTTCGCTAAACAATACCGTTTCACCGCTTTCACTTCCACCATCTCCTTCTCCCGGTTCAACTCCATCGAAGCCGAAAACATCCGAACGGGAAGGAATCATCAGCTGCCAAGTTCCTTTGAAACGTCCGAGAATACCTACTACAGTTCCCGTTCCTACCGGCAACGTTTCTGCGGCAAAGGAAGCATAACTGCTCGTTCTCACCATAATCACATTTCCATGCGCATCTTTCAGGTTTTCCTCTCCGTACTCTTTCGTCTCCACTTTGGCAAATGTATTCTTTCCACCATTCTCGAAATGTACTCCTTCCATTTGCACCAAACGGTAAGTCATTTTAGTTACGTTAAGGTTTACCGTGCTCATGTCTGTAATCCGTTCCGGCTCGACGTTGTCCACATACGGCCATCCGTTCTTCTGGACACGCGCCTGAAATTCAGTAAACGGCAGACGATAGGTCGTGCCCCCGGCGAGCCATCCCAATTGCTGTTCATCTCCGTATACAGACACGCACATACCTTTCAGATTCACAAATACCTCTTGTCCGCGACGATAGAAATTAGAAACGTTATTCTCGTCCACCTGTATCGGCATTGCTCCGGTTTCATCCTGCACGATTACCTGCTTGTAGATATTACCCGATTCATCGTTTCCTGTGATGTATGCTCTCAATACCCAATCATTGGTGATTTCTATAGGCGTTTCTTGCGTAGCATTCTTACAGTTTTCTTTCAAATCCGCAATCGTTATATTCGCACTTGGTCCGTCATATACAGGTTCATTCAACGGAGGAGCATCATAATCACGTTCACAGCCGGTCAACACAGCGGCAGCCAGCACTAAAAAGGAGAATATTTTCTGAGTTACTTTCATATCTGTTTCAATTTTAATCGTTATAATATTCGTTCCGTTCTCTGTTTAGAAGCGGTAACTGATGTTCGCAAAGCAGTTGATACCCTGCATATAATAATACTTGTTAGGGAACAACGCCGGATTAACCAACGCTCCGTCTGAAGCAAACACACGTGCCTGTTCATAACCACCTGTACGAATGTCCCGCTTATTGAGCACATTATTGACCGAAAGGTTGAAATTAATGGATTGACGGTTGCGCAGGTAGAAAATCTTACCTACCGAAAGGTCGAGCGTACAAGCACTTCCGATACGTTCTTGTGTAGTCATGGCATAATAGGTATCCATCGTTTCCGGAAGCGTCGGGTCTACCGTATTGTAAATCCCCTCCATGCGGCGGGCAGGAGCCACGTCGATATAATTGCGTCCGAAAGCATTCAGGTTGGCACCCAAGAACCAATAATCAATGAAGTAACGTACCCCGAAAGTTCCCGCAAACTGCGGTGTTCCGGACACATACAAATTTTTCATATATACTTTTGAAGTCTTGTCACCTTGTGTAGCTTCATAATTTTCCACTGCCATCGGATTATTGCTATAATAATATTCCGAGATGGTACCGGCAAGGTCGAAACTCCAATGGTTGTCCAACTTATAAGTCGTTCCCAATTCAATACCACGATGTATCCGGTTCACACCATAGAGCACATGATTAAAGAAGTTGGTTCCGTTGAAGTAACTGCTACGCTCCATCTGATCGTAGAAATTAGTCTGATAAAGCGAAACACGTCCCGTGAAGGAGGGCAATGAAAAAATATAATTCACATCGGCAGAGAATACTCTTCCACTCTCCAGCTTCTGTCCGTTCTCTACATCCTCAGGAGTCATATCCGAAATACGGGGTGACAGATAAGCGTTGTTAGGCAACGGAGCTTCAGTACCGTAACTGACATTGGCTGTCAGGAAATGACGGCCATTGAATTTATAAGTCAATCCTGCTTTCAATGCCATATCCACAAACGAATGTGTCCGCCCTTTTCCGTAAGAATTCTCCGGATAACGTCCATTCTTCATTTTACCGTCCCGATAGAACTGCACATAATCGAACTTTGCCCCATAATAGAAGTCCATCTTAGCATATCTATGCTGATTGGTGACCCATGCACCGGCTTTCATGATATTCAGATTGAAGTTATATCCGAACACACCGCCTTCATATACTTTACGGTCGGGACGGTTCAAGTCATTCTGTTTGCTGTTGAGGTCATCGTGTATATCACGTTCGGCATACTTGTCATAATCCATCACGTAGGATGCGCCCAGCAGGTCATCCACTGTTTTGAACTGCCGCGACTGTGTGTATCGGAATTCCGCCCCTGCCGTCAACCAGCTATGGTCGCCCAATTTGGTGTTAAAAGTAGAGTTCAAAGTAGTTTCCAGCAAATCACTACGTCGTTCTTCCACCATATATTGCGCTTTTCCATCCGCCTGCATAGCGTTGGCAAGATACATATTGTCCCAATTAATTTGCGTAACGCTCGTATCGTTGCGTCTCCACAATAATTCTGTAGCTTCGGCAACTTCGGGTGAGACATTGATGTCAATGGCAAATGGCAACTTACGATAATAGTCCGGACGCGGATCCGACGCATTGTACCAGTTCAATGCTGTATTGCCATAGCGTCCGTAATGCATTCCCACTCCTGTAACCAATGACGATTCGTCGTCAATCTTCCACGTATGTGAAAGAATCAATGTAGGGTCGAAAGCCAGAACGACTTTCGCATTTCTTTTTTTCCCGTTCTGATATCCCCAGTTCGGGTTGTATTGATAATTGTCCAGCAATTCACACGCCTGCTGATAAGTGGCGCTCTGCTGTCCACGCTGCACAGGAGAACCGAAAGTGACGATAGAGAGACTGTGTTCTCCCCCTTTCCATTGCTTTTCGGCCGACAGCGCATAAGAGAAATTACGATAGAAAGTACCGTCTACTGCACCTTCGTGCGAGTAACGACCACCTAACGATGCGGCAAAAGCCCATCCATTGTCAAGCAATCCTGTGGAATAAGTCACCATTCCGCGCAAATAGTAATTGCGGTTGGCGTAAGAAAGCGTAGCCTTCGTTCCCGGAGAGATGGCAGAAGCCCGCATATTGATATTTTCCGCACCACCGATAGATCCGTAGGTGAAAGCGGAAGGTCTGTTGTAATTGACCACATCCCCATTCCGGGTCATGTCGTTCAATGCACCGATAGAAGAATAGTTGAAAACGCCCCTCAACTGGTCATTGAAATTCACGCCATTTATATATCTTTGTTCATAGATGTTTTCATATCCTCTGACACGAAAACGCATGGGAGATAACTGATAAGAAGTTTTATTCAAATAAACATCGTTAGAAAGTATGACTTTCGAACTAATCTCTTGTGAACTACTCTCTACGTCGTCATCCACTGCTGCTTCATCCAGCACACCAATTAATGAAAGATTATCAGTAACAGTCAGTTCCACAACCTCAACTTCACCAAGATCTGTTACCATACCTTCAGCCACCTCCACCAATAGATTTTTGGGGTTGATGCCTACGGAGTTAAAAACAAGTACATCCTTTCCCGGAGATACTTTGTCGAAAAAGAAAGTTCCTTTTACATCGGTTCGCGTCTGTCGACCCTCTCCGTTCAAAGTGACAATCACTCCAGGAACAGGACGATTACTTTCCGCACCAATCACACAACCTTTTATCCCCGTACCCGATTGCTGAGCCAAGAGAAAGGAAGGAAAAAGGAATGCTAGTAAAAGCACTAAATTTTGTTTCATAATTATCAGTTATTATTAATTATCCACCTCATCTAAGTGAGAATGTTCATCATCAAGAAAAACTTACCGTAGACTAAAATCCGTCTACGGCAAGAAATCATAAAGGAAGTGTTATTTTACCACTTCTGTCAATTCAAAATCATCGTAATAAATGTACCCTCCAAGCGCAGTAGCAGACGCTTTATATGTTCTTACTTCATAACGCATTTTTACAGTATTGGCAGGAGCCGTAAAAGTTATTTCCACATGTTGCCATTCTGCATTATCTTTAGAATAATCCTTCTGCTGAATCTGCGAATTAATATCAGTTATGGCTTTTCCATCTGCACCAACCATCGCACACCAATAACGGCTAGAAGCTTTCGTATCATTGTCCAAGAACCAATAAGATATCTTATATGTTTTACCTGCTTCAATTGCAATTTCTTGCTGAACCTTTTCCGTTTCAGCAGAAGATGTTTGTCTCAATGCATTATTTCCACCATGTTTAATATCCGTACTTTTTACAATTTCTCCAGTATTATAATCATTATTCCAAGCCGTAGGTAGTTTTTCAGTCCAATCTTCAAAACCTGGATTAGTCAATAAATTCGCTCCAGGAGTCGGATCCGGTTCCGGATCGGGATCTACTGTTCCACCACCTTCGCCTGCATCAGCTACCACTTTCACATTCTGAATCTGCCAAGTAGCAGAGAAATCACCATTACAAACGTACTTAAAGGCAAACTTCATAGATTTACCTGCATACTTAGAAAGATCAATATCGCCTGAAGATACATAAATATAATCAGTACCAGCTCCATAAGTAGGAATAGCGATCTGTTCCCATTGCTCTGTTGCCGCTTCTGTTGCCCATAAAGTCATTACCGTTTGACGAGCAGCCAAATCAACTTTGCTATTATTGTCACAATGCATGAAAGTCAATGTAGCTTTAGTAGCTTTACTTAAATCAACGTTTGGCGAAACCAACCAACTTTCACAAGCATTAGCTGTGTTATTATAATAACCGGAAGCTTTCATATATCCTACACTTTCAAATACTTTATGTGCCCACACAAAATTCATTCCACCTAAATCCTTATTGTCAATAGTAAATGCACCCTGTCCCGCATTAAAAGATTCATCCAATACAACTACTTCCGAAGGTTCCGGTACATCTGTCCCATCACCAAAATCCACATCAATATCACCACCCGGTACTGTAATCCAATCTTCAATGGTAGCAGCATCCATCACAATTACCGGCTGTCCGTTACTATCGCTTAATTTTACATTATGAGTATATTTACGACCTGTAAGCAATTCTTTTTGTGGATAATCAGCGGTAAATGCCTTACCATTCAAGTTGAACACCACTTTTACATCAGCCAATGCAGCAGCCGGCAAAACAATGGTTTTAGCAGTAGCGGCAGTTTCATCTACAACAGCAGCAATTTTAGCAGCAGCTCCTACATTGCTCAATGTGCCATTAGCCAAAGCAAAATCGGCAGTTGTATTCATCCCCTCAAAGGTTACAGTCAGCCCATTCAACGAAGGCACAGTAGCGTCTTTAGTGATATTGAATACAATCTGGCTCAACTGATGCGCAAATTGCAACTGCGGTTTGTTTGCAGTTCCTTTTGCAAATCCTGTTGCATTGTTAGAATAGAGCAAGTCGATATTCTCCGGCTTGCTTTGGTCTGCGACATTAACTTTATATACATTACCCGTCAACGAAGCTGTATATGGATAATAAGCAATAAAATCTACAGAACTTCCGTCTGTTGGATAGTACAAAGCATTATCCGCATCGGCAGCAGAAACATTTCCATTTGCGTCTGTAGCGTGTTGCTTATTAACAGCAATAGCAGAGGCTAAATCACCACTGGTTGCTTTCATAAAAACACCAATCTTATCACCGGCAGTCCATTTCGAATCAACAGCTCTGGTATTAATACCCTTGATAGAAGAAGTAAAGCTTATAGGCTGACTTCCATCGTTCCATTCACTCTTGTCGTCATTGTCCACACATGCGGTGAATGCTAATCCTGACAACACGGTTGCAAAGAATAATTTCTCTAGTTTCATAATCATTAGTGATTAGTTAAAAATATATTGAAGACTTATCTATCTCCATTTTGATTTGTCACATTGCCGCTTGATGTCAGCGCTTAAAGTCGGGAAGAATGTGAATCCGGTTATTTTCTCTAAATCTTCTACTGAACACGCATAATCCATATAGTCCCTCCCTGCAATCGCATCATCATTGGGTATTTTAAACGCAATTGTATAAAAAGTAGAGCCTAATTCCCTAGCCACAGCCTTATAATAATATTTGGGAACAACAACCTTACCATTCTTACAATCAACTTCGTATTTTACAACATCATTCTCAGATTCTTTTGCCATCGCACCTGTCACCACAAATACTGTATCAACAGAACTGTTCCAACGACGCACAGCGTCTTCCAAACGCGCCCAAATTTGACCATTCATATTTGCTTTCTGCGGAGTCGCGTTGGTGTAATAGAAAGTAGTAGCATTCATTGCTCCATTTCCCGTCCTGTCCTTACTTGGGATTTGATGTCCTCTGTTGTATCCCCTCTTAAACATATCACCGGCTTTATTAAAATTAGCTTGTAAACTTCCATCAAGTTCTGGGTCTTCAATCCAATCATCTTGTCTTTGAAAGCTTCCAACACATCCTTCATATATAGGATAAGCAACCCAATAAGCCATTTTTAAATTCGTATCGTATAAAAGGCTATAGTTACGATATTTTTTATTATCCGGCATATAGTGATTGATATATTTTATATTGCTTTTTTCCAACATATTCTTTGTTATCACCGGAGTCTCTCTCCACTTCGCATATTTACCCTCTTCCGGATCCACCTGTGAACCGCCATTCTTTATATTAACCGAGAAAATATGTTTGGCACCTTGCTCTAAAGAAGTGATAGAGGTCGGTAAAGTAATCTCTTTCGTCTTTCCATTCAAAGTCAGAGTAAGTTTTATGCCATTTATCGTATTTGCCGGTAATAGAATAGCTTCTGCGGCATTTCCCACACGACGCATAGTGACCGTTGCAATCGATTTTTCATCTACAGTCAACGAGCCATCTACAAGATTGAAATTCGCTTTTGTCTTTACTCCGGAAATGGTAACGGAAAGATTACTGAAATCCGTATTATCAGAACTACTCAGATTAAGCACCAATTGAGAAAACTGATGATAGAACTGCAAATTACCCGTTGTAGAAGTCGCTGTACGGTTTGTCAGATTATCAGCATAAAGTAAATCAATTTCTTCCGGTTTACTCTGATTGGTAACATCTACCTTATATATATAGTTATCTAATGTCGACTGATACGGATAATAAGCTATGAAATCAACTGCGCTTCCGTCCGACGGATATTCTATCGCTTTCCCGTCCGACAGGAAATTGCCATTACCCTGTTTCGTTATGAAAGGAACATTATCTCCTTCACCAACAATGGTACCGGCTCCCAGCGTTCCTCCGGCCTGTTTCATAAATACTCCAATTCTATCATTGGCAGCCCATGAACTTCCCGTAGCTCTGGTAACGGCATCTCCTTCCACAACAGAAGTAAACTGCACCACCGTCTGTTTCTCATCATCCACTACCTGTTGAGCCGTTTTATCACACGCTCCCAATACTAGCAGCAGAAATACACTCCACAAAAGATTTTTCTTCTTCATCTGTTTTAATTTAAGTCGTCTATTTGGATTGGCAAAATAAAAGATTAGCAATTACATTCTCATTACAAAACAAATACAAGAACAAAACATTTAATCCTACTTTCCCTCTCTATTAGTTTATTTTTTATTCTCTTTTAAAAAGCAAATGTAAATACATTTTTTTTGAAAAACAACCAAATTTTAAAAAAAATATCCAATAAAGGACTATAATTAATCAGCTCGTCGAAACTAGTTCTATCACTCATTATCAACAGTATATTCAATAAGTGCTTTGAAGATTTTGCATTTTAATGTTTATACGGTCAGAAACTAATAAATTGTTACGATTTTCACCATATTTACGACACAGCAGAAATGATACATTCAACCATTTTCCCGATTCATGACTGCATGACTTTGATCCTTTTCACCACAGAGGACACAGAGGTTTACTATTTTTTTATTCACTATAGAGTGACACGGAGGCGCACGTAATTTATAGTTGTATTTATCGTTCCGTTTTTACCTGCGGAAAGAAGAGAGAAAACCTCTGTGTCCTCTACATTCTCTGTAGTGAAATTCATAGTTACAGGGAGTAGTCTGACACAGTACTATTTTTAGAGCCTGTTTAAATTTTCTTCAATAATAATTTTATCGTTGCTATTTTGACCATTTCTTCTGCCGCATCGAATGTCAGTTCATAATTTCGGCAGAGCCTCCTGTCTTTTTCCATCCATGAAAATGTTCTTTCCACAATCCATCTTTTGTGAATAGGTCTGAATCCCTGTTCTTTGTATGCGCTAATAACCACCTGAATTACATAACCGAATTTATTTTTGACGTTCTCAATAAGCTCTCCCCTATATCCTCCGTCTGCCAATATGACTTTTATTCCCGAACAAAGCTCTTTCAACACCCTCATTAGCAGATAAGCAGCCTTACTGTCATGAATATTGGCTACTGCAACCATCACTGCAATAAGGAAGCCATTCTTGTCTACAACGATATGGCGTTTGACGCCTTTCACTTTTTTATTGCCGTCAACTCCGTTCAGAGACTGGTTATTGCCCCATTTAACGCTTTGGCTATCTATTATGCCTACACTTGGTTCCATGTTTTGACTCCGCTCTACCCGGACATGACCACGTAATCTGTCAAGAAGCAAATCGAAAACATTGAGAGAAGCCCATTTCCGGTAATAGTAATAAACTGATTCCCATTTGGGGAACTCTTTGGGAAGCATACGCCACTGGCAACCCGTTTTTACTAAATAAAATATGCCATTCCAAATCATACGCAAATCATATTTTCGTTTTCTTGTTTGCAGGTTCAACACTTTTGTTATATATTGCCACTCGGTTTCCGTTAAATCTGTCAGATACATCTTTATTATAAGTTTGGTCACTTCAAATAAAGATATTATTGGGCAGGTACGGAAACCTTCTTAAAATTTTATTTCAACCATTTTTAAACAGGCTCTTAGTAATTTTTCTCGGAACTATTATTTTCTTCATTGCCTAAAAACAACTAATAAAACATTAGTGACAATTGATGCCAAACCAGGCAGTTTTTAGTTAAAGGGAAATTTAAGAGACACCACAAATTCACACAGATTATTTTCATTTTCGTTGAATACCCATAGTGAATCAGGGGATTGATATACATATTTATTTAATCTGTGATGATGAAGAATCTTTTTTGTTTTTTTTGAGCAGACAAGTGATAAAGTCAGAAAAAAATCGTAGCTTTGCAATAACTAAAAACAGATAGATATGGAGCAGCAGGACAGATATATACGCTTTGATTGGGCTGTGAAACGCCTTCTCCGTCAAAAAGCGAATTTCGATGTACTGGAAGGATTCCTGACGGTTCTTCTGGGAGAAGAAGTGAAGATCATTGAACTGCTGGAAAGCGAAAGCAATCAGCAAAGCGCAGATGACAAGTTCAACCGTGTGGATATCAAAGCCAAAAACAGCAAAGACGAAATCATCATAGTAGAAATTCAAAATACGCGTGAGTTGTATTACTTGGAACGTATCCTTTACGGTGTCGCCAAAGCAATCACAGAACACATTTCTCTTGGTGAACGCTACTACGAAGTGAAAAAGATTTATTCCATTAGCATTCTGTACTTCGACATCGGAAAAGGAAATGATTATTTATATCATGGACAGAATAGCTTCACTGGAGTACACACCGGAGATCGGCTTGAAGTAACAACAAAAGAAAAGGACGCTCTCGTCCATAAACTTCCTGCAGAGATTTTCCCGGAGTACTTCCTAATCCGCGTAAACGAGTTCAATAAAGTAGCAGTCACTCCTTTAGAGGAATGGATTGAGTACCTAAAAACCGGCTGTATCCGTTCTGACACCCAAGCTCCCGGTTTGGCGGAAGCTCGTAAAAAGCTGATTTATTATAATATGTCTCCTGCAGAACGCCATGCTTATGACGAACACCTGAGTGCCATCATGATACAAAATGACGTGTTGGATGGGGCAAAATTGGAAGGGCGTATGGAAGGGCGCATGGAAGGAAAAATGGAAGGGTGTATAGAAATAGCCCGAAATCTGAAATCAATGGGATTGGACACAGAGACAATCCAAAAAGCGACAGGATTATTACCGGAAGAAATTCAGAAGTTATAAATGACCTCTAAGCATATAATTAAAGTAAGACTGTCTTCTTTTTGCCTATTAGAAGACAGTCTCTTTTTATATCTAAGAAAAGTGAAATTATTCATTCTTCATTTAAATAATCTCTATCCCCTTCTCCTTGCAAAGTTTCAAACCAAGATCCTTCAGTCTGAATTTCTGAATCTTGCCACTGCCCGTCATCGGGAATTCATCCACAAAGAAGATATATTTGGGGATTTTATAACGAGAGATTTTATTTCTGCAGAAGTCACGCACATCTTCTTCCTGCATTGTCACACCTTCTTTCAGAATGATAAATGCACCGACGGCCTCTCCGTATTTCTTTGACGGAACACCGGCTACCTGCACATCTTTCACTCCATCAAGTTTATAAAGAAACTCTTCGATTTCACGTGGATAAATGTTCTCTCCACCACGAATAATCATATCCTTGATACGCCCGGTAATCCGATAATTCCCATCTTCATCCTTAATGCCCAAGTCGCCCGAATGAAGGAAATTATTCTCATCAATGACTTCCGCCGTTGCTTCCGGATTCTTATAATATCCCTTCATGGTGTTATATCCACGATTACACATCTCACCCTGTACACCAACCGGACATTCCTCACCTGTCTCCGGATCAATCACCTTCACTTCCGTAAACTCAAAATCACGCCCTACCGTATTACAGCGCACATCAAATGAATCATCTATACGGGTAGCCGTCATACCGGGAGCCGCTTCCGTCAATCCGTATACACTGGTCACCTTCATATACATTTTTTCTTCTACCTGCTTCATCAATTCGACAGGACACAACGAACCCGCCATAATACCGGTACGAAGACAGGACATATCAAAGAGGTCAAACATCGGGTGATGTAGTTCGGCAATAAACATAGTAGGTACTCCATAAAGAGCCGTACAACGTTCCTTGTGGATAGAAGCCAACACCACCAACGGGTCGAAACGCTCCACCATTACTTGTGTACAACCATGAGTCAGACAATTCATAGTAGCCAGCACAACTCCGAAACAATGGAATAACGGTACGCAACAACAAAGCTTGTCATCTGCCGTAAATTTCATGTGTTCGCCGGTCAGGAATCCGTTATTGGTAATATTATAATGTGTCAACATCACTCCTTTCGGGAATCCGGTAGTACCTGACGTATATTGCATATTGACCACATCGTGACAGTCAACCTTGCTTTTGAGCTCATTCAAACGGTCATCTTCCACATTCTCTCCCAACAAAAGAATCTCCGCCGTATTATACATTCCGCGATGTTTCTCCTGACCGACATATACTACATTCTTCATATACGGAAAACGCTCGCTCTTCAAATGACCGCGTTCGCAAGTCTTCAATTCCGGAAGCATGGTATAAGTCATCTGTACGAAGTCGCTATCCTTCTCGCCATTTACAATACAAAGGGTATGCATATCCGAGTTCTGGCAAAGATATTCTAACTCGGATTGCTTATAGTTCGTATTTACCGTAACATATACCGCACCGATTTTGGCACAAGCATAAAGCAACGTCAGCCAATCCGGAACATTAGCCGCCCAAATGCCAACATGGGTTCCCCGTTCCACGCCGATAGAAATAAGTCCTTTCGCCATATCATCCACACGGTGATTGAACTGGCTCCAGGTGAAACGGAGGTTGCGGTCGGAATATACGATATATTCCTTATCAGGGGTCTCTTCAGCCCAGTGTTCCAGCCACTGGCCCAAAGTACGATCAAATAATTGCATGTAGTTAGTGATTAATTGATTAGTAATTAATGATTAACCGTATTTCGCTAAATCGGAGTGTAAATCACTGCCAGAATCTTAGCGGCCTGCCCCTCGTAGGCATGCACATGATGAGGAACAATGGAATCGTAATAAATGCTATCTCCCTCTTCCAGCAGATAGGTATTTTTACCATAACTGATTTCCATGATACCTTCCATCACCATAATAAACTCCTCTCCCTCATGAGAAGACAGCACAAAGTCGGTATCCTCAGTCGGCATTACGTCGATAATAAACGGCTCCATGTGGCGATCCGCTTTCGACTTCGACAGAGAATGATATTCCATGTGCTTGCGGGAATGAATCGCATTATTAGAGAAACTAATCGCATCTTTAGCTTCTTTCTTACGGCATACCACCGGACCGACTTCATCTTGGTCGTCAAGGAAAGTACCCAAACGCACTCCCAGCACGCGCGCAATCTTAATTAGCGGTGCAAGAGAAGGAATATCGATATTATTCTCGATACGTTCAATCTGCTCAATGGCCAGACCGGAACGTTGCGCCAGTTCTTCTATGGTTATTGTTTTATCTTCTCGCAGAGCTTTAATTTTTTCGCCGACAATTTTACTTGTATCCATATTGAAAGCATTTTAGATATCAAAGGTGATAATTTATAATAATTAAACTGCAAAAATAGCAAATTCTTTAGATGGACACAATTATAAGTGAGAAAATATGCTCATCAGCCCAAAAGAAGAAATAAAAAAGCCGTTCCCCCTAACAAGGAACGGCTTTTCAATCTTTCCGCAGCAAGTAAATTACTTACGCAAACCGAGTTCTTTAACAATTGCACGATATCTTTCGATATCTTTTGCTTTCAGGTAGTCAAGCAAACGACGACGTTTACCTACCAACATTGTCAAAGCTCTCTCTGTACTATAATCTTTTCTGTTGAGCTTCATGTGCTCAGTCAGATGAGAAATACGGTAGGAAAACAAAGCTATCTGCGCCTCAGATGAGCCAGTATCAGTGTTAGACTTTCCGTACTTTCCGAAGATTTCTTGCTTTTTAGCAGCGTCTAAATACATAACTTTTAGAATTTTAATATAGTAAATTATTCTTTTGAGCGTGCAAAGATAGGTATTATCTTTATATCCCACAACGTTTTACAAGAAAAAATTGCTATCATTGCACATATTTCTAATCCTATTTTCGTACCTTTGCAGCCAAATAATAGGTATTATATGCAAAATATTCGAAACATTGCAATCATTGCCCATGTAGACCATGGGAAAACAACGCTGGTTGACAAGATGCTATTGGCGGGAAACTTGTTCCGCAACAACCAAAATAGTGGTGAACTTATACTGGACAACAACGATCTGGAACGTGAACGTGGTATAACGATTCTTTCTAAAAACGTTTCCATCAACTACAACGGTACCAAAATTAATATTATTGATACTCCGGGACATAGTGACTTCGGTGGTGAAGTAGAACGTGTGTTGAATATGGCCGATGGCTGTATTCTGTTGGTAGACGCCTTTGAAGGTCCCATGCCTCAAACCCGTTTCGTACTGCAAAAAGCATTGGAAATCGGTTTGAAACCCATTGTCGTAGTCAATAAGGTGGATAAGCCTAATTGTCGTCCGGAAGAGGTTTACGAAATGGTATTCGACTTGATGTTCAGTCTTAATGCGACGGAAGACCAGTTGGATTTCCCCGTTATCTACGGTTCTGCCAAAAACAACTGGATGAGTACCGACTGGCAAAAGCCAACCGATACAATCACTCCTCTGCTGGATTGTATCGTTGAAAACATTCCGGCTCCACAACAGTTGGAAGGTACTCCGCAGATGTTGATTACTTCTTTGGATTATTCTTCCTATACCGGCCGTATTGCCGTAGGCCGTGTACATCGCGGTACTTTAAAAGAAGGTATGAACGTAACGCTTGTAAAACGCAATGGCGATATGTTCAAGACTAAAATTAAGGAGCTTCATGTTTTCGAAGGTCTGGGCCGTGTGAAAACGACAGAAGTCTCATCGGGAGATATTTGCGCATTGGTAGGTATCGACGGATTTGAGATCGGAGATACTGTTTGCGACTTCGAAAATCCGGAAGCTTTGCCGCCAATCGCTATTGATGAACCGACCATGAGTATGTTGTTCACCATTAACGATTCTCCGTTCTTCGGCAAAGACGGTAAGTTTGTGACTTCACGTCATATCCACGACCGCTTGATGAAAGAACTAGATAAAAACTTGGCTCTTCGCGTAAAGAAAAGTGAGGAAGATGGTAAATGGATCGTTTCCGGACGTGGTGTACTTCACCTTTCCGTACTGATCGAGACGATGCGCCGCGAGGGATATGAACTCCAAGTGGGGCAGCCGCAAGTTATTTTCAAAGAGATTGATGGTGTCAAATGTGAACCGATTGAAGAATTGACTATCAACGTACCGGAAGAGTATTCAAGCAAGATCATTGATATGGTGACACGCCGTAAGGGTGAGATGGTCAAGATGGAAAATACCGGCGAACGTATCAATCTTGAGTTTGACATGCCCTCACGCGGTATTATCGGCTTGCGAACGAATGTATTGACTGCTTCTGCCGGTGAAGCGATTATGGCTCACCGTTTCAAAGAATATCAGCCATTCAAAGGAGAGATAGAACGCCGTACCAACGGTTCCATGATCGCTATGGAAAGCGGAACAGCTTTTGCTTATGCAATCGACAAATTGCAGGATCGCGGCAAGTTCTTCATATTCCCGCAAGACGAAGTGTATGCCGGACAAGTGGTAGGCGAACATTCTCACGACAATGACCTAGTTATCAACGTTACCAAATCGAAGAAGTTGACGAATATGCGTGCTTCCGGTTCCGATGAAAAGGCACGTTTGATTCCTCCCGTTCAATTCTCTCTTGAAGAAGCATTGGAATATATCAAGGAGGATGAATATGTAGAAGTTACTCCGAAAGCAATGCGTATGCGTAAAGTAATTCTAGACGAGATAGAACGCAAACGTGCAAATAAGAGCTAATTAACAGTATCTCAATATAGTAATCCCGACGAAACGATCAAAGTTCCGCCGGGATTTCATTTTCCGTACACTCAGAAAAGACTATACTCTCATTTTTCTTTCATCAATCTTTTAGCCACATCATATTTTAGCTGATAACTTTGCCCTTTTATGGTTTTAAAGGACAACATTTTATTCCCATACTTTATCACACAATTTCCTCCCGCACCGGAACGTACCGTGGCTTCTTTCGACTGATTATTCTCCCATATCATATCAACCTCAAAATCCGCACTACTCTTGATCAGTTCATATCCTGTCTCTTTCAAAAAATTCAAATCCCTTGTATAGCCATAATATTCCCAGATATGAGCAGCCAACCAAGGGCCTGCCATCGGGTTGAAGTTCCAAGACATATTCTAACTTTCCAATGGCGTAGTGAAACCGAATATATTGCCCTTTGGTATAATCTGTTTCGCTCGCAAAAATACCAGAGACTAGAAATAAAGAATTGATAAACAAGAAACAGAACTTTTTCATGATTGTCGCATTATTATTCAAGGATTAATCAAATACCTATATACTTTGTACAAAAGTAATGAAAAAAACTCTATATACAATCAGACTATCTGATACGTTTCCCTCCACAACCAATTACCTTCAAGATCAAAAAAAGGAGCAACTACCTCATCAGGCAATCGCTCCTCCTTTATCTAGTCAATTGAATTGTATTATTCTACTTCATTGTAGTCGAGTACCGTTTTCTTGTTAGCCAAGATACGGTCATACTCTTCTTTTGAACCAACAATAAGTTTTTCAAATTCACGCTGGCCGGTACCTGCCGGAATCAAGTGACCGCAAATAACGTTCTCTTTCATACCCTCCAGTTTATCAACCTTGCCGTTAATAGCAGCCTCATTCAATACCTTCGTTGTTTCCTGGAAGGAAGCAGCCGACATAAAGCTTGAAGTCTGCAAAGCAGCACGTGTAATACCTTGAAGAATCTGAGTAGAAGTTGCGGCTACCGCATCACGAACCTCAACAGGTTTCAAGTCACGACGTTTCAGCATACTATTCTCATCACGCAACTTACGGGCAGTCACAATCTGACCGGCTTGCATATTCTGAGAATCACCTGCATCAACCACGACTTTCTTACCCCAGATACGATCGTTTTCTTCCATGAACTCAAGTTTATCTACAACCTGTTGTTCCAAGAAACGAGTATCACCCGG
Organism: Bacteroides sp. NSJ-39; assembly: GCF_014287315.1. NCBI lineage: Bacteria > Pseudomonadati > Bacteroidota > Bacteroidia > Bacteroidales > Bacteroidaceae > Bacteroides > Bacteroides sp. NSJ-39. The sequence goes on along the minus strand of NZ_JACOOB010000002.1, from coordinate 168,502 downwards.
TTCGTCAATCTGTACCTTACGCATCATCTGACGCACGATAATCTCAAAATGCTTATCATTGATTTTCACACCTTGCAGACGGTATACATCCTGAACTTCATTCACGATATATTCCTGTACAGCCGTAGGACCTTTAATAGCCAAGATATCCGCCGGAGTAATAGCACCGTCAGACAACGGAGTACCTGCACGTACATAGTCATTTTCCTGTACAAGGATCTGCTTAGACAATGCTACCAAGTATTTCTTAACCTCACCAGTCTTAGAAGTTACGATAATCTCACGGTTACCACGCTTGATCTTACCCATTGTCACCTCACCGTCGATTTCAGAAACGACAGCAGGATTGGACGGGTTACGAGCTTCAAACAATTCAGTAACACGAGGAAGACCACCCGTGATATCACCTGCCTTACCTACGGCACGCGGAATCTTCACGATAACCTCACCGGCCTTCACTTTCTGACCATTTTCGATGATCACGTGACCACCTACCGGCAAGTTATAAGTACGAATCAGATCACCGTCTTCTGTCAAGATATGAGCCGAAGGTACTTTTGTCTTATCTTTGGATTCAATAATAATAATTTCACGAAGACCTGTAGCTTCATCCGATTCAACCTTATAAGTAACGTTTTCTATCACGCCCTCAAATTCGATCTTACCGGTTGCTTCAGTAATGATTACAGCGTTGAACGGGTCCCACTTAGCAATCATCTTGCCTTTTTCTACCAATTCACCATCGCCTACATACAGCGTTGAACCGTAAGGAACGTTATGAGTAGAAAGAACAATACCGGTATTTACATCTACAAAACGAACTTCAGCCAAACGACCTACTACCACTTTTGCAGATTCACCCATCTCATCTACAATATCTACCGTACGCAACTCTTCAAATTCAAGACGTGCATTGTTTTTAGCAACGATACTTGCATTAGCAGCGATATTGGCAGCAGTACCACCGGCGTGGAATGTACGCAATGTCAACTGTGTACCCGGCTCACCGATAGACTGAGCTGCGATTACACCGACAGCCTCACCCTTCTGAACCATGCGGCTCGTAGCCAAGTTACGTCCGTAACATTTAGCACAAACACCCTTCTTAGCCTCACAAGTCAGTACCGAGCGGATTTCAACACTTTCGATCGGAGAATCCTGAATCTTCTTGGCAATCTCTTCTGTAATTTCCTCACCACCGGCAACAAGCAGTTCTCCTGTTGTAGGATGAATAATATCATGTACGGAAACACGTCCCAAGATACGTTCGTACAGAGTAGCAATAACTTCATCGTTATTCTTAAGGTCTGTACAAACCAATCCACGAAGTGTACCGCAGTCTTCTTCTGTAATAATCACATCGTGTGATACGTCTACCAGACGACGAGTCAGATAACCGGCATCGGCAGTTTTCAAAGCGGTATCCGCCAAACCTTTACGAGCACCGTGGGTAGAGATAAAGTACTCCAACACCGAAAGTCCTTCTTTAAAGTTCGACAAGATCGGGTTTTCAATGATCTGACCACCTTCTGCACCTGCTTTCTGCGGTTTTGCCATCAAACCACGCATACCTGACAACTGACGAATCTGCTCTTTAGAACCACGGGCACCTGAGTCAAGCATCATATATACAGAATTGAATCCCTGATCATCCGAAGAAATTGTCTTCATCAGGATATTAGACAACTCAGAGTTTACATGTGTCCAAATATCGATCACCTGGTTGTAACGTTCGTTATTGGTAATGAAACCCATATTATAGTTGTTTACGACTTGTTCTACTTCGTCGTAACCTTTCTGCACCAAGGTCTCTTTTTCCTCCGGAATGATAATATCACCCAAGTTGAATGACAAACCACCCTTGAACGCCATCTGATAACCTAAGTTCTTGATTCCATCCAGGAAGTCGGCAGCCTTAGCCACACCACATACCTTGATTACATCACTAATAATATCACGAAGAGATTTCTTAGAGATGATTGTATTGATATAACCGGCTTCAGGCGGAACGATTTCATTAACAATCACACGTCCTACTGAAGTTTCGCGCATTACGTCTACAATGTTACCATTTTCATCAACGTCTTTCACGATAACTTTTACCGGAGCATGGATATCTACCTTACCTTCATTGTAAGCGATCAACGCCTCTTCCGGTCCGTAGAATGTCAAACCTTCACCTTTCGCACCGGCACGCAACTTAGTAATATAGTACAAACCAAGAACCATATCCTGTGCAGGCACAGTAATAGGCGCACCGTTTGCCGGGTTCAATATATTATGTGATTGAAGCATCAACATTTGTGCTTCCAGAATTGCTTCATTACTCAAAGGCAAGTGAACAGCCATCTGGTCACCGTCAAAGTCAGCGTTGAATGCCGTACATGCCAACGGATGCAACTGGATAGCTTTACCTTCGATCATCTTAGGCTGGAAAGCCTGAATACCCAGACGGTGCAATGTCGGAGCACGGTTCAACAGTACCGGATGTCCTTTCATTACATGTTCCAGAATATCCCAAATCACCGGTTCCTTGCGGTCAACGATCTTCTTGGCAGACTTCACAGTCTTAACGATACCGCGCTCAATAAGTTTACGGATAATAAACGGCTTGTACAATTCGGCAGCCATCAATTTAGGAATACCGCATTCACCCATCTTCAATTCCGGACCAACAACGATTACCGAACGGGCAGAGTAGTCAACACGCTTACCCAGCAAGTTCTGACGGAAACGTCCTTGTTTACCTTTCAAACTGTCAGACAAAGACTTCAACGGGCGGTTGGCGTCTGTCTTCACAGCACTTGACTTACGTGAGTTGTCGAACAAAGAATCTACAGATTCCTGAAGCATACGTTTTTCATTACGCAAGATCACTTCCGGAGCCTTGATTTCGATCAGTCGTTTCAGACGGTTATTACGGATAATCACACGACGATAAAGGTCATTCAAGTCAGAGGTAGCAAAACGGCCACCATCCAACGGAACCAACGGACGAAGTTCGGGCGGGATAACTGGTACGATACGTACAATCATCCATTCCGGTTTGTTACGTCCACGTGATGCACGGAACGATTCTACTACCTGAAGACGTTTCAAAGCTTCATTCTTACGTTGCTGTGAAGCATCGTTACCTGCACGGTGACGCAATTCGTAAGACAAAGCATCCAAATCCAGACGGGCCAGCAAATCATAGATAGCTTCAGCACCCATCTTTGCAACAAACTTGTTCGGATCAGTATCTTCAAGATATTGATTGTCTTTTGGAAGTGTATCCAGAATATCCAGATATTCTTCTTCAGAAAGCAAATCATATTCAGCTACACCGTCTTCAGCTTTTACACCCGGCTGAATAACAACGTAACGTTCGTAGTATATAATCGAATCCAGTTTCTTTGTCGGCAATCCGAGCAGATAACCGATTTTATTAGGGAGCGAACGGAAATACCAGATATGAGCCACCGGCACAACCAACTGGATATGTCCCATACGTTCACGGCGTACTTTCTTCTCAGTAACTTCCACACCACAACGGTCGCAGACGATACCTTTATAACGGATACGCTTGTATTTACCGCAATGACATTCATAATCCTTGATAGGACCGAAAATGCGCTCGCAAAACAAGCCATCACGTTCGGGTTTGTACGTACGGTAATTAATGGTTTCAGGCTTCAAAACTTCACCACTCGAATTCTCAAGGATTTCTTCCGGAGAAGCCAGACCAATTGAGATCTTCGAGAAATTACTTTTCGTCTTATTTTCTTTTCTAAAAGCCATACTCTATATTTAATTGAAAATGGAAAATTAAAAATTAAAAATTAAGAAACCGAAGAATGAAAACTGAAAACTAAAAACTCTCCATTTTCAGTTCTCAATTTTCAATTCCCAATTTATTAATTATTCCAAGTTGATACTCAAACCTAATCCTCTCAACTCGTGCAACAATACGTTCAAGGATTCCGGAATACCAGGTTGCGGCATCGGTTCACCTTTCACAATTGCTTCATAAGCTTTCGAACGTCCTACCACGTCATCAGACTTGATAGTAAGGATTTCCTGCAGGATATGAGCAGCACCAAAACCTTCGAGTGCCCAAACCTCCATTTCTCCGAAACGCTGACCACCGAACTGCGCTTTACCACCAAGAGGTTGCTGAGTAATCAATGAGTACGGACCGATAGAACGAGCATGCATCTTGTCTTCAACCATGTGGCCCAACTTCAACATATAAGTTACACCTACAGTTGCCGGCTGGTCAAATTGCTCACCTGTACCACCGTCACAAAGATACGTTTTACAGTAACGCGGCAGTCCTGCCTTGTCTGTCCATTCGTTCAGATCCTCCATTGTAGCACCATCGAAGATAGGAGTAGCAAATTTAACGCCCAATGTTTTTCCGGCACGTCCAAGTACAGCTTCAAAAATCTGACCGATATTCATACGAGAAGGCACACCTAACGGATTCAATACAATGTCGACCGGAGTACCATCTGCCAAGAACGGCATATCTTCCTGACGAACAACACGGGATACAATACCCTTGTTACCATGGCGACCTGCCATCTTATCACCCACACCGATCTTACGCTTCTTAGCAATATATACTTTTGCCATCTGGATAATACCAGCAGGAAGCTCATCACCAATGGTAATAGCAAACTTCTTACGCTTCAGTTCCGCATCCAGTTCTTTATATTTCTTGATGAAATTCATCACCAAGTCGCGAATCATACCGTTAGCATGCTCATCACTGGTCCAGTTACTCAACTGGATAGAAGTAAAGTCAAGTGAATCAAAATCAGATGCACTGAACTTCGCTCCCTTAGCAATCACTTCCGCCCCCAAGTAGTCTTTCACGCCCTGAGAAACCTTGCCTTCTGTCAAAGTCATCAGTTTCTTAACCAGAATGCGTTTCAAGTCTGCAACCTTAGATTCAAACTCATCATCAATCTTAGGCAACAGTGCCTTGTCTGCCAACTTAGAGCTACGGTTCTTGATCACACGTGAGAACAATTTCTTATCGATAACAACGCCTTTCAGAGAAGGAGATGCCTTCAAAGAAGCGTCCTTCACATCACCGGCCTTATCACCAAAGATCGCACGAAGCAGTTTTTCTTCGGGAGAAGGATCAGATTCACCTTTCGGAGTAATCTTACCGATCATGATATCACCCGGCTCGATACGGGCACCGATTCTTACGATACCGTTTTCGTCCAAGTCCTTAGTTGCCTCTTCACTGACGTTCGGGATATCAGAAGTCAATTCTTCCATACCACGCTTCGTTTCACGAACTTCGAGAGAATATTCTTCTACGTGAACTGAAGTCAACAGGTCTTCACGTACAACGCGCTCGTTCAATACAATAGCATCCTCATAGTTATATCCCTTCCAAGGCATATAAGCCACCAACAGGTTCTTACCCAATGCCAGCTCACCCTTTTCTGTAGAATAACCTTCGGTCAGGATATCACCCTTTTTCACCCGTTGGCCCTTGTCGCAGATCGGACGCAAGTCAATCGTCATGTTCTGGTTAGTCTTACGGAACTTAGGTATTCTATATTCCTTCAAGGCAGGTTCGAAACTTACGAACTCTTCGTCTTCCGTACGGTCATACAAAATACGAATAGTAGTAGCATCCACGTAGTCAACAACACCATCTCCTTCTGCAGTAATCTGCGTACGGGAGTCTCTTACCAACTGACGTTCGATACCTGTACCTACAATCGGCGCTTCACTTCTCAACAAAGGAACTGCCTGGCGCATCATGTTAGATCCCATCAATGCACGGTTAGCATCATCATGTTCCAAGAACGGAATCAATGAAGCGGCAATAGAGGCAATCTGCTGAGGAGATACATCCATCAGGTTAACTTCAGACGGTTCAACAACCGGGAAGTCAGCATCCTGACGAGATTTAACTTTATTACGCACAAATGTACCATCGTCATTCAACGGAGCATTACCCTGTGCAATAATCTTTTCTTCTTCTTCTTCGGCCGTCAGATAAACCAGACCGTTTTCAGAAAGATCCACTTTTCCATTTTCCACCTTACGGTAAGGAGTTTCAATAAATCCAAGATCATTAATCTTAGCGAATACACACAATGAAGAAATCAAACCGATGTTCGGACCTTCAGGAGTCTCAATCGGACAAAGACGACCATAATGTGTGTAGTGAACGTCACGAACCTCAAATCCGGCACGTTCACGGGAAAGACCACCGGGACCTAACGCAGACATACGGCGTTTATGCGTAATTTCAGCCAATGGGTTTGTCTGGTCCATAAACTGAGACAGTGCGTTCGTTCCGAAGAATGAATTGATTACAGAAGAAATAGTCTTCGCGTTAATCAAATCAATCGGAGTAAACACCTCATTATCACGAACGTTCATACGCTCACGAATCGTACGGGACATACGAGCCAAACCAACAGCAAACTGATTGGAAAGCTGTTCGCCTACTGTACGCACACGACGGTTACTCAAGTGATCAATATCATCTACATCTGCCTTTGAGTTAATCAACTCAATCAGATACTTAATGATTTCAATAATATCTTCCTTAGTGAGGACACGCACCTCCATATCAGTCGTCAGATTCAATTTCTTATTGATTCTGTAACGACCTACATCACCAAGGTCATATCGTTTTTCCGAGAAGAACAGGTTGTTGATAACTTCACGTGCACTTGCATCATCAGCCGGATCGGCATTACGCAACTGACGGTAGATATACAACACAGCCTCTTTTTCCGAGTTACTCGGGTCCTTCTGCAATGTATTATATATGATAGAATAATCGGACTGGTTCGGCTCATCCTTATGCAACAGAATGTTCTGAACTCCCGATTCAAGAATTTCATCAATATGCTCTTCTTCCAATACGGTTTCACGGTCGATAATAACTTCGTTACGTTCGATAGAAACCACTTCACCGGTATCTTCATCAACGAAATCTTCAATCCATGTTTTCAAGACACGTGCAGCCAATTTACGGCCCAACACTTTCTTCAGATTTGTCTTGTTAACCTTCACGTCCTCCGCAAGGTTGAAAATCTCAAGGATATCTTTGTCATTCTCGAAGCCAATCGCACGTAACAAAGTAGTTACCGGCAATTTCTTCTTACGGTCGATGTATGCGTACATCACATTATTGATGTCAGTAGCAAACTCGATCCACGAACCCTTAAACGGAATAATACGAGCCGAATAAAGTTTCGTACCATTGGCATGTACACTCTGACCGAAGAACACACCCGGAGAACGGTGAAGCTGCGATACAACTACTCGTTCGGCGCCGTTGATAACGAAAGTAGCCTTATCAGTCATATAAGGAATAGGGCCGAGGAATACGTCCTGAATCACTGTATCAAAATCCTCGTGATCGGGATCGGTACAGTAAAGCTTAAGTTTCGCTTTCAAAGGAACACTATAAGTGAGCCCACGCTCTATACAATCATCGATGGTATAACGCGGCGGATCAATATAATAATCCAGAAACTCAAGAACAAAATTGTTTCTAGTATCGGCAATAGGGAAGTTTTCAGCAAATACTTTATACAATCCCTCATTCTTACGTTTTTCGGGCGGGGTATCTAATTGTAGAAAGTCTTGGAATGACTTCAATTGTACTTCCAGGAAATCCGGATATTCGAGCGGATTCTTAGTCGAAGCAAAATTAACTCTTTGATTTACAGTATTTGAAGACATCTATTAATGAATTTGGAGAACTTAATTTGAAATATATACACAAAAAGGTTAAGAATCCTCTTGCGAAGGATTCCTAACCGAATTACCTGATTACCAGGCCAATGTTATTTAAGTTCAACTTCAGCTCCAGCTTCTTCCAATGTTTTCTTCAATGATTCTGCTTCGTCTTTAGCCAAACCTTCTTTAACTGTGCTAGGAGCACCGTCTACCAAGTCTTTAGCTTCTTTCAAACCAAGACCACAAGCTTCCTTAACGGCCTTAACTACTTGAAGTTTAGCTGCACCAGCGCTCTTCAATACTACGTCGAAAGAAGTTTTTTCTTCTGCGGCAGCAGCACCAGCTGCAGGACCAGCAGCAACAGCTACAGCTGCAGCAGCAGGTTCAATACCGTATTCTTCTTTAAGGATAGTTGCAAGTTCATTAACTTCTTTTACTGTCAAGTTAACTAATTGTTCTGCAAAAGCTTTCAAATCTGCCATTTTTTGTATGATTTTAATTGTTTAAATACTTTGTTGTTTTTGAAAATTATTCGGGTCTCTCACCAAGAGTCTTGAGAACTCCGTGAAGGGTGTTACCACCTGATTGAAGAGCAGAAATAACATTCTTGGCCGGAGATTGCAACAATGCAACGATATCGGCGATAACTTCATTCTTACTCTTGATTGCAACGAGAGCATCCAATTGATCTGCACCAATGTAGAAGCTTTCTTCTGCATATGCAGCTTTCAGTCCGGGAATACCGTCTTTCGCTTTATCCTTGATAAGTTTTGCAGGAACGTTTGCAGTGTTGCAAAACATAACAGCAGTAGTACCCTTCAAAGAATCGTAAAGAGGTGAAAAGTCTTCTTCCAGGCTTTCAAGTGCTTTGTGAAGCAAGGTGTTTTTAACCACCATCAATTTGATGCCTGATTTAAAACAATCTCTTCTCAGTGCGCTTGTAGCAGTAGCGTCCATCGCTGTAACGTCTACCAAATAGAAGTGACCATATTCCTTTACTGTAGCAGCAATTTGCTCTATAATCGTACTTTTATCTTCCTTTCTCATTATTTCTCTGTTTTATTAGATTTCATCCACTGATTTCGGGTCGATTTTGATACCCGCACTCATTGTACTAGAAAGATAAATACTCTTAATATATGTACCCTTTGCTGCGGTCGGTTTCAGCTTGTTCAGTGTAGAGATGAACTCCTTCGCATTGTCGCGAATCTGATCAGGACTGAATGATACCTTACCGATAGAAGTATGAACGATACCGCTCTTATCAACTTTAAAGTCAATCTTACCTTGTTTTACTTCTTTTACAGCTTTAGCAACATCCATAGTTACAGTACCACTCTTCGGGTTCGGCATCAATCCACGAGGACCAAGTACACGACCGAGTGCACCAATTTTACCCATGATAGATGGCATAGTGATAATCACATCAATATCAGTCCATCCACCTTTGATCTTTTCAATATATTCGTCAAGACCAACATAGTCAGCACCAGCTTCTTTTGCAGCAGCTTCAGCATCTGGTGTACAAAGTACCAACACACGTACTTGTTTACCAGTACCATGAGGAAGTGAAACAACACCTCTCACCATCTGGTTAGCTTTACGTGGATCGACACCTAAACGTACATCAATATCCAATGAAGCATCAAATTTGGAAAAAGTGATTTCCTTTACCAAAGATGCAGCCTCTTTCAGTGAGTATGCTTTCCCTGCTTCAATCTTTTCTGCAGCTAACTTTTGATTTTTTGTCAGTTTACCCATTACAATTGAAGTTTATTAGTTATTAACCGGGAACTCCCCTTTTACAGCGATACCCATACTTCTAGCTGTACCTGCAACCATTCTCATGGCAGCTTCCACAGTAAAACAGTTCAAGTCAACCATTTTGTCCTGAGCAATCGTACGAACCTGTTCCCAAGTAAGCTCGGCAACTTTCTTACGGTTAGGCTCAGCAGAACCACTCTTTACCTTAGCCATTTCAAGCAACTGAATGGCAACGGGAGGAGTCTTGATTACAAAATCGAAAGACTTATCTGCGTAGTAAGTAATGATAACAGGTAAAATCTTACCTGCCTTGTCTTGGGTTCTGGCATTGAATTGCTTGCAAAATTCCATGATATTGATACCCTTAGAACCCAAAGCAGGTCCAACGGGAGGTGATGGATTTGCAGCGCCTCCTTTAATCTGTAATTTGATTAGTCCAGCAACTTCTTTAGCCATTTTTTTTTTGATTTATATATAAACATTAAACGAAGAACAACAACAGCGTAACAATTCCGCGTTATTCCTTTTCCACTTGCATAAAGCCCAATTCAAGCGGTGTTTTGCGCCCGAATATCTTTACCATGACCTTTAGTTTCTTTTTTTCGCTATTCACCTCTTCAATGATACCACTGAATCCGCTGAAAGGACCAAAAGTAACTTTAACAGTTTCACCAACCACGTACGGAATATTGAGTTCTTCACCCGTTTCCTGCAATTCGTCCACTGTACCAAGTATACGATTCACTTCTGATTGTCTGAGAGGCACCGGTTTCTCGGAGCCGCCTAAAAAGCCTATCACATTCGGAGTATTGCGCAAGTGATGAGAAACCTCACCAACCAAAGCAGCCTCCACCAAAACGTAACCAGGAAGATAACTTCTTTCCTTCACAATTTTTTTACCATTGCGAACCTGGTAAACTTTTTCAGTAGGAATCAATACCTGAGATACATATTCACCAAGGTCGCTGTTTTTAATGTCAGCTTCAAGGTATTCCTTAACCTTAGCTTCTTTTCCGCTAATAGCACGCAGAACGTACCATTTCTTCTCAATCTCAGCCATTTTCAATTCCTAATTTTTAATGTGGATAAACAATTTTTTCCATGAAGTTCTGGAAACAGACATCCATACCCCATACTACCAATGCAATAAGCAGGGAAGCATATAAAACAACTACTGCACTGTTAGCAAGTTCAGAATACGTAGGCCACGAAACTTTATGAACAAGTTCGTCGTAAGATTCTTTAATATAAGCTATTACCTTTTTCATTTCAATAATATTAGCACGGGAGGAGAGGCTCGAACTCCCGACACCCGGTTTTGGAGACCGGTGCTCTACCAACTGAGCTACTCCCGTGTGTACATAATCAGTTCCCGATAAAGAACCGGGAACTGATTAATTATTGTGTATTAGTCAAGAATTTCTGTAATCTGACCAGCACCTACCGTACGTCCACCTTCACGGATAGCGAAACGAAGACCCGGATTCAATGCTACAGGGTAGATCAACTCAACTGTGATAGTTACGTTATCACCCGGCATTACCATTTCAGTTCCTTCCGGCAAAGTGATTTCACCTGTACAGTCCATAGTACGCAAGTAGAACTGAGGACGGTATTTGTTGTGGAACGGAGTGTGACGACCACCTTCTTCTTTCTTCAAGATATAAACCTCAGCTTTGAATTTAGAATGCGGTTTAATCTGACCCGGTTTACAAAGAACCATACCACGTTTGATTTCGTTCTTGTCGATACCACGAAGCAACAAACCTACGTTATCACCAGCTTCACCCTGATCCAACAGTTTACGGAACATTTCAACACCAGTTACAACTGATTTCTTATCTTCACCCAAACCAAGGATTTCGATTTCGTCACCTACGTGGATAACACCTGTTTCGATACGACCTGTTGCTACAGTACCACGACCTGTGATAGAGAACACGTCTTCAACCGGCATCAAGAATGGTTTATCAACATCACGCGGAGGCAATGGAATCCAAGTATCAACAGCTTCCATCAATTCCATCACTTTATCTTCCCACTTTTCAACACCATTCAATGCGCCAAGAGCAGAACCACGGATGATAGGAGTATTGTCACCATCGAAATCATAGAAAGAAAGAAGTTCTCTCATTTCCATTTCAACGAGTTCCAACATTTCTTCATCATCAACCATATCGCACTTGTTCAAGAATACAACCAGACGAGGTACGTTTACCTGACGAGCCAACAAGATATGTTCGCGAGTCTGAGGCATCGGACCATCAGTTGCAGCACAAACGATGATAGCACCGTCCATCTGAGCAGCACCAGTAACCATGTTCTTTACATAGTCGGCGTGTCCCGGACAGTCAACGTGTGCGTAGTGACGGTTAGCTGTTTCGTACTCAACGTGTGAAGTATTGATAGTAATACCTCTTTCCTTTTCTTCAGGAGCGTTGTCGATAGAATCGAAAGAACGCAACTCAGAAAGACCTTTCTTTGCCAACACTGTAGTGATAGCAGCTGTCAACGTTGTCTTACCGTGGTCTACGTGACCGATTGTACCAATGTTTACGTGCGGTTTGGTACGTTCAAATTTCTCTTTAGCCATAGCTTTACTTGTTATTTATTTGATTAATAATCAGCATTTACATCTTTATGAGCTGTTACCGGGATTTGAACCCGGGACCTCTTCCTTACCAAGGAAGTGCTCTACCACTGAGCTATAACAGCAAGAAAAAAGAGCGGAAGACGGGGCTCAAACCCGCGACCCTCAGCTTGGAAGGCTAATGCTCTATCAACTGAGCTACTTCCGCATTCTTGCCAAAGTTGTCACTCTGATCGTGGGCAAAGATGGATTCGAACCACCGAAGGCGTAAGCCAGCAGATTTACAGTCTGCCCCATTTGGCCACTCTGGTATTTGCCCTTAAACAAGTGGAGAATGTAGAGTTGAGGAATTCTTCCCACCTCAGTTCTCCTTATTATTTTCAATTGAAGTTTCAAATTTCGCATAGAACTCTCAATTTTCCATTCTCAACTTTCCACTTCTTTGAGCCTCTTGTCGGATTCGAACCAACGACCCCGAGATTACAAATCACGTGCTCTGGCCAACTGAGCTAAAGAGGCGTTCTAGCTAAAAAATGCAACCGTCACGTTCTAACGCGAGCGAAACGGCTGCAAATTTAGTTATTTATTTCTTTCCCGCAAAATATTTGGGATTTTTTTATTTGCTACGCTGTTTTTCCTTGTACTTAACCAGTTGTTTTTCGAGTGCTTCCACATCCAAATCAATCGCTTCTTCAAACGTATCACACACTTTGCTGGCATAAAATTCCCCGTTAGGGACAAGTATTTTAATACCTGCTTCTTTATTTGCAGCAACTTCCGGCTTAACTACCTTTAATGACACCTCTACTTTCTTTATATCTTCGTAATATTTTTCCAACTTAGACACTTTTTTCTGAATAAATGCCTGCAATTGCTCTGACGCATCAAAGTGAATTGATTGAATTCTAATATCCATACTTACCTCCTTTTTTTAGGCTCTTGGATGAGCCTGTTTATACACTTTTTTAAGTTCTTCAAATGTGGCATGCGTATAGATCTCGGTCGTTGTTATACTCTCGTGACCCAAAAGTTCCTTTACTACACCCAACTCCGCGTTATTATTCAGCATTGTGGTTGCAAAAGTATGCCTCAACACGTGAGGACTCTTTTTTTTCAGCGTCGCCACCTTTGACAGGTTCCGTTTCACTAAATTATAGACCAGATTCTTATAAAGCCGTTCACCGTTCTCTCTTACAAAAAAAGCCTCCGACCTTTCCGGAATCATTTCGTTTCTTACATCAATATACCCAAGCATCCAATCCCGCAGTTCATCACCGAACGGAATCAACCGCTGCTTGTTTCTTTTCCCGGTCACTTTCAGGCAAGATCCTGAGAAATCCACATCTTTATCATCCAAATCTATCAATTCCGAAAGTCTCATGCCGGTAGCATAAAACATTTCAATAATTAATCGATCCCGACAACCTTTAAATCCCTCGCCAAAGTCCGTCTCATCCAGCAATTTATTCATTTCATTTTCTTTCAGGAATACCGGCAACGGTTTTTTATTTTTAGGTCCCACTATTTTTCGTAATGGATCTACCGTCACCTCTCCTTTCTTCAAAAGAAACTTATAAAATGTCCGGAGCGTACTTAACTTGCGATTTACAGAAGTTGAGGTATATCCCTTATCCATCAATGAAACAATCCATTCACGAATCAGTTCAGCCTCGACCTCCAACGGATCAAATCCCCCATACTCTTCCTGAGCAAACTCCTGTAATTGCCTTATATCCTCACCATACGCAAGAACGGTTTTATCAGAATAATTCCGCTCATACCGGAGATAATCAAGAAAAGATTCTATCAACATAATCGCTACATCTAAATCGTGCAACGAATGTATGAAAAGAATTCAATAATTCAAAGGAAATTACGAATTATTAATCTTCTATTTGCTGAAGTTGTTGTACGTAAACTGCACGTTCTTTCTTAAGTCTTTTAGTTACAGACGGTTTGTCAAACTGCTGTCTGCTTCTCAATTCTTTCACAATGCCAGTTTTCTCAAATTTTCTTTTGAACTTCTTCAGCGCTTTTTCAATGTTTTCGCCTTCTTTTACAGGTACTACAATCATTTTGTTACTATTAATATGTTATGATTAAAAAAATTCCGCAGTCAAATTGCGCCGCAAAATTACACATACTTTCTTTATTCACAAAACTTTCGGCAAATATTTCTCAAAAACTATTCATAAACAGGTCATTAAATGCAGAAAGTTAGTACCTTTGAAACATTTATATGTCTATAATAATATAATAAGGTATGAAACAGAACATAAAAGAACGAGTACATGCTCTGCGCATGACACTCCACCCCAATTACATCAAAGCATTCATTATCCCCAGCACCGACCCTCACCTTAGTGAGTATGTGGCTCCCCACTGGATGTCACGCGAATGGATTTCCGGTTTTACGGGTTCTGCAGGAACAGCGGTCATCCTGATGGACGAAGCGGGATTATGGACCGACTCACGTTACTTCCTTCAGGCAGAGAAAGAGCTGGAAGGTAGCGGCATCACACTCTACAAAGAGATGCTGCCGGAAACTCCAAGCATAACAGAGTTTCTCTGCCAGCACTTAAAACCCGGAGAATCTGTAAGCATCGACGGGAAAATGTTCTCTGTGCAACAGGTAGAACAAATGAAAGAAGAACTAGCGGCGCATCAGTTACAGGTAGATATATTTGGAGATCCATTAAAAAACATCTGGAAAGACCGTCCCTCCATACCTGACTCTCCAGCCTTTATTTATGATATCAAATATGCAGGAAAAAGCTGCGAAGAAAAAATATCCGCCATCCGTGAGGAGTTGAGGAAGAAAGGCGTCTACGCTTTATTCATATCTGCACTGGACGAAATAGCATGGACTCTCAATCTACGAGGAAACGATGTACATTGCAATCCAGTCATAGTGAGCTACCTGTTAATTACACAGGATGAGGTGACTTACTTTATTTCACCGGAAAAAGTGACGCCGGAGGTCGAGACTTATCTAAAGAAACAACAAATAGGAATACAGAAATATGATGAAGTAGAGACATTCCTAAATTCCTTCCACGGAGAAAATATTCTTATTGATCCACGAAAAACGAATTACGCGATTTACTCGGCCATCCATCCGAAATGTTCCATTATTCGTGGCGAGTCTCCCGTCACATTATTGAAAGCCATTCGCAATGAACAGGAAATAGCCGGCATCCATGCTGCCATGCAACGGGATGGAGTGGCACTTGTCAGATTCCTCAAGTGGCTGGAAGAATCTGTATCTGCCGGAAAAGAAACCGAATTAAGTATAGATAAAAAATTGCATGAGTTCAGGGCAGCACAACCTCTCTACATGGGAGAAAGTTTCGACACCATTGCAGGATATAAAAAACACGGAGCAATCGTGCATTATTCGGCAACACCGGAAAGCGATGTAACTCTTCAACCTAAAGGATTCCTACTCTTAGATTCAGGGGCACAATACTTGGACGGAACCACTGACATCACTCGTACCATCGCATTAGGCGAACTGACGGAAGAGGAAAAGACGGATTATACCTTAATATTAAAGGGACACATAGCATTGGCTATGGCCAAATTCCCAGCCGGAACCTGCGGTGCGCAACTCGATGTACTGGCTCGTATGCCTATTTGGAATCACAGAATGAACTTCCTCCATGGCACAGGGCACGGTGTCGGGCATTTCTTGAGTGTACACGAAGGGCCACAAAGCATTCGCATGAATGAAAACCCTGTAATTCTCCAGCCCGGCATGGTTACATCCAACGAACCCGGTGTTTATAAGACAGGCAGTCATGGGATACGTACGGAGAATCTGACGTTAGTCTGCAAAGATGGAGAGGGAATGTTTGGAGAATATCTTAAATTTGAGACTATCACTTTATGTCCTATCTGCAAAAAGGGGATCATCAAGGAGATGTTGACAAAGGAGGAAATCGAATGGCTGAATAATTATCATCAGACTGTTTACGAAAAGCTATCTCCGGATCTTAACGAAGAAGAAAAAGCTTGGTTACAGAAAGCCACTACTTCTATTTAAAGATAAGATATCTGGAACCCGGGTGTCGGGCAACATAATTATAGTATCAACTAAAAAACATTATTAAATCAAACAAATCTCATGGCTTTAATAAAATCAGTACGCGGATTCACTCCCGAAATCGGAGAAAACTGTTTTCTCGCAGACAATGCAACTATTATAGGAGATGTAAAGATAGGAAATGACTGTAGCGTCTGGTTCAGTACCGTGCTACGGGGAGATGTCAACTCTATACGGATCGGTAATGGTGTTAACATCCAAGACGGAAGTGTCTTGCATACATTATACCAGAAATCGACTATTGAAATCGGCGACCATGTTTCTGTGGGACATAATGTTACCATTCACGGAGCGACCATCAAAGATTATGCATTAGTCGGCATGGGCTCTACTATTTTAGATCATGCCGTAGTGGGTGAAGGAGCAATCGTAGCGGCCGGATCGCTGGTACTAAGCAATACTGTGATTGAACCCGGAAGCATCTGGGGCGGCGTACCTGCCAAGTTCATCAAGAAAGTAGACCCGGAGCAGGCAAAGGAACTGAACGAGAAGATTGCCCACAATTATTTGATGTATTCGCAATGGTATAAAGAAGAATAAGCCTGTTTTACAGATGACTTATAAAAAGATAGCGGGAGACTCTTTTCGGAAAGAGTCTCCCGCTATCTTTTTATAGAAACATCAAAAATTAATCATATTCATGATTTTTTCCGTCGCACCGGACTTACTGGTCACATAATATCCGGCATTCTTTCCCGTCTCGTCTAAAAAGTCTTTGTCTGTCTGGAAACGGTCTAACAGGCTTTTCAGTTCTTCGTAATCTTTGATGGAGTAAGCACCTTTCGCTTCCAGCAGTTCCACGGCTTCCATAAATTTCTGATACTTCGGTCCGAAAATGACAGGGATACCATACACGGCAGCTTCCAGCGTATTATGAATACCAACACCGAAACCGCCACCAATATAAGCAATCTCTCCGTAGCGGTAGATGGAAGACAGTAAGCCGAAGCAATCGATAATCAGACAATCCGCTTTCAATACATTTTTTTCATCGGCACGAGTATAGCGCACATACGGACGTTTCAACTTACCAATAATCTCCACCAGATGATTCTCGTCAATCACATGCGGAGCGATAATCAGTTTCATTTCCGGATGATTATTGAAATATTCGAGAAACAGATCTTCATCCGGTCCCCACGAACTGCCGGCAACAAAAGTGAAAGCATTGTTTCCTTTGAACTTCTCCACCAGCGGAAGGTCTTTCGCCTCCTCACGTATTTGCAGTACCCTGTCGAAACGGGTATCTCCCACCACTGTTACACGGAGAATGCCAATCTTCGACAGATAACGTTTGGAAGCCTCGTTTTGTACAAACAGATGGTCGAAATCTTTCAGGACATTGCGATAGGTACCGCCATACCATTTAAAAAACACTTGGTCGCGGCGGAAAATAGACGACACACTATATACCGGAATCCGGCGCTTGTGAAGCTCATCCAGATAATTCTTCCAAAACTCATATTTGATAAAGAACGCCATACACGGATTAGTGATATCAAGGAACTTCCTCACATTCCGGGGTTTATCAAACGGCAGGTAGCAGACAATATCCGCTCCCCGATAATGCTTGCGCACCTCATAGCCCGAAGGAGAAAAGAAAGTCAGCAATATCTTATAAGCAGGATATTTTGCCCGAATCATTTCTATCAACGGACGCCCCTGCTCAAATTCTCCCAATGAAGCAGCGTGGAACCAGATATACTGTTCCCCCTTTTCCACCTGCTGGCGCAAAAGTTCGTACACCACCCAATGCCCCTTCATCATCTTACGGGGCTTGCGGCTGAACGGTGCAGCCAGATGAACGATAAAGTCATAAATGACTATTGCCAGGTTGTAAAGCATAGTACTATGTCGATTACTTCAAAACCTCAACTGCACGTTTGATACGAGCTATTGTTTCTTCTTTACCCAATACCCAGGAAATATCGAACATATGCGGGCCTTTTCCTTCGCCCACCAATGTCAGACGGAAGGCATTCATGATATTACCTGTATGGTAACCTTTCTCTGCAATCCAGTCCATAACGACTTTCTCCTGTCCTTCAATACTGAAGTCCTCGATACCGGCAATGACTTCCGCCAGTTCAGTCATACATTTTGCAGAATCCTCTTTCCAGCGTTTCTTCACCGTCTTTTCATCATATTCGGTAGGAGCTACGAAGAAGAAGCTACATACACCCCATAATTCTTTAATGAAACTGACACGGTCTTTCATCATGCCAACTACTGTCACCACCTTTTCGAAAGGAACTTCCACACCTTGTTCTTTCAAAAATGGCAAGAACAGTTCCGCAATTTCTTCATTAGGTTTCTGCTGTATATATTGATGGTTGAACCATATACCTTTTTTATAATCGAATTTGGCTCCCGACTTGCTGCAACGATGAAGATCAAACAGCTTTATCAATTCCTCCATCGACATTACTTCCTGATCGTTACCCGGATTCCAACCCAACAAGGCAAGGAAGTTGATCACCGCTTCCGACAAATAACCGGACTCACGGTAGCCCGAAGATATTTCTCCGGATTTCGGATCGTGCCATTCTAACGGGAACACAGGGAATCCCAAACGGTCACCGTCACGTTTGCTCAATTTTCCATTTCCTTCCGGTTTCAACAATAAAGGCAAGTGAGCAAATTCCGGCATTGTATCTTCCCAGCCGAAAGCACGATACAACAACACATGCAATGGTGCGGAAGGCAACCATTCCTCACCACGGATCACATGAGAAACTTCCATCAAATGGTCGTCAACAATATTCGCCAAATGATAAGTAGGCAGTTCATCAGCCGATTTGTAAAGGACCTTATCATCAAGGATGGATGAATTGATGATAACTTCTCCACGAATCAAGTCGTTCACACGAATATCTTCATTCGGCTCTATCTTGAAACGGACAACATACTGCTTGCCTTCTGCAATCAGCGCATCTACTTCTTCTTCCGGCATTGTCAATGAATTGCGCATCATGCCGCGCGTAGACGCATCGTACTGGAAGTTCGCAATTTCCGCACGTTTGGCATCCAATTCCTCTGGAGTATCAAAAGCAATGTATGCTTTTCCGTTCTCCAACAGAACCTGCACATATTTTTTATAGATATCGCGACGCTCCGACTGACGGTAAGGACCGTGTTCGCCACCGAAACTCACTCCTTCATCAAAGTGGATACCCAACCATTTGAAAGATTCGAGGATATACTCTTCCGCTCCCGGAACAAACCGGTGAGAATCAGTATCCTCAATACGAAATATTAAGTCTCCGCCGTGTTGACGCGCAAATAGATAATTATACAAAGCTGTACGCACACCACCAATGTGCAATGCTCCCGTAGGACTCGGAGCAAAACGAACTCTTACTTTTCTTTCTGCCATAATTTGGGTTAGTATAGGTAAATCGCGGCAAAATTAAACCTTTTTTTCCACACTATTGTTTTTTTTTGTACTTTTCGCAAAAATTTCAGTGGATATGGAACATTTGAAGAAAAAAAAGAGCTTTTCATGGAAAGATTTGTCATATAAATCGCTGCTATTCATAGGTACTGTGGCATTGATTGTCTATTTCCTGCCGCGCGATGGCAAGTTCAACTATCAGTTTGATATAAACAAGCCTTGGAAATACGGACAGTTAATCGCAACTTTCGATTTTCCTATTTATAAAGATGAAGCGATAGTGAAACGAGAACAAGACAGCCTGATGGCCCTCTTCCAGCCCTATTATGAGCTCGACAAGAAAGTCGAAAAGGAGGCGGTAGCCAAACTAAAAGAGAACTATCATACGAACCTGAAAGGGATTCTTCCTTCTACAGATTATTTACGCTACATCGAACGTACGCTGAAAGAGATTTATCAGGCGGGCATTGTATCTACCGAAGCTATACAGCAACTTTACAAAGATAGCACATCCGCCATCATGGTAATAGATGACAAGTTGGCCAATTCGCACCCCATCGAAGGTATTTACACGGTAAAGAAGGCATACGAGTATTTACTTACGGCAGACTCCGTTCACTTCAACAGGGAAATTCTACGGCAGTGTTCGTTGAATGAATATATCAGCCCGAACCTCACTTTTGACGAACAACGGACTCAGACAGCCAAAGAGGAGATACTGAACAACTATTCTTGGGCAAACGGTTTGGTTGTGAGTGGTCAGAAAATTATCGATCGGGGCGAGATCATCAGTCCGGAAACTTATAATATTTTGGAATCCCTGCGTAAAGAGTCCATCAAGCGAAACGAATCTATGGGACAAAGCCGTCTGATTCTTGGCGGACAAATTCTGTTTGTCGGCATGTTAATGCTTTGCTTTATGCTCTATCTTGATTTGTTCCGAAAAGATTATTATCAGCGAAAGGGCAGTCTGTCGCTACTCTTTACATTGATTGTATTTTATAGTATTGTTACGGCTTTTATGATGACACATAACCTATTCAATGTGTATATCATTCCGTATGCAATGCTACCTATTATTATCCGCGTGTTTCTTGATTCGAGAACTGCGTTTCTGACTCATGTCATCACAATATTAATCTGTTCCATATCACTACGCTTTCCACATGAATTCATTCTCACTCAGCTAGCTGCCGGTATGGTTGCGATATTCAGTTTGAGAGAACTGTCACAGAGATCACAGCTTTTCCGAACGGCATTATTAGTCATACTGACCTACGCCGCTGTTTATTTCTCTTTTGAACTGATGACAGAAAACGGACTTGCCAACGATTTCTCGAAGTTGAATATACGGATGTATACCTATTTCTTTATCAACGGAATTTTATTGCTGTTCGCCTATCCATTATTATTCTTATTGGAAAAAACGTTCGGATTTACTTCCAACGTTACTTTGGTAGAGCTTTCAAACATTAATAACGACTTACTGCGTCAAATGTCCGAGACTGTGCCCGGAACATTCCAACACTCCATGCAGGTAGCTAATCTAGCAGCGGAAGCAGCTATCCGTATCGGCGCCAAAAGTCAGTTGGTGCGTACCGGAGCTTTATATCATGATATCGGGAAAATGGAAAATCCGGCTTTCTTCACCGAAAATCAATCAGGAGGAGTCAATCCACATAAAAATCTAGGTTATGAACAAAGTGCGCAAGTAGTCATCAGTCACGTGACAGATGGATTGAAACTTGCCGACAAACATAATCTGCCTAAGGTTATTAAGGACTTTATCAGTACTCATCACGGACGGGGAAAAACAAAATATTTCTATATTTCCTGGAAGAACGAGCACCCGGACGAAGAACCGAATGAAGAACTGTTCACCTATCCCGGTCCGAATCCATTCACCAAAGAACAAGCCATCTTGATGATGGCAGACGCTGTAGAAGCTGCATCACGCAGTCTTCCGGAATATACAGAAGAGACAATCAGCAACCTGGTCGACAAGATTATCGATTCCCAAGTCACTGAAGGTTACTTTAAAGAATGTCCTATCACTTTCAAGGATATAGCCACTGTGAAAGCCGTATTCAAAGAAAAACTAAAGATTGCTTATCACACCCGGATCAGTTATCCTGAGTTAAAGAAGTAAGCAGCCCCGCACAAGCGTCTTCAAGTATGTCAAGCACATATTCAAAGCCCTCAGCCCCTCCATAATAGGGGTCGGGGACATGATCTGCCGGGATACGAGTACAGTACTCCGTCATACGATGAATCTTCTTCCATTCTTCCAGGGAAGGAGATTTGTCTTTCAGATCATCTATGTTCCGGTCGTCCATACCGATTATCAGATCAAAATTATAAAAATCTTCCGTACGGACAGGACGCGAACGATGTACCAATTGATAACCGCGACGAGCCGCGTGAGCACGCATCCGACTATCCGGTAATTCACCCTGATGATAAGACAAGATTCCGGCAGAATCTATCACAAACTCTTTCTCCAGTCCTGCTTCTTTTATCAAATGAAGCATTACACCTTCAGCCGTAGAACTACGGCAAATATTTCCTAAACAGACAAATAATATTTTCTTCATTTTCATTACATTGGGTCTACATCATAATAAACTATCAAAGATTTATAGCGTTCGTCTTCGATCATTTCCCTCTGAATGCGTAGTAGAAGCTCCCGTGCACGTCCCATCGGGGCATTCTGCTCAATCTTGACGACGATCTTCTTGATAAACAAAGTCTGGATACGGGCAACAGGAGGTTTATCCGGACCTAATACCCGATTGCCAAATACAGCCCGCAACTTATCCGCCATCACTGCCGCCATCTGATCCAGCAACGCTTCATTATGATTTTTCAGATAAACATATACCAACCGGTAATAGGGAGGATAATGAAACATCTGCCGTTCCGCCAACTGCCCGCCTACCATATCTTCATAATCATTGGCAATAACCTGATGAATGATAGGATGATCGATACTCTTGGTTTGCAATACCACCCGTCCGCGTTTGTTCTTACGTCCGGCACGTCCCGCTACTTGTGCCATCAACTGAAAAGCACGCTCATAGGAACGGAAATCGGGATAATTCAACATGGTATCGGCATTTAATATACCTACTATACTGACATGATCGAAATCCAACCCTTTTGATACCATTTGCGTACCAATCAATATGTCCGTCTTTCCCTGCTCAAAGTCCGCAATAATCTTCTCATAAGCCGAGCGGGTACGTGTAGTATCCAAGTCCATCCGAGCTACGGCAGCTTCCGGGAAAAGAATTTTGATGTCATCTTCAATCTTTTCCGTACCGAAACCACGGTTCACCAGTTCTGTTCCCTCGCAGGCAGGACAGGATTTCGGCAGTTGATACGTATAACCGCAGTAGTGGCAGGTTAATTGATTAATTCCTTTATGATAGGTAAGGCTTACGTCGCAATTTTTACACTTAGGCACCCAACCGCAGGTACGACACTCCACCATCGGGGCAAACCCACGACGGTTCTGAAAGAGAATCACTTGTTCTTTCTGTTCCAAAGCCTCTTTCATATATTGTATCAGGAGTGGCGAGAATTGTCCGACCATCCGCTTTTTACGATGCAGTTCCTTAATATCCACCGGAATAATCTCCGGCAACTGGATTTCTTTATATCGTTCTTTCAGTTGTACGAAACCATATTTTCCCTCTCTTGCATTCTGCCATGACTCGATAGAGGGAGTAGCCGTACCCAACAAAGTTTTAGCTCCGTACATGGCAGCCAGTACAATAGCCGCGCTACGGGCATGATAGCGGGGAGCAGGATCTTGTTGCTTATACGTATTTTCGTGCTCTTCGTCCACAATCACCAGTCCCAGATTCCGGAAAGGAAGAAACACGGAAGAGCGAACACCCAGGATAATATCGTACCCGTTCTCTCCCAGTTGTTTCCGCCATATTTCAACCCGTTCGGCATCGGGGAATTTAGAATGGTAGATCCCCAGGCGAGCACCGAAGACCCGTTGCAGACGCTCTGTAATTTGAGTAGTCAAGGCAATCTCCGGCAACAAATATAAGACTTGCTTTCCCTGACGAATCGTTTCTTCGATCAGATGAATATACACTTCCGTCTTCCCACTGGACGTTACTCCATGAAGCAGACAAACGTTTTTCTCCTGGAAAGACTGAACGATTTCATCATGTGCCCGTTGCTGAAACTCGTTCAAGGCGTTCAGCTCGACTACTTCTTTCTCCTGTTTATTCAACCGTCCGATTTCGTGATAGTAGATTTCGAAAATCTTCTTATCCACCAGCCCGTTTAGTACCGAAGGAGCCACATTAGCCCGTTGCAACAATTCTTTCTTGGAGACTTCTTTCGGAGTTCCGGTTCCTAAAATACCTGAATACTCTACATACTTCATGAGCAACGCCAGTTGCTTCGGAGCACGAGACAGAATATCAAACAGAATATGGAGTTGCTTTTCATCTGCCGTACCCGCAAGCCGCACTCGTGCCTCTGTCTTAGGCTTATAAGTGCGTTTCAATTCTTCCTTTACAAAAATGGCTTCTTTATCGAGCAGGGACTTGATGGCAGTAAGAATATTTTTTATGCCGCTGTCTTTCTCCAGTTTAGTGACGGACTGCTGCGCATCTACGGCAAGTAAATCCAAAATGCGTTGTTCCCGTTCCGGCAATGGCGCATCCGCCTCAAAATCGGGATTATATTCAACAATCGTTTCACTCTCCAGCTTCAGGCCGGAAGGAAGTGCCGCTTTATACACATCTCCCTGTGTACAGAGATAGTAATCGGCTATCCATTCCCAAAATTTGAACTGAACGGGTAGTAAAATGGGAGAAGCATCCAGCAATGCAGATATATCTTTCACTTCGTACTCCGTTGGAGCACAATAATGAACGTTAAGGACGATAGCCGTATAAAACTTCTTTCGCCCGAAAGGAACTACCACACGGCAGCCTATCTTCACATCTTCCGCACATTCGTCCGGCAAAGAGTAAGTGAAACTCTTCGGAAGCGGAAGCGGTAATATGACATCTACATATTTTTTCATTGCAGGTACAAAAATACAATAAAAAAATGGGGAATGAAAAAGAAGGAAGAGAGAACACTCAAAAGAAAAACGCTTCTTAAGGCAGGATTGGGCAGAAACAGTTTCGAGGCTGCAACAGGGCAGCCCTCGAACAAAAAAAAGAGTTCCCGTTCACCGGAAACTCTTTTTTATATACGATGTAAAATGACAGACTATTTAAAAAATATAGGCAACAGACACCTGCCAAGTCTTGGTTTTATAAGAGCCGCCAGTATCAATATCAGCAGTATCCCCCAATGGGATATTGTAATTAGCCCCTACCTGCAAATGATTCAGCAACTTCAAACCTGCTCCTACATTAATACCTACTTCAGCTTTCTTCTTATCGATCCCTGTTTTCTTTTCAAAATCGAAATAAAAATCAGGACCTGCTGCTAGATAAATACCTGCCAGGTTTCCCAACCCGATAGTATATTTCAGATTTACAGGAATATCAATGCCGTTCTGTTTAACGGTTATATCTCCATCTTCATCAGAGACCTTGATACCTCTTTGAGCGAAAAGCAAAGAAGCATCCACTCCCAATCCTACAATTGGAATAGTAAACTCGGCCATCGGCCCAATAAAGAAACCGGTGAAATTATCCTTTTTAAAATTATCGCCTACATTAGAGAGACTTGCCTTTGACAAGTTCAAACCTCCTTTTACACCAAAGTGTATTTGCGCCTGGACAGGCATCACCATGCCGAAACATACGGCAATCATTAAAGCACCAAAAATCTTTTTCATAAATTCACGTGTTTATAATTCGGGAACAAAGATATACATCTTAAATTAAAGAAACACAAATTATCGTTTTTTTGTTCACTTGTAAACAGCGGCAATCAAGGGTAATTTCTGTTTCACACTGAAAGACCAGGGTT
Organism: Bacteroides sp. NSJ-39; assembly: GCF_014287315.1. NCBI lineage: Bacteria > Pseudomonadati > Bacteroidota > Bacteroidia > Bacteroidales > Bacteroidaceae > Bacteroides > Bacteroides sp. NSJ-39. The sequence goes on along the minus strand of NZ_JACOOB010000002.1, from coordinate 142,981 downwards.
TCCAACACATGAAATTATCATTATGAAAATAAATCATTCAACGCTTCGCTCATACTGGGATGAGTAAAGATGAAGTCACGCAGAAAAGTATAATCCAGCCCTGCCTTCATGGCAATGGCAACCGTATTGATAACTTCACCGGAATCGGGTGCAAAAAGCATACAACCTAATATCTTTCCCGTGTTCTTATCAATGATAGCTTTCAGTAATCCGTCCATCTCCCCTAATGTTTTCGCTCTCGGTATAGCCATAGCGGGCAGCTTCTTCACAATAATATCCAAGTTCTGCTTGCGAGCTTCCTCTTCATTTAGCCCGATACGCGCCAATGGCGGATCGATAAAAACAGAGTAGCTAACAGGATTACGGTCATTTGCCTTTCGTTCCTTATCTCCGAATAAATCCTCACGGACAATCCGGTAATCATCCAATGAGATATAAGTGAACTGCAAACCACCTTTCACATCACCTACGGCACGTATATTGGGATTGATTGTTTTCAAATATTCATCGACAATGATAGCACCACGCGCATCTACTTCTACTCCGGCCGCTTCCAGATTAAGACCTCCCGTGTTAGGTCTGCGACCTGTCGCCAGCAATACGGCTTCGGCGTCAAGTTCGAATACCCCGTCAGTCTGCAAATCAGTGAAGGCGACGATTGCCTTGTCTTCCTCGTGCTTCACCGACTGCACCTTTGCGTTCATCCGGAAAACAATGCCTTTTTTCTCCAATGTTTCTTTTACGCTTGCCGCAATATCGCGGTCTTCACGGGCAATCAGTTCGGGATAGCTTTCGAGCACAGTCACTTGCGAACCGAACGAAGCATACATGGACGCAAACTCCAGCCCGATATAACCGCCGCCGACAATGACCAGACGGCGGGGAAGGTTTGTCAGTTCCATGATTGAAGTACTGGTATAGACAAAAGGATTGTCCGTCACTCCGTCAATGGGTGGAATGACCGTTTCCGCTCCTGTATTGATAATGATTTGTTTGGATGTCAGCAGGATTTCTTCCGTAACCGTGCGGACTGCGACCGTATCGGAAGAAACAAACGAGCCTGTACCTGTATAAACAGTCACATTGGGATTGTCCGCCAAGTTATGATAGTTCTTGTTTCGTAATGCACCGGTTACCGTTTCTTTCACGGCAATCGCCTGCCGGTAAAAATCACTTTTCTCCTCAAAGGCGGTCTCTTTCCTGCCCCAAGCTATTTTTGCCTGATGTACTAACGTCTTTGTCGGGATACATCCGATATTAATACATGTGCCACCATACATTTTTTCGGAACGTTCGATAATAGCTACCTTCTGTCCGCGTTTTGCAAACTCTGCAGCAAGGGTCTTCCCGCCTTTGCCGAAACCAATGATTATAACATCAAATACATTCATATTCCTATCTTTTTATAAGTTTAAAATCAGCTTTTTCAGTTTGTTTCATTTCATATTGCAAAGGTCGCTTCTTTCGAGGTAACGGACAATAACGATTTTGCCGGATAAGTTAGCAATTATTCCTATAACATCATAACATTAAAGCTATTAATAAAAAAAGAATTTCTATCTTTGCATCAGCACTCAAAAAAAACGTACTACTATGTTCTTTCTGCAAAAATCACTTTGTTTTATTATCTGCCTGCTCTGGTTTAGTTTAGGATTTGCCGGAATCAACAATCCGTTAATCATCAACTTCAGCAAAACACAATATGGCGCAGCCAACAAAAACTGGTCTATCAGTGAAGACGAGCATGGAATACTCTATTTTGGCAATGACATCGGACTGCTCGAATTTGACGGTATCGAATGGAAATTGAACAAGCTCCCCAAAGCAGAAGTAGTGCGTTCTGTATATGTTGTTTCAAACAACGAAATCTATACCGGCGGTTACGAAGAGTTCGGTAAATGGAGCCGGCAGCCCGACGGGGAACTGACTTATACCTCACTCAGCAAAGAACTGCCGACAGACAATTGGCAGAATGATGATATATGGAGAATCCTGCCGCAAGGGGAATCCATCTATTTTCAATCATTCAGCGGCATCTTCCGCCACCACCTGCCGACAGGAAAAACAGAGAAAATAACCAAACAGGAGAATTTTCATTTCCTAATGCAAGTCGGCAGTGAGTTATGGATACAGGAAACACATAAGGGGCTGCTCCGTCTGAAAGAAGGTCGTTTCACCCTTATCCCACACAGCGAACTATTTCTGGGCAAAGAAGTGAAAGCCGTGCTTCCCTATGCGGAAAACCAACGGCTGGTAGTCACTTCGAACAGCGGTTTATTCATATATGATGGAGATACGTTCAGATTACTGAGTGACGCACCGGAATGGATTAATTCAAACATCAATTGCGCTATTCAAAAGGAGAATGGTCACTATCTGCTCGGCACGATTCTCAACGGAGTATATATGATAGACAGACAAGGGAAGATTATCAAGCATATCAACTCTGACGCCTACATGCAAAACAATACGATCCTGTTTCTTCACGAAGATAAGTATCATAACACCTGGCTGGCACTCGACAACGGGATTACCTGCATCCAGATACTTCCCGAACTCAGTTGCTACACCGATCCTACGGGCAAGACCGGTGCCGTATATGCAGCCGCACTTTTTGCCGACAAACTATTTATCGGTACCAACCAGGGACTCTTCTATATCAGCCAAAGCGATCTGAACAATATCAACGCATTGCCTGGCGACTTGCAAACGATAGAGAACATTAAAGAGCAAATCTGGGATTTAAAGATTATAGACGGAAAGTTATATTGCGGTTCCAACAGCGGGTTAAAAGTGATTGACGAACAACTGACAGTTACTACTCCCATCAATGTACAAGGGGGAGTGTTTACCATTCTTGCCAAAGAGCATTATCTACTGTTAGGCACATACGCATCCCTGAAAATCATAGATACTCGCACACAACGAATCATTCTTGACGACATTCGCCAGCCTATCGTCAACATCCAAATAGACCATCTCGACAATGTATGGTTGGAGCACATGAACAAAGGAGTTTACCGTTGCCAGCTTTCCGAGGACATGACAAAAATAAAAACTTCGGAATACTACGGCGAAGACCGGGAACTACCCTACAAGCTCCACCTTTTCAAAATCGGCGGAAGAGTTGTCATGCTGGGCGGAAATTCCTTTTACACTTATAATGACATAGGCGGCAAAGTAGAACTGTACGAACCGTTGAAACATTGCCTGAGCAACCTGACGGAAATAAAAAATGTATCCGACATAGACAAAAACCATTTTTATGTAATGGGAGATAATGTAATCTACCGCATTGTCCACGACGGTTCGCAAAACCATATAGAAGATAAAATAGACATCAACTATAACGGCATGTCCATGGTCAATCATTTCGAGCGGATTATCGCCCTCACGGATTCAACCAGCCTCATCTGTCTGGACAACGGCTTTCTGCTCTGCCCCAACAATCAGCAGCAAAATGTCATTTCGCTGTCCACTCCTTATATCAAATCCTTTTCCGCCTTGTCCAAAACGGGAGAAGCACTTCATAAGGAAAGTGAACATGAGGCTATCAAGATTCCATTTACCAATAATACGATAGAAATCAGATTCGCAACGGATGACGTACTGGCACACAATGTATCTTTCCAATATAAACTGGAAGGAATCAGCGAATGGTCGGAACCGGAAAGAATCAACAAAGTGACCTACGAACGTCTTCCCAAAGGAACTTATACCTTTTTATTACGTTCGATAGATAATCTGGGGAATTGCTCTCCTACACTGGAATATACTTTCACAGTTCTTTCTCCCTGGTACCAGACTATTTGGGCAATCTTGGGCTATTTTATCATCACATTACTCGTGTTACGGATAGTCTGGATACTCATCCTGCGCCGTTACCGGAACCGACATCTGATAAAAATCCGCCTTCGCGAAGCGAAAAGACTAAGCCGGATGAACCAGCAACTGCAAAACCAAATCAAAGAGAAGGATGCCGAACTGCTTTCGCAGACTTCTTTCGTCATCCAGCGCAACGAGCTTATCACGCAGATGAAAGATGAAATAGAAGAGTTCTATCGCACACACAACAACAAAGCGCTCGCACCGCTCTTTCATAAAATCAATATGCTTTTCAACAACAACCTCGACACCGAGGAAGACTGGAAAATGTTTCTTATCAAGTTTGAAGAAAAACATACCGGATTTTTCAAACAATTAAAAATGCTTTATCCGCAACTGACTGCCAACGATTTGAAATTATGTGCCTGCCTGAAGTTGAATCTGGATTCAAAAGCTATCGCGGCCCTAATGAATATTTCCGTACGTGCAGTGGAAAACAGCCGTTACCGGTTGAGAAAGAAAATTAATATCCCGCCCAATGAGAATCTCAACGATTTCTTCTTGAAGTTATAAATTCGTTATATCACTCATTTAATGCACATTACAATTGAATGAGAGGTAATAATGAGGTCGCTTAAATGTTAAAAATCAAAGCGATGTATCCGTAGTGAGCCTGTTTTTAGCAAGTATAAATTCATACTTTCTACATTTGCCATTGTCAAAACGGACGAATCGGGAAGCGTACGAGCCCAACAAAGTTTTGACAGGATTTTAATGTTAAACTAAAACTAATAATAGAATGAAAGACCAACTTACCCATTCATTTTGTAAGGACATCTCTCTATTAAAGAAAGGACTTCTATTAGGATTTTTCTTATTGGCAGTCACCACTCTATCCGCACAGATACGGGAGATAAAAGGTATCGTCACATCAGAAACAAGCGAACCACTACCCGGAGTAGCCGTGCAAATAGATGCTTCCGGCACCGGAACCGTCACCAACATAGACGGTCAGTATAGCATCTCTGCCCGGAAAGGCGATAAAATTACTTTCTCCTTTATCGGAATGACGTCACAAACTATCGTAGTAGACAATCGTACTACTATCAATGTCGTCATGAAAGAAGAAGCTTTTGCATTGGAAGAAGCTGTCGTTATCGGCTATGGCAGCGCGAAGAAAAGAGACTTGACCGGTTCTATCGAAACAGTCAAAGCGGCTGATATAGCCACCAAGCCTGCCAGCAATCCGTTGGCTTCCATCCAGGGAAAAATTGCGGGTGTTCAAATCGTCAATACCGGCAGGGCGGGTCAAGACCCGGAAATCAGAATCCGCGGAACAAACTCTATCAACGGATATACTCCCTTATATGTAGTAGACGGACTTTTCACGGATAACATCAACTACCTGAATCCTGCTGACATCGAATCTATGGAGATTCTGAAAGACCCGTCTTCACTGGCTATCTTCGGCGTACGGGGTGCAAACGGCGTAATTATCATCACGACCAAACGCGCCAAAGAAGGACAGACTACCGTCAGCATCAACGCTTCGGTAGGTTTCAAACATATCGGCGACCGTGTGGAACTTACCAATGCCGCCCAATTCAAGGAATTATACAACGAACAACGTAATAACCAGGGATTAGACCCGTTCGACTATACCAACTGGGCAGCCGACACCGACTGGCAGGACGAAATCTTCCAAACGGGCTTCCTGACCAACAACAATATCAGCATCACCGGTTCTACGGATAAAAGCAAGTTTTACATGGGACTTGGCTACACCATGGAAGAAGGTTCTATCAAGAGCGAGAAACTGAACAAGCTGACTATCAATCTGCACAGTGAATACGAAATGACTAAGTTCCTGCGTTTCGGCTTCCAGATTAACGGTGTACGTATGCTTCCGCCGGACGCTAAAGGCGTGAGCGCAGCCATCAAGGCAGCCCCCATCGCACCGGTAGCCAATGAAGAAACCGGACTTCTGCAACTCTTGCCGGACTTCCAGCAGGCACAGGTATCGAACCCGATGATTGACGTGAAGTACAGAGGACAGCATAACAAGGCCATCAACTACCGCATGGCGGGAAATATCTACGGGGAAGTAGACTTACTGAAAAACCTGACTTTCCGTGCCACATTCGCTATGGACTACAGTTCCGACCAGTCACGCCTCTACTCTCCTATCATCTACTTGTACAATGCAGATAAAGGAGAAAAAGAAAATGTAGGCGAACGTGAAGGCATCACACAGAAAAAATTGACAAACATGGCTGCACAGTCCGACTATGTACTGACTTATACCGGAAAATTCGGCGGACACGGTATTACACTGACAGGTGGTATGACAACCAACTACAACGAATATTCCTCACTGGATGCCGGCAGAAGCCAGAAACTGGGCGACGGCATCAGCATTGGCGAGAATGACGACAAATGGTGGATTACCACTATCGGCGACCAGTCCACTGCTACAAACGGCGGTTCACAGTACAAACGCTTTACCATGTCTTACCTGATCAGGGCACTGTACAACTACCAAAGCCGCTACCTGTTCAACGCTTCTTATCGTCGCGACGGTTCATCCGTATTCAAGCGTACCGGAAACACATGGGATAATTTCTACTCTTTCGGCGCCGGATGGGTAATCTCGGAAGAGAATTTTATGAAGCACCAATCTGTCATCGACTATCTGAAACTGAAAGGTTCATGGGGCGTGTTAGGCAGCCAAAATACAGGCGGCTATAACTATCCGGCTTATCCTACAATCGTCAACTCCGGCTCTGCCGTATTCGGTGACAACATCGTCGAAGGAAAAGGACTCGCTTACCTGGCGTCGCAGACATTAGGCTGGGAACGCAACTATTCATGGGAAGCCGGTTTCGAAATGAATCTTCTGAAACAACGCCTGCGCCTGTCTCCCGTTTATTATAACAAAACGACCAAGGATTTGCTGACTTCCGTTCCCGGTATTTCGGGCTCTACTCCCGGATTGGAAAATATCGGGGAAATCCAAAACAGAGGATGGGAACTGACCGCTTCCTGGAATGACCGCATCGGCGAGGACTGGAGTTATGGAGTCAGCGCCAACCTGACCACGATAGACAATAAGGTAAAATCACTGGTAAACAAGGATTATGCCATCGTATCCGGTCCGTCAAGAGTATCCCAAGGGTATCCCATCGGTTACTTCTACGGCTACCAGGTGGAAGGTGTATATCAGAATAAGGCAGATATTCAGAGCTCTCCTAAAAATACATTGAGTACCGTAGCACCGGGTGACCTGAAGTTCAAGGACGTAGACGGGAATGGTGAGATTAATGACAAAGACCGTACTATGATTGGTAATCCGACCCCCGATTTCACCTATGGCCTGACTATCAGTGCCGGATACAAAGGATTCGATTTCAGTATGGACATGATGGGGGTATATGGTAATGAGATTTACCGTAACTGGGAGTCGGACGAATTTTCCCAAAACAACTATTCGCTCCGCCGCATGAACCGCTGGAACGGTGAGGGCACTTCCAACTGGGAACCTATCCTTGACCCATCGAGAAGTATCAACCGCCAGAATTCAAGTTACTTCATCGAAGACGGCAGTTTCTTCCGTATCCGTAATATCGAACTGGGATATACGTTTAACCCGGGCTTATTGAAAAAGATTTATCTGAAATCACTCAGGTTATATGCCAACGTACAGAACTTGAAAACATGGTCCAAATGCAGTGGATACACTCCCGAAATCGGTGGTAGCGCTACTTCCTTCGGGGTAGATAACGGCACTTATCCGATGCCGACCGTTTATACCTTCGGTTTGAATCTTACTTTCTAATTTCATTTCTAAAGTTATATGACTATGAATAAAAAAAGAATTCTATATATAGTAGCTGCCTGCACTTTGTCATTCGCCCAAATGGGATGCAGCGATTTACTGGACCAGGCTCCGCAAGGGGAACTTATCGACACCGACCTCGTCGGTGGTACGTACGAGAGCGAAATATTCGGAATGTACGCTGCCATGCGCGACTATGCCCTGACATCGGGAACAACCGCACTTGCCATCCACAGCTTCCGTTCGGAAGACGCGGAAAAAGGCAGTACATCGACAGACGGAGCGGGTGCTGCCAAGATGTATGACGAGTTCAATTATGACGCAAGTGACGGTATGTTGCAAGGTTACTGGAGCGCCAACTACAACCTTATCCACAAAGTGAATACACTGCTCGAATCAATGAAAGCGGGCAATCTGACGGATGGTAATCTCGTCAATAAGGCGGAAGCACTCTTCTTCCGGGCTTATTGCTACTTCAATCTGGTGCGTGCATTCGGTGAAGTTCCCTTGATTGACTTTAAGATTAATCAGTCATCGGATGCCAATATCCCCAAGTCGTCCGTCAGCGATATATACGCACTGATAGACCGGGACTTGACAGAAGCGGAAAAGTATCTGCCCCGCACGTGGGAAAGCAAATACATCGGTCGCCTGACTTGGGGAGCCGCCCGTTCCCTGCACGCCCGGACGTATATGATGCGCAACGACTGGTCTAACCTCTGGACTGCCGCAACAGATGTCATCAACTCCGGAATATACAATCTGAATACGCCTTTCAACGATATATTCCGCGAATCTGGTGAGAATTGCAGTGAGTCTATTTTCGAACTGCAATGTACCGCCACCTCTTCTTTGCCCGAAAGTGAAGATATAGGTAGTAAATTCGCATTGGTGCAGGGCGTCAGAGGTTCCGGTGAATGGAATATGGGATGGGGGTGGAATACACCGACCGAAACATTGGCGAATGCCTTTGAAGCCGGTGATCCCCGCAAAGATGAAACGCTCCTGTATTTCATAAAGGTAGGAGAATCTCCTTCGTTAATTCCTGCCAATCAACCTTATAATGAGAAGCCGGTTGCCACAAATGATGTGATTGCCAAGTATTTCAATAAAAAGGCTTATACGAACCCTACTTATCGCGCTAAATATACTAAGTTCGGTTTCTGGTTCAATATCCGCCTTATCCGCTATGCTGATGTAGTGTTGATGGCAGCAGAAGCAGCCATCGAACAGAATAACACGAAGGCTGCCAAAGATTATCTGGAGATGGTACGCAGCCGTGCCAGAGGTAAGAATACCAATATCCTGCCCAAAGTCACGACAGACGACCAGGTGAAACTGCGGAACGCTATCCGTCAAGAACGAAGAGCGGAACTCGCTATGGAATTCGACCGTTTCTACGACTTGGTACGCTGGGGAATTGCAGAAGATGTATTAGGCAGTTTCGGTTATCAAAAGAAGCATGCATTATTGCCGCTCCCGCAAGAAGAAATAGACAAGTCTAACGGTGTATTGAAACAAAATCCAGATTACCTATAATATATTAAACGACTATTGATATGAAAAAATATATATATTCATCCATCGCTTTGTTTCTCCTCGGATTCATGGTTCAGTCCTGTTTCCAGGATATGGACCACCCGGGTTTCGATTATCCGGAAGAACTGCCGGAAAAGCCTTATAACCCGATGAAGTTGGGATTGGCTTTCGAGGATAATTTAGAGGACAACAGTATCTATAACTTCGGCATTACCGCCGACGGCACTCCCCACTTTGCGGAAGGTATTAACGGTAAAGCATATCAAGGTGCGACAGATACTTATATGGTAGTCGAAACTCCGGAAGCAATGAAAGACAGTATTGAGAATTTAGGTAGTTTCACTGTCTCTTTTTGGATGAAAGCTACCAAATGCAATAAAGCGACCGGCATCTTCGGGATATCCAATACCAAACAGTTCTGGGGTAATTTGGATATCTATCTCGAAAGTCATTCGGAAAACGATACGCAAGCCTTTTTCAAAGTTCATCTGCGCAACGGCAATGCCGAACGAACTGAAGAGTGCAGGATAGATGATGTGTTTATCAATGACTGGGTACATCTTTCTTTCAAATATGATGAGACAACTTCCAAACTGACTGTTTATAAAAATGCAGAAGAGATTCTTTCAAAAGCTCTTTCTGAAGGCGAAGCTCAAAAAATGATTTCCGGAAAGCTCAAATTCAGCGATGTTGGAAAACTAGTTATCGGAACACTGCAATTTCAAACAATACCAAGTTTGACAGAAGGTGCTACTGCCCAAGATTGGGGCGCACACTACCTCGGCGCACTCGACCAGTTCCATTTTTACAACAAGGCTCTCAAAAAGAGCGAGATACGAAATCTATATATAACTAAAGACTAAATATGCCATGAAAAAATATTTATCATTTACTTATATCTTCCTGATTGTCATTGCACTACTAACTTCTTGCAGTGACGATAACGAAAATGTAACCACCGATTTTCGATTAACAACTATCAGTATCGGTGAACAACAGAACTTATCGGCTTTTACAAATATTGACCCGGAAGCGTCCATCGTACTGCAATTTTCGGATGCAGTAGATAAATCGAGCGTTGCTAAGAATATCCGTTTCATCGAATTGGATGGTGAAGATGAATTTGAACTAAAAATCAACTACCAAATGGATGATGATAACAAAAAAGTGACCGTCACTCCGATAAATTCACTCGGGAATTATTCCAGTTATAAGTTTGTAGTGTATCCGGGAATAAAATCATCAGCCGGTGAACCCATCTTTACAGGAAAGGTGTATAGTATAAAAACAGGAATGGAAGATTCTGACAAATTTGACCGTATTGATGACGAAGAATTGCTGACACTGGTCCAAAAACAAACATTCAGCTATTTCTGGGATTTCGGTCATCCTGATTGCGGTATGGCGCGCGAAAGAAGTACTTCGGGAAATACAGTCACTACAGGTGGAACAGGTTTCGGAGTAATGTCAATCATCGTGGCAGCAGAAAGAAACTTTATTACAAAAGAAGCAGCCTTGGAGCGAATCCAAAAGATTGTAACTTTTCTGGATACAAAATGCGAGAAATATCATGGCGCTTATGCACATTGGATACATGGAGACAGCGGTTTTACACACTCGTTTAGCGATACAGATGACGGGGCGGACTTGGTTGAGACATCTCTCTTATTCCAAGGATTGCTAACAGCCAGAGCTTATTTCAAAAATAATACTGAAACTGAAAACAAACTTCGTAGCGACATTACCAGATTATGGAAAGCTATAGACTGGAACTGGTTCCGCAAAGAAAGTTCAGAAAATGCACTGTATTGGCATTGGAGTCCTAACCATAATTGGGAGATGGGCATGAAAATCAACGGTTGGAATGAAGGTTTGATTGCATACGTACTCGCAGCTTCTTCACCGACAAACGCTATTGATAAAGTTGTATATGACGAAGGATGGGCGAACAACGGCGGAATGAAAAACGGAAAAGTTTATTATGACTATGTTTTGCCGCTGGGTACGGATAACGGCGGTCCTCTTTTCCTTTCCCAATATTCTTTCTTGGGAATTAACCCGAAAGGTCTGTCGGACGCATATGCCAATTATGAGGAACAAACCCGGAACCATGCATTAATTAACTACAATTATTGTGTTGACAATCCGAGGGACTATGCCGGTTATGGCGAGAACTGTTGGGGATTGACCGCCAGTGACGGTGATAACGGATACAGTGCCCATTCTCCGAACAATGATAATGGTGTAATCGCCCCTACCGCTGCCTTGACTTCCTTCCCTTTCACACCGGAAGAATCAATGAAAGCCCTGCATTTTTTCTATTACAAACTGGGAGATAAGATTTGGGGGAAATATGGTTTCGTTGACGCATTCAATCTGGGCAAGCAATGGTTCGACAAAGAATTCATCGCTATCAATCAGGGTCCGGTTATCTGCATGATTGAAAACTACCGGAGCGGACTGTTATGGAACCTCTTCATGTCCGACCCGGATATTCAGAACGGAATGAAGAAGTTAGGATTCAGCAGCCCGGACTTAAAATAAACAATTCAATAGGTAAAAAACAGATATGAACAGAATCCTCACTATTCTAGTATGCTTGACCGCAACTTGCTGCATCCACGCACAGGGCGGAAAGAATGAAAAGATGGACCGATTTATCGACCAACTCATAAGCAAAATGACATTGGAGGAGAAAATCGGGCAACTGAATCTTCCCAGTGCCGGAGACATCACTACCGGTCAGGCAACCAGCAGCAACATCGCCGACAAAATCCGTAAGGGACAAGTCGGCGGCTTGTTCAACATCAAAGGAGTGACTAAAATACGCGACGTACAACGTATTGCCGTAGAAGAAAGCCGCTTAAAGATTCCATTGCTATTCGGCATGGACGTGATTCACGGATACGAAACTGTATTCCCCATTCCTTTGGGATTAGCAGCCACTTGGAATATGGAAGCTATCGAGCAGTCGGCACGCATAGCCGCCATTGAAGCAAGTGCGGACGGCATCTGCTGGACATTCAGCCCGATGGTGGACATCAGCCAGGATGCCCGTTGGGGACGTGTCTCCGAAGGGAATGGAGAAGACCCTTTCCTGAGTGGTGAAATAGCGAAAGCGATGGTACGGGGATATCAGGGAGACAACTCATACACCTCAAATAACCATATCATGGCTTGTGTGAAACATTATGCCCTGTATGGTGCCGGTTTCGCCGGAAGAGATTACAACACGGTAGATATGAGCCGCATCCGTATGTTCAACGAATATATGTATCCGTATAAGGCGGCGATAGAAGCCGGTGTGGGAAGTGTCATGGCATCTTTCAACGAAGTGGACGGCGTGCCTGCTACTGCCAACAAGTGGCTGATGACAGACATATTACGCAAGCAATGGAAATTTGACGGTTTTGTTGTGACGGACTATACCGGTATCAGCGAAATGGTGCCGCATGGTATCGGTGACTTGCCGACGGTATCGGCACGTGCCCTCAAAGCGGGAATTGACATGGACATGGTGAGCGAAGGATTTTTGACTACGTTATCCCAGTCACTGAAAGAGAATAAAGTCAATGTGGAAGAGATAGACCAAGCCTGCCGCCGGATACTGGAAGCTAAATACAAACTCGGTCTTTTTGATAACCCATATAAGTTTTGTGACCCCGACCGTCCGGCTAAAGAGATTTATACCCGTGAAAGCAGAGAGATTGCCCGCAAGATTGCCGCTGAAAGTTTTGTATTACTGAAGAACCTGCAGGAAGTACTTCCCTTAAAGAAATCCGGGAAAATCGCCGTTATCGGTCCGCTTGCCGATACCCGTTCCAATATGCCGGGTACCTGGAGCGTAGCCGTGGATTTGAACAAACCGATGACTCTGGTGGAAGGAATCCGGGAAGTAGCCGGGAAAGACGCACGCGTACTCTATGCAAAAGGCAGTAATCTGACTGCCGATCCTGAGTTGGAAAAAAGAGCTACGATGTTCGGCAGAGAATTGGGCAGAGACAACCGTACGGATAAGGAATTGCTGAATGAGGCATTGAAAGTGGCACGCCAATCAGATGTTATTGTGGCGGCTTTAGGCGAATCTTCCGAGATGAGCGGTGAGTCGAGCAGCCGTACCGACCTCAATATACCCGATGTCCAAAAAGAACTATTGGCAGAACTGGCAAAGACAGGCAAGCCGGTGGTACTCGTCGTTTTCACCGGACGCCCGTTAACGCTGACTTGGGAAGAGAAACATATTCCGGCTATTCTGAATGTATGGTTTGGCGGTACGGAAGCGGCTCCGGCTATTGCTGACGTGTTATTCGGAGATGTAAATCCGAGCGGTAAACTGACTATGAGCTTTCCGCAAAATGTAGGACAGTCTCCTTTATTCTACAACCATAAGAATACAGGACGCCCCCTGGAAAAAGGAAAATGGTTTGAGAAATTCCGTAGTAACTATCTTGATGTAAGCAATGACCCTCTCTATCCTTTCGGCTTCGGACTCAGCTACACGCAGTTCGAATACAGTAATCTGCAACTGAGCCATTCACAGCTTCGGACAGATGGAGAATTGACAGCCACCGTTACACTTACAAACACAGGGAAACGAGACGGACAGGAAATCGTACAACTATATATCCGTGATGTAGTAGGAAGTGTCACGCGACCGGTGAAGGAACTGAAAGGATTCCAAAAAGTATTCCTGAAAGCCGGAGAATCAAAGAATATTTCTTTCAAAATCACACCGGAGCTTTTGAAGTTCTACAACTACGACCTCGATTATGTTTATGAGCCGGGAGAGTTCCAAGTCATGGTCGGCGGCAACAGCCGGGATACGAAGATGGCAACATTCACGCTGCTGGAAGAGGAGAAAATCTCGGAAGAAGCATTGCTGGATAGCGTACAAAGACGCACTTTCGATTATTTCTGGAATGGAGCGGAACCGGTGAGCGGAATGGCAAGAGAACGGTTGAATGTGGATAGCAACTATCCACTGAACGACCGGCATATTATTACTTCAGGCGGCAGCGGCTTCGGCATTATGGCCATTATTGCCGGAATAGAACGGAATTACGTCACCCGTGCAGAAGGATTTGCACGAATGGAAAAAATAGTCTCTTTCTTAGAACGGGCTGACAAGTTTCACGGAGCTTTCCCGCATTGGTGGGATGGAGAGACAGGAAAAATAAAACCGTTCAGTCCTAAAGATGACGGTGGGGATTTGGTAGAGACAGCTTTCCTCGTACAAGGTCTGCTAGCTGCACACCAATACTATGCAAATGGCAACAAAGAAGAACGGGAACTTGCCGCACGCATGGATAAGCTGTGGAGAGACGTGGACTGGAACTGGTATCGGAATAAGGAGAATGTACTTTTCTGGCATTGGAGTCCGGAACATCAATGGGATATGAATTTCCGTGTACGTGGATTCAATGAATGTTTGATTATGTATATTTTGGCTGCCGCTTCACCTACACACGGAGTTCCGGCAAAGGTTTACCACGAAGGCTGGGCGGAAAACGGCGCAATCGTTAAGCCGCATACAGCCGAGAACCTGCCGATGAACCTAAGATATCAGACCGGCAACGTCGGGCCTCTTTTCTGGGCTCATTATTCTTTCTTGGGACTTGACCCGAACGGGCTGAAAGACCAATATGCCAACTACTTCGATGAAATGAAGAACTATACGCTGGCTAATCGCGCTTATTGCATCCGCAATCCCAAGAATTACAAAGGATATGGTGAAAATTGTTGGGGACTGACCGCCAGCTACTCTGTCAAAGGGTATGCCGCACATGCTCCCAATGAGAAAGAAGACCACGGAGTCATTAGTCCGACCGCCGCTCTTTCTTCCATTGTTTACACACCGGAAGAATCTATAGACGTAATGAAGTACCTGTATCAGAAGAAGGACAAAACATGGGGTGACTACGGTTTCTACGATGCCTTCAGTGAAACGGAGAATTGGTATCCGCAACAGTATCTTGCCATCGATCAGGGACCTATTGCCATAATGATTGAAAACTATCGTTCACAACTGCTTTGGAACTTGTTCATGCAGCATCCTGACATACAAAAAGGATTGCGCAAATTAGGATTCACCAGTCCACATCTTGATAAAAAGAAATAAATAAAATCACCGGAGCAGATATCTATCTACTCCGGTGATTTCTCTATTGATTCTATTTCCACTTGCTAAAATCACGTGAGTTCGATATAAGAATAAATATATTTCACTTATAATTAGAAACATAGCGATAAAAGTATTAAATTTATAATGCTGAATTATAACATTTAAACGATTACCACTATGTTTCCAGAGTCTAAAGTTACAGAGATTTATTGTATGGCCGATGATTTTTGCAAGGAATTTACATTTCAACAGGAAAAATATATGATTAAGGATAAGAAGACCAGGCATCGTAGCAAACCCAACCGTATGAGTGATGCAGAGATTATGGTTATTCTAATCCTGTTTCACTCCGGTGGTTTCCGTTGTTTCAAGCATTACTACAAGGAGTATGTCTGTAAACATCTGAAACACCTTTTTCCGCGTCAGATTCCTTATAACCGTTTTGTGGAACTGGAGAAGGAGGTATTGCTTCCCATGACCATCTTCATCAAAAAAGTCCTGCTGGGAATCTGTACCGGCATCAGTTTTGTTGACTCCACTCCCTTACGTGCTTGTCGTAACCAAAGAATCTTGATTCATAATTGAAGAACATTGCGCAGATAGAACACTCCAGACATCGTTCATTCAATAACTTTATAGCCAACTCCTTGTCGGCTATCGCGGCATACTGTTTTTTTTGAAAAGAAGCCCGCCATTGACGTATATTTTATCAATGACGGACAACTGTCTATTTTTTGATTTTATTTCGAACCCACGTTAAATACGGAGTAGGCAACCGGATTACGGTCACTTGTTTTCCGCTTCTTATCTCCAAACAAATCTTCACGGATAATCCGATAATCATCCAATGAAATATAAGTGAACTGCAAACCACCTTTCACATCACCCACGGCACGTATATTCGGATTAGTTGTCTTCAGATATTCATCCACAATGATGGCTCCATGTGCGTCCGTCTCCACTCCGGCAACTTCTAGATTCAGATCTTTCGTATTGGGTTTGCGCCCCGTAGCCAACAAGACAGCATCTGCCTCAAGTTCGAACACTTCACCAGTTTGTGAGTCAGAAAAGACAACGACAGCCCTATTTTCAACATGCTTCACAGATTGTACCTTCGCGTTCATCCGAAAAACAATGCCTTTTTTCTCCAATGTTTCCTTTACACTTGCAGCAATGTCACGATCTTCACGAGCAATCAAATCCGGATAACTCTCAAGCACCGTCACCTGCGAACCGAACGAAGCATACATAGACGCATATTCTAAACAAATATAACCGCCGCCAACAATAACCATTTCGCCGGATAAATTAGCAATTATTCCCGTATAAAATCAAAGTAGTACATCATCAAAACCACCGGAACAGATCAACGATCCGCTCGGCGATTTCTCATCTTAAACCAATTCCACTTACTATAAATACCAATCAACGATTTGGGTGAATATCCAACTTCACCGGCTTAATCATATTCTCCGGTTTCAGAATGGTATCCAAGTCTTTTTTAGAAAGGATATTGTGCTCCAATACAAGTTCATACACTCCTTTCCCTGTCTCTAAAGCTTCTTTTGCGATCTTAGTAGAGTTTTTATAACCGATTACCGGATTCAAAGCTGTCACTACCCCGATACTATTATGAACATCCCTACGGCACTTTTCTTCGTTGGCAGTAATGCCGTCTACACATAAAGTACGCAAAGTATCAAAACCATTCATCAACAGATCAGCGGATTCAAAACAGCATTGCGCCATCACCGGCTCCATTGCATTTAGTTCCATCTGGGCAGCCTCCCCACTCATTGTCACACAAAGGTCGTTACCTATTACTTTATAGGCGACCTGATTCATTACTTCTGGTATTACCGGATTCACTTTTCCTGGCATGATGGAGGAGCCCGGCTGCATAGCCGGCAAATTAATTTCGCCCAGCCCACAACGCGGTCCGGACGCTAACAGCCGCAAGTCATTACATATCTTATTCATCTTTACAGCTACCCGCTTCATCGCTGCCGAATAACCCACCATACAAGAAGTATCCGAAGTCGCTCCAATCAAATCATCCGCCAATTTTATATCCAGCCCTGTAATCTTACACAGAGCCTCAATACACATTTCCGCATATTCCGGCTCGGCTGTGATTCCGGTTCCAATAGCTGTCGCTCCCATATTGACTGTCAAAAAATCCTGTGCGGCAAAATCCAGGTTCTTCACTTCCTGCTCCAGAATATTTGCAAATCCATTAAAAGTTTGTCCAAGCGTCATCGGTACCGCATCTTCCAATTGGGTACGTCCCATTTTGATAATATGTGCAAACTCTTTCCCTTTTTTCCGGAAAGAAGCTATCAATTCTCCAAAATGCTTCACCAATTTGAGATGAGTGTAATACAAACCAATGTGAATAGCGGTAGGATAAGCATCATTAGTAGACTGGGAACGGTTCACATGGTCATTGGGAGAACAATACTGGTATTCTCCGCGCCGGTGTCCCATCAATTCCAATGCACGGTTGGCAATCACCTCATTGACATTCATATTCGTAGTCGTTCCGGCACCACCTTGAATCATATCAACCGGAAATTGTTCATGATGCTTGCCTTCAAGAACTTCCTTACAAGCTTTCAATATGGCGTCTGCCTGTTCTTCTGTTAACAGGTCCAATTTGCGATTGGCAACGACAGCTCCCATCTTCGTAATAGCCAAAGCCTGAATAAACAAAGGGTATTCGTTCAAGTGAAATTTGCTGATGCGAAAATTTTCAATACCACGGAGTGTCTGCACTCCGTACAATGCACTTTCCGGCACCTCACGACTACCTATCAAGTCGCTTTCTGTACGAGTTTTTGTTGATAAATTCTGTTTCATATCGGTTGTTTTATAACAATGACATTTTAGTTAGTTCTTATAATAACCAACCAACAAGGTTATTGTTTTAATAAATATGCAAAAACCATTCAATAACTTTTTTGTTCTTAATACAGGAAAAAGAAAGTACAAAGAAAGAAATCACTTATCTTTGTCTTTAAACTTAACGCAATAACCTTATGATATTACAATTAGCATTTGTTCTGACTGCCATTATTATTGGTGCACGCTTGGGAGGAATCGGTCTCGGAGTGATGGGAGGAATCGGATTGGCGATACTTACCTTCGTTTTTGGCCTGCAACCTACCGCTCCTCCTATCGACGTAATGTTAATGATTGCAGCCGTTATCTCAGCCGCCGCCTGTATGCAGGCTGCCGGCGGACTCGATTATATGGTGAAGCTGGCAGAACATTTATTACGGAAGAATCCGTCACACGTTACTTTGTTAAGCCCATTAGTGACTTACTTGTTTACTTTTGTGGCCGGAACCGGTCATGTGGCCTATTCCGTATTACCGGTTATTGCGGAAGTCGCCACCGAAACAAAAATCCGTCCGGAACGTCCGCTCGGTATCGCGGTTATCGCTTCCCAACAAGCGATTACCGCAAGCCCGATTTCTGCAGCCACAGTTGCTTTACTCGGACTATTGGCCGGTTTCGACATCACTCTGTTCGATATTCTCAAGATTACGATTCCCGCTACCATTGCCGGTGTTTTGGTAGGTGCGTTGTTTTCTATGAGAGTGGGCAAAAACCTGTCAGAAGATCCCGAATACCAGAAACGTCTGAAAGAAGGGCTTTTCAACGACAAGAAAATAAAAATCAAGGATGTCAAGAACAAACGTTCAGCTATGATTTCTGTTATCATCTTCATGTTGGCTACTGCCTTCATCGTACTTTTCGGCTCTTTTGAAGGGATGCGCCCGTCTTTTCTTATCGATGGTGAAATCGTTACTTTAGGAATGTCCTCTATCATCGAAATCGTCATGCTGTCGGCTGCCGCCATCATCCTATTGCTAACAAAAACAGACGGAATCAAAGCTACACAAGGCTCTGTATTTCCTGCCGGAATGCAAGCGGTAATCGCCATTTTCGGTATTGCCTGGATGGGAGATACGTTCCTTCAAGGTAATATGGCGCAACTGACTTTCTCCATCGAAGGTATCGTACGTCAAATGCCATGGCTTTTCGGAATTGCACTGTTTGTGATGTCTATCCTATTATATAGCCAGGCCGCTACCGTACGTGCACTAGTACCGCTAGGCATTGCACTCGGTATCTCCCCCTATATGCTGATTGCCTTATTCCCTGCAGTGAACGGATATTTCTTTATTCCAAACTACCCTACCGTAGTAGCCGCTATCAATTTTGACCGTACGGGAACAACAAAAATCGGCAGATATGTGCTGAATCATTCATTCATGATGCCCGGACTTGTATCAACGGCTGTTGCTATCGGACTAGGGTTGCTTTTTATACAAATATTCTAACTATATATTATTAACCTAAACTTCATTCAGTTATGAAACAATTCAAAAGATTTGGTCTGATAGCAGTAACACTACTATTAACCGTGACAATGGCGTTTGCCGCAAAACCGAATATTCATATCCTTGCCACAGGAGGAACGATTGCAGGTACAGGAAGCTCTGCCACCGGAACCAGTTACACAGCCGGACAGGTGGCCATCGGTGCGCTGCTTGACGCCGTACCGGAAATCAAAGAGATCGCTAACGTTACAGGTGAGCAGATCGTAAAAATCGGTTCGCAGGACATGAACGATGAAGTATGGCTTACACTTGCCAAGAAAATCAACGAACTGCTGAAACGTCCGGATATCGATGGTATTGTCGTTACTCACGGAACGGACACAATGGAAGAAACCGCTTATTTTCTGAATCTAACCGTTAAAAGTGATAAACCGGTAGTATTGGTAGGCGCCATGCGTCCGTCTACCGCATTAAGTGCCGACGGACCGTTAAACCTTTATAATGCCGTAGTCACTGCCGCTGCCACAGAATCAAAAGACAAAGGAGTACTGATCGCCATGAACGGACTTATCTTGGGAGCGGAAAGCACAGTGAAAATGAACACCGTTGACGTACAGACATTCCAAGCTCCCAATTCCGGTGCACTGGGCTATGTACTAAATGGAAAAGTATTCTATAATCAGATAACACTCAAGAAGCATACCACCCGATCAGTATTTGACGTGACCCGCCTTACTTCACTCCCCAAAGTAGGTATCGTATATAGCTATTCCAATATTGAGGCTGATATGATGACTCCTCTGCTCAACAACGGATATAAAGGAATCATCCATGCCGGAGTAGGTAACGGGAATATCCATAAAAACATCTTCCCATCATTGATAGATGCACGTAAAAAAGGGATTCTTGTTGTTCGTTCCTCCCGTGTTCCAACCGGTCCTACGACTCTTGACGCAGAAGTAGACGACGCTAAATATCAGTTTGTGGCTTCGCAGGAGTTGAATCCGCAAAAGTCGCGTGTATTGCTAATGCTTGCATTAACCAAAACTACGGACTGGAAGCAAATTCAGCAATATTTTAACGAATACTAAACCCTGACTAACTTATGAAAAAATTGATTTTTATACTGCTCCTCACGGGCAGCATACAGGGAATATATGCCCAAAAAGCAGAGAAAAAAGACAAATTCTCTCCTAATACTCCTTTATTTGAGGAACTGACAGACGTGAAAAAGAAAACAGATAAGTTCAACCTTTATCTGAATATGCAAGGTAGCTTTGATGCCCATTTCCGGGACGGATTTCAAGAAGGTGACTTCAATATGCACCAACTCCGCATCGAGGCAAAAGGTAATATCAACAACTGGCTCTCCTACCGTTACCGTCAACGCCTTAACCGCTCGAACGATGCAAACGGCATGATTGATAATCTTCCCACCTCTATAGATTATGCAGGTATTGGTATCCAACTAAATGAGCAGTTCAGCCTTTTCGCCGGGAAGCAATGCGCCGCTTACGGTGGTTTTGAATTCGATCTGAATCCGATTGATGTCTACCAATATTGCGACATGATTGATTACATGAGTAACTTCATGACCGGATTGAATGTTGGTTATAATATCACTCCCGACCAGCAACTGAATCTGCAAATCCTAAACAGCCGCAACGGTTCTTTCGACAGTACCTATGGGATTACAGAAGACACCGAAGGTAATGTACCCGATCTGAAATCCGGGAAAATGCCGCTGGTATATACATTGAACTGGAATGGCAACTTCAACAACTTGTTCAAAACTCGTTGGTCGACCTCTATCATGAATGAAGCCAAAAATCATAATATGTATTATTATGCCATAGGTAATGAACTGAATCTGGGTAAGTGGAACGCCTTTGTAGATTTCATGTATTCGAAAGAAGATATCGACCGCAAGGGAATCATCACGAGTATTGTCGGACATCAAGGCGGACATAACGTCTTCGACACCGGTTATCTTTCTGTTGTAGCCAAATGCAACTACCGTTTTCTGCCAAAATGGAACGCTTTTGTGAAAGGGATGTATGAGACCGCATCTGTCACTAAAGCCTCCGAAGGAGTGGAAAAAGGGAATTACCGCACCTCGTGGGGATATCTTGCCGGTATCGAATTCTATCCGATGGAAACCAATCTGCACTTCTTCGTAACATACGTAGGACGTTGCTATGACTTTGCTTCCCGGGCCAAAGCATTGGGACAAACGGACTACACTACGAACCGGGTATCTGTAGGTTTCATTTGGCAAATGCCCGTATTCTAAACACTGTAAAATACAAAAAAATACCCGATAGCTTTTGTATAGTTATCGGGCATTTTATATGTTCAGTTCTTAGTTAAAATTAATACTCTTCCTCGTTAAAGAAAAAATCCTCCTTACTAGGATAATCCGGCCAAATATCTTCGATACTTTCATAGATTTCGCCCTCATCTTCCATCTCTTGGAGATTCTCAATAACTTCAAGAGGAGCACCCGAACGCATGGCATAATCAATCAATTCATCCTTGGTTGCCGGCCAGGGAGCATCTTCAAGTTTTGATGCTAGTTCCAATGTCCAATACATAATTTTGAGTATTTAAAGTGAATACTAAATTTGTCTTGCTTTCTATTTTTCGGCAAAAGTATAATAAAATCTATCATTTCCAACTATTATCCCAAAATATTTCGTTATTTTGTTCATCAAAATTAATTTTCCGGGATAATACAAACAAATAGTCTGACAATCTGTTGACAAAAGCGAATACTTCGGGCGAAATTGTACAAGTTTCGGATAAAGCCAAAATACGTCTTTCGGCCCGTCGGCAGACTGTCCGGCAGATGTGACAAACAGATGCGCCCCGACTTCCACCCGGAATAATAAAGGCACAAAGCTCCGGCAACTGTTCGTCCAACTTATCAATTTCATGTTCAAGACTTTCTACATCTCCGGAAGTTATAATACTCGCAGGTTTCAACTGCATTGTCTCCTGATCGGTAGCGAGATGGGAGCCGATAGCAAACAACTTATGCTGAACTCCTAAAATAAAGTGACGGTCCGCCTCATCCAACAGATAGGTGTACAACCAGCCCAAATTCGAATTCAGTTCGTCCACTGTCCCATAGGCTTCCAGGCGGATATGCGTTTTCGGCACACGACTGCCGCCAACTAGGCTGGTAGTCCCCTTATCACCGGTTTTTGTATATACAAGGCTCTTTTTCATAATTTTCTTTTTTAATCATCTATATAAGGTTAACGTACAAAGGTTCTCAGAAGTTGACGATATAATGCTGTTTTATCTTTGTTTTATCAAAAAAGAGTAAACCCAAGTCATACAAATCAAAAGTAACCCCAACCCGCTCGTCCTCCTTCAATTGATTCCAAAGCGTTTTCATCTTCTTTGAATAGCAAATTCCCTGCACCACAAACACACTTTTCAAAGTAACCCGCTGCGCACAAATATGAAAAACTTCTTCCATCAGTTCAGGATTCTGATAATTATTCATATATAAAAAATCGACCGGAGTATCTGCATCCAGAAACAGTTCCGAGAGGTCGGAAGCAAATAGATAAGAAGCGGAAGGCTTAGCCGACTGCAAATAAAGTGAAGCCGTCGAAGGCTGTCCCACTTCTATAACAGTGGCAGGTTGTACTTTATTCACCAACCGGAACAAAAAGCGGTTTATTTTTCCTCTACTCTTACTCCACCCACATTCTCTCACTTTCTTTCTCTGCTCTTCTTGCAAAGCATGATATGCATAATAGGGTGTATACTCATAAATCACATCCGTTATCAGACTGAAAGCAAAAGGGGAATGCACACCATATCCGCAACGATAGCGAAAACGGGAAAGCCAAATAAAAGGTCTTTTTATAGAAAGTAGAAGATTCATAAAACAAACGTTCGTTTTTTATTCTCGGATACAAAGATATGTTTTTTATCGCAAAGACAGAATAGTGGCGCAAGAAGAATTCAACAACTGAATACACCCCGATTGTCTAAAATTTATCTACTTTTGTAACGTCTAAAAATATTCGAAGAATATGGAAAACAAGAATATGCTACAAAAGTTGTTTGGATTCAATTCACATTCCATGCAGGTAAGAACTGAGATTCTTGCAGGTATTACTACATTTCTGACTATGTCATACATTCTTGCCGTGAATCCTAGCATACTGGGTGTCACAGGCATGGATAAGGGGGCGGTATTCACCGCTACCGCCACAGCTTCCTTAATAGCCACTCTTATTATGGCGGTATGGGCCAAACTTCCGTTCGCGCTTGCTCCCGGCATGGGACTAAATGCTTTTTTCGCTTTCACAGTCTGTCTGGGTATGGGTAATACTTGGGAATTTGCATTAACAGCAGTGCTTATCGAAGGCATCCTGTTTATCCTACTGACCCTTTCCAACTTACGTGAAGCCATCCTCAACGCCATACCAGACTCCCTAAAGAACGCCATTGGGGCAGGTATCGGACTTTTTATCGCCTTCATCGGATTGCAGAATGCCGGAGTTATCACCAAGAACGATGCAACCTTAGTGACACTCGGCAATATCACTTCCGGTTCTCCGCTTTTGGCGCTTATCGGACTTGCCATCACTTCCGTGTTACTTATAAAAAAGGTAAAAGGGTCTATGCTATGGGGAATCCTTTTGACAATGTTGATCGGCATTCCGATGGGAATTACCGAATTTAACGGAATCGTCAGTATACCTCCCTCATTGGAACCGGTATTTTTCAAGTTCGACTTCTCAAAAGTGCTCACCACTCAAATGGCTTTTACTGTGTTTACATTGTTATTTATTGATATGTTCGATACCATCGGCACGTTGGTCGGCGTATCCAACAAAGCCGGAATGTTGGTTAATGGGAAAGTGCCCCGTGCCAAACAGGCATTTATGGCCGATGCTATCGGGACTACCGTAGGGGCAATGTTAGGAACCAATACGGTAAGCACATTTGTAGAGAGCGCATCAGGCATCGCTCAAGGAGGCCGTTCCGGAATCACTTCTTTTGTAACTGCTATCTGCTTCGGAATAGCCTTGCTTTTCGCACCGCTTTTCCTCTCCATCCCAAGTGCGGCAACCTGCCCTATCCTGGTGTTGGTCGGTTTATTCATGATGTCACCTATCAAAGACATTGATCTGGATGATTTCACGGAATCAGTTCCGGCATTCATCTGTATCATTATGATTCCAATGGCTTATAGCATTTCAGACGGTATTGTTCTCGGGCTTATCAGTTATGTACTGACCAATCTGCTATCGGGTAAGTTCAAGAAGATATCACTCACCATGTATATTCTCGCAGCCCTCTTTACTCTCAAATATCTGGTATGACCGAAAAGATAAAAAACAAATATAGAAAAAGAGGGTATGTCAATGGCTCATTCGATTCCGAATCTTGACATACCCTCTTTACACTCATCTATTTCAAGCAATTACTGAAGTCTGAACATCACAGGCACAGTATATTTTACTCGAACTTTCTTACCGTTCTGCACTCCGGGTTTCCACTTCGGCATAGAACTGATCACACGGACAGCTTCTTTATCCAAATACGGATCAACCCCTCGTACCACTTCAGGATTCGTTATCGTCCCGTCCTTATCTACAACAAACTGAACAATAACCTTTCCTTGTGAGCCGGTTTCCTGTGAAATCGTCGGATACTTGATATTACCGCTTAAATATTTCATTAAAGCAGCCGTACCACCCGGGAACTCCGGCATAATCTCAACGCTGACATGAATAACGTCTTCAACTACCGTTTCGGTTTCCACCACAGGCGGTATCCATACAATTTCATGAACTGCATTCATATCCTCTGATACTGTAGAAACCTCATCCGTCACCTCTATATCGCTCTTTACTATTTCTAATATGTCTACGACCTTATTTTCGGGAGGTGGAGGCGGTTCCAGCTTTTCCTCAGGGAATGTGATTGGAACTAGCTCTGTCACAAAGATGGATTCATCATCTGATGATAGTGCCGCAACCCTGACATCATGTTGTGTCC
Source organism: Bacteroides sp. NSJ-39 (assembly GCF_014287315.1). Classification (NCBI taxonomy): domain Bacteria; kingdom Pseudomonadati; phylum Bacteroidota; class Bacteroidia; order Bacteroidales; family Bacteroidaceae; genus Bacteroides; species Bacteroides sp. NSJ-39. The sequence goes on along the minus strand of NZ_JACOOB010000002.1, from coordinate 117,282 downwards.
ATTCGAACGAAACGAACATGAAAGCGAGCGCAACAACCAAACCCATCAACAACCAAGAACCCCGTTGATTCTCAATTGCAGCCTTTTTTGATTTCTTGGCTTCCATAAAAAATGTGTTTAAGTAATTAATAATAGAAAATATATAGTATATATACTACTTTTCATTTTTCCTCTTAAGCATTACTTAAAGTGCTCTCTAGCTGCAATAAATATAGTATTTTTATTGACAGGGTGTTACGCTTCCGCTTGTTTATTTTATTCTTTTGCCTTCTTTTGGATAAAATTTATGAATTCAACTTACTTTACCTCAAAAACAGAATAAACAGGAAATTTCAGTCAGTCTTGCGAATTGCCCATCTCCTTTTAACAAACAGCATTTGCATATCTATTTTTCAGAATGCAACAGTTCTTCAGAATACAACTTTATCTATTCTTCTTACCTATATTACTAATTGGCAGTACGCAGTGATTTAATACTCGTCATACATAACTTTATTCGTCTGACAGTTGTTGAACTTTCGTCTGACAACTGTTATTCTTTCGTCTAACAATTGTCAGACGAAAAAGAAACAGTTGTCAGACGAATAAAATCATGCATCATTAGTCATAAATCCATTAAGTATTAAGAATAAATTTGCACAAGCTCAAAATTAATTCATAACCTAATACGGAAAGAAACAGACTGAAAACAACTGAAGTTTCGGATTGATCCAATTTAGACCAACGAGTTACGAGGGATAGAAAAGAAAAACGGAGAGAGTTTTTCAACTTTCTCCGCTTCAGTACCCAGACCCGGTACAAGGCATAGAAATCATAGGAAGACAAAAGAACTTATCTCCTTTATTATCAATAGTTTGCATATTTCCTATTTTCTCCATTTTTGCCATATTTTGCCCGTTTTCTGTTATTCAGTACACTTTTAGTACACTTTGAAATATAATTTTCTTTTATACCTTTGCAATATCGGAAAACAAAAGAAAATCAACTATTTAGTAATTTTACCCGGTTACGGTACCTAAATCGGGATAAAACCTCTAAACAATGGCAAAGTTAGAAAATAAAACGAAAGAAAATCCGAAACTGGAACAAAATAAGCTTTCGGATGGTAGAATCAGCCTTTACTTGGAGTATTATTTAGGTAGAGAGGAAAAGCCCGTATTGGATGAAAGCGGCAATCAGGTGTATTACGAAAGCGGTAAGATGCAAGGAAAACCAAAGTTTACTGTCAAACATCACAGGCGAAAAGAAAACCTTAGCCTGTATCTGATAGACAAACCACGTACTCCTGCGGAACGACAACAGAACAAGGAAACATTAGAGCTTGCCACAAAGATACGTGCAGAACGTGAACAGGAATTTAAGGAAAGTATGCTTGGTTACCGCTTGAAGAAAGACAGAACGGTTAATTTCTTAGATTATTATCAAGCCTACATTAACAGCTACACGAAGAAAGACATTCGTATGGTGCAAATTGCGCTTAGTCGTTTCAAGGACTTTTTGAAAGAACAATATCCTGTGAATGAATTTAGCATCAAGCCCGAACTCATTACCAAAGAAATGATGGAACAATTTGTTGCTTACCTGCAATCCCGAAGTGTGGGCGAGGGTGCAAAAAGCATTTTCCAACGATTCAAGAAAGTTGTTCGATATGCCATAGACCATGATGTCATGCTGAAAGACCCATGTAAGGGTGTTACATGCAAAGTAGATAGCCAAATACTCCGGAAAGATGTACTTTCCCCCGAAGAAATACAGAAACTGATAGCTTGCCATTACGACAATGAAAATCCGACAGTCAGACGGGCTTTCATCTTCTGTCTGTACTGCGGCTTACGCTTCTGTGATGTGAAAGACCTTACTTATAAAAATGTGGACTATGCCAACCGACTATTGAAATTCGAGCAAAGCAAGACAAAAGGACATTCAGCCAGCAGCGGTGTAGTTATTCCACTGAACGATGGTTTGCTGTCTATCATTGGCGAAGCTCCGGCAGACAAGAATTGTCTGATATTCGATTTGCCCTCATACGAAAGTTGCTGTAAATCAGTAAAGCGTTGGGTTAAAAGAGCCGGAATAGACAAGCACATAAGCTGGCATTGTGCAAGACACTCCTTTGCCGTGAATATTTTGAACAATGGTGCGAATATCAAGACAGTAGCCAGTCTTTTAGGGCATAGCGGATTGAAGCATACGGAGAAATACACTCGTGCGGTGGATAAATTGAAAGAGGAAGCAATAAACAGCTTACCCGAATTAAAGTTTTAACCATAAAAGACTTATCTTTGTAACTATGGACTTTGAATCATTAGTAGAACATATCAGTACGATACAGAACACGTTGCAGGCACAAGCCGCACACGCAGTAAACCTCGCCCTTACCGCCCGTAACTGGCTTATGGGGTGCTATATCGTGGAGTTTGAGCAGAACGGAGAAGACCGTGCCGCATACGGCGAACAACTGTTGAAGAAGCTGGAACAACGGCTGAAAACAAAAGGTCTGAATGAACGTAGATTTCGTGAGTTTAGGCGGCTGTACCTTGTTTATCCACAACTGAAAGAACAAGTATTACACTATATCATGTCGGGAAATGAAATTCAGCACACACTGTCCGCCGAATTCACAGAGCCAATTCGGCACTCAGTGTGTGCCGAATTACAAACATCAGAAATACAACATAATAAATGGAGTATTCCTTCAGAAAGATTATTCAACAAGCTGCCATATTCTCACTTAAAATTCATATCTAAAATCGAAAGTCCTATAAAGCGTGCTTTCTATGAAATGGAAGCAATACGTGGCTGTTGGTCTGCAAGAGAACTGGAACGGCAAATAGCGTCTTTATACTATGAACGTAGCGGACTATCCAAAAACAAGGAAGCTCTTTCCGATTTAGTCCGGCAACAAGCAGCCTTATTGCAGCCTAAAGATGTTATCAACACCCCTGTTACTTTAGAATTTTTAGGATTGAATGAACGTGCCTTAGTAACAGAAAGCGACTTGGAGCAATCCATTCTTGACAACCTGCAACACTTCCTGCTGGAAATGGGACATGGATTCTGCTTTGAAGCCCGGCAAAAACGTATCCTGATTGATGAGGATTATTTCTTTGCTGACCTTGTATTCTATCACCGCATTTTGAAGTGCCATGTCATTGTGGAATTGAAGATAGACAAGTTTCGCCATGAGTATGCTTCACAACTCAATATGTACCTTAACCACTTTAAAGCGGAAGTGATGCAGCCGGACGATAATCCACCTATCGGAATCTTGCTTTGTACCGAAAAGGGAGATACATTAGTAAAATATGCCACTGCCGGATTAGACCCGAACATCTTCGTGCAGAAGTACATGATAGAACTTCCAAGTGAGGAAGAAATAAAGGAGTTTATCACTTCTGCAAACTGCCAATAATTCAACCAAACAAATACTGGCGAAAAGAAAAAGACTATTTCTCTTTTCGCCAGCATAAATATTTTGCTGCTAATAGAAATAGGTTTAGTTTGTTTTGGATATATACAAAGCCATAAACTAACCTTATTATAAAAAGCTAAAAGACATCCCGTATAGAAATTGACTTTAAGTAAATACATATTTCTTGCTGATTAGCCTATTGGTTTCAATTTATTTCACAGCATGAACATTATTTATGGTATTTCCAGATTCATTTTCTTCATATAGGCAGTATCAAGCTCCGCGCCTTTCCAGTTTATGTCAGGAGGAAACTGTTTCCATCCGTCTTTGGGTGGCGCAAGTACCCATTTGGGAACAATGGTACTTAAGACATTCGCATTGCCCGGAAATACCGCAGAGAACATTATCAATGCGTATTTATGAGACACATCTGTATTATTAAATTTACTTGTTGTTGCGACATGTCTAATACTATCAACATAATAAATGAATCCTTTTTCTTGACTTGAACTTGAATTGATAACAAATCCATCTTTATAGTAAGTTCCAATTGTATAACGAATATTATTGTCATTAAAATAATAGAACTTATCCATAAAGTAGAATATAGGCAATTGCAATAAAACACAAATGCAAATAATCCTAAATATCCATTTCTTTTTTTGTGAGAGATTTATTTCCATAAATTTGATGAATAGCTTTGCCAAGTTAATGTTAATGAATTGCAAAAGAATGCCATTTAAGGATAGACCTCCCTTGCTAATAATGTTTTTTTACAAGATGCGAAATGACCATTGACAAAAACAAATAAATGAACACACAGCCTTGCATTAATATAAAGATGTCCGGTGCTATGGGTTTGCTGTTTGTGTAATATATGTATCCGAAACTGAATAAACAGGTCGCTACCAACATAATTACAGCCATTATACGAATTGCGTTGCAGTGCAACCATAAATCAGTTATGATAAACAAAAAAGAAACAAACAATTGCAAAATAAAGACACCAAGGAACATGCCAGAGATATATTCCGATTTTGGTATTGACTTTAAATAAAAACATGATAAATATATGTTTACACTAAATGCTGTAAAGAACAATATAATTGTTACTAATTGTCCTATTTGTTTTAACTTATTTCGCAACATGAACATTATTTAGGTATTTCCAGATTCATTTTCTTCATATAGGCGGTATCAAGCTCCGCGCCTTTCCAGTTTATGTCGGGAGGGAACTGTTTCCATCCGTCTTTGGGTGGAGCCAGAACCCATTTAGGAACAACTGTTTTTACAACAACTCCTGCTCCATGCATCTTTGTTGAATATTTAATAAGTAGTCTGTCTTCCTCAAGATTGTAATTGCTAAGAGTTGCTCTTGTGTAAGTATTATAGCTGTTTCCATTCACTTCATAAGAAAAATCATATTGTGTTTTTGGACTTTTTCCTACCAGAAAACTTGTATTCTTATACTTGGCTATGGTATAGCGTACATTTTCGGAATTATAAAAGTAATATTTATCAGAGAAATAGACGTAAATAATATTCATAGCCAGTAAGATACCAACTATTTTCCAACCGTTCTTTTTTATCCAATGTATAAATTTACCTGTCATACCACTTGATGCTTTTATTGCTTACCTGATAGTTTGAGGATAGTACAATTTTTCTTCCTTATTTAATTGAAAAATAGCCAATTGCTATTCCCAAGATAATGGCACATACAAGAATCCCCAATGCTATAAAGAGATAGTTGGGATAATGAAACTCAAGGTCCATATAAGGTATATGTTTTCGTTTCACATATTTACTCCATAGCCAAATAATATATTTGCCTATACTTTCCAGTCCTACAATATCAATCATTATTATCGTTTTTGAATATTCATTCCATAATTCGTTTTAGAAACAAACCGACCATTCATCGGTTTTCCGTTGGTCTCATAGGTCTTTGGTCAGTCTGAATAATGTATATCCTATTATGATGAATAATATTCCTACAATAATGCCAACTATCCAGAATAGTTTTATTGGATATTGAAATATAATATCTTCATATTTTATCTTTTTTTTCTGTGTATGATTATGCCAAATCCAAACTAAGAATTTCCCAATATGATAATATATACCTGGTGCACTCATTATTACTTATTGCTTTTGTTGTTTAATGTATCTATTGAAGTTTCATACCACTTAAAAATGTTCTTCTGAGGTATCATTCCAAAAGTTGAAAGTTTCTACCATGTCAATAAATGATTTACCTTCTCCACTCATTTTGAAACGTTGTTTAGCCTGCTGAAACATTTTTCCAGCCTCTTTTTGCCATCCGTGTCCTTTAGGCTTATAAAGATTTTGTTTATACATTGGAGATTTGACATAAGCATTATAGCCATTAAGACCACTTGTTATTTGACTGCAAGGTCCTAAAATTCTTAGTGCTCCTCCAATGAATGCAGTGGGAGCAAAGTCCATGAATGCTTGAGTTCTTTCTTGTGGTGTTTGAGAAAAACCTCCAAGTGTATGTCCTGTAATCCAAATTACAGGGGCATTAACCCCATCATAAAAGAATTTTGTGAATAACCTTAGCCCTTCTCCTAAAATGTTTGAAGAAGGAGAGTTTATGTCCATCTCAAAAGCTGCTAATCCTTTCAATTCTTTAATTTCACCATGGTAGACCTGTTCTGGTATATCTATAATTCTTCTTTCCGTTATGTCAATTATTAATAATCTTTGTCCTGTGGATATAGAATACTCACTTGACAGATCATTCCATCTTTTTAATTCCTCAACAGTAACGTCAAACATTTCTGCAATATATGCTAAGGTATCTCCTTCACAAACGACATACCTTGCGCATCCGTTTTTGTCAAACAGCCCTCTAAGGCTTTTTTTTATCATTTCCTTTGAGGTATCAATGCATTGGATTTGAACAATGTTAGGTATGCATATCTGGTATGATGGTATATTGTCGTTTATATCCATGACCGTTCCCTCCGTGTCCTCATAATAATTCTGATATTGCACAAAAGCATACCCTTCTCCTATGACAAATCCGGTATATGGGATTCCTTTTGCTTTATAATCCAGAAAATCGTCTCTGCTTATAAAAATATTATTGTATTGGCTCATAGATGGATATAATTAGAATTATGGTGTATTATTTCAAACGAATCTAATAAATTATTCGCAAATATCAAATAATTTTAGGTATTTTCTTACTATTTATTGTTATCAACCAAATGCAAGCTAAAACATCCCCCCCAGTCCATATATGATACTTCTAAACACTTTCCCTTTGTATTGCAAAACTTATATAGAAAATTGTTATGTTTTTTTTCAAATTTCTCCGATTCTATTTTATTCAGAGAGCATCTTAATACATTAACACTTAATTCATCAAAAGTACCAAGATAAACAGCACAACTGTCTGTATAAGATTTCATCTGCAAATCACAGTTGTTTCTTTCTAACAAAAACAAACTGACAAATAAGAACTTATCTGTTTTATCATGGTGCTTTTTAAAATACAATAAATCACTTGTCCCATTAGTATAAACTGATCCATCTGAATAACTTGCAGATTCTTCGTTCGTTATAAAAGAATTGACAGGATATTTACTATTATTCAATTCTTCTAATATCGAATGCAAGAGCATTTCATTATCAACAAAATTATTTATCAAGTAGGTGCAGCAACTATCTACACCTACATTATATATCTTAATATTATTGGTCGTTTGGATATTTTTTTCAATGACAACAAATCCAATAAGCACAATTGCAATTATAATAAATAATCGTTTTCGCATTTTACCTTGTTTCATAATATACATTCTATACACAATTCAACTCAGTATCAAGTTATTATGGAATTATATATTTATTAAAAAACAATTGGTCTGAATCTCTACTGTGTTTATCAAACATTGGAACAGGAACAGATAGTGTACCATAAATAGGAGCTAAATAACCAAGAAAAAACAGCCTAAAATAAAGTATATTATAATGTTGTAGCCTCTCTATGGATTCATTATCATTTTGGAATAAAGCAATATAATCATATCTATTAGTTTTTTTACTTGGATATATATAAATACTCTCAAGAACAGAATCTTTTCCTATTTCTAAAATAGACTGATAGCCTTTTCTTTCTATAAAAGGAGATAAAAAAGCTATTTTTGGAGCACGAGAAAAATCCTCCAATTTTTTATCTGAATTAAATTCTAATACATATACTGGATAATTTTTGTTATATGGTATTATACTATGAATTTCATCAGCATTAACTTGTCTAAATGAAAGCGGGATAATACGTGGTATTTGACATGTTCGATAATAGTTGTAAAGTTCATTTGCTGAATACAATAAAACTATCAAAACAACAATAATCCATAAGAAATGATATTTTCTTGTTTTAACTACATACCCAATAATACAAATAGAAGTAATACCAACAATCAAAAGACTAAATATAAGATATAAAATGCCCATATCCTTGACTAAATTTGCCAAAGCACATCACCTACTTTTACATTTTGATAATGCTTTGATTGAATGTAATGGACAATATTTATTTGGAAACACCTCATCAGCTACCTCTACATTAACCTTAGTGTACTCTTTATTAAATCTGAAAGAAAGAAAAATTTCTTCACTTTCATATAAATACTCTATAACAAGGTACATCTCACCATCTTCATTGAAATCCATTTCTGAGCCATAATCAGATGAGTATTTATTTTCAGCTACACCATTTACTCTCTTAATTTCATTTTTTAACTTATTATACGAGGTTAGTTCAAAATCAATTTTTATATCGTCTATTCGCTGAAAAACAAGAGTTTGACTTAATGTATCACAATTATAACAAAAAACTAATGTGTCTTTTGTTTTAGATTTTATATTCGTACTATCAATATTCAGGCAATTAGCATAAAATGGCATGAATATAAAGCCTAATATTGTCATGCTTATGTATAAAATAAATTTGCTCATAAAAATGATTATTATCGCGTTGATGAAACATCCAAACTTCTTCCTTTAAGATGATATTTAGGAAGATTATAATCAGGTGTAAACCCAATTGGATATCTATATGACTTCACTAATTTTGAAGAATTTGGAGATAAAGTAACAGCATCCCCTTGATTCCCTCCTAATAAGATAATTCGATGGTCGTCATTGATTCCTGCCACAAATCCAACATGAGAATAATTCATAATTGCTATTGCCCCATAAGCTGGTTTATTTAATTCTATTCCATAATGCAACCAAGAATATGCTAATGCGTTATTTGTCCCCACAATTCCAACTTGATATAAACACCAATTAACAAAACTGGAACACCAAGGTATCTCATCTTTATCAAAATTTGAATTAGTAACACTATGATATTCTATAATTCTTTCATTATGTTTCTTCCCTCTTACTTCTTGAACACCTAATTCTCCGATAGCAATATCCATCCAAGGAATTTTGTTGATTATTGGCATAGAAGCGATTATAGGAGTTTCTTGAAAATACCCAAATCCATTCGAAATGCCACAACATAGTTTTATTTCTTTTTGGGACAATAAACTCTTATAATCATAAGACTGTTTTAAACAAACTTCTAAATAATTTTGCATTTGGAAAAAATAAGCAGGAATTATATTTTTCAACATATCTAAGAATATTACCTCTTCAAAGTCCTCCTGTTTTAAAAATATCTTTAATAGGACATTGTAAGCCCAATATTCTTCAATATATAATCTTACCGTAGAGCCAAAATACCCTTTGTCTATTTTATTACCATCCTCATCTGCCCAATATGCTTTTAAATGAACTTTATTTAAAGTAGCACTTTTTTCTGAGTCTTTATAAAGACCAATAACCTTAACCATATAAAAATCCTCCAATTATAACAATTTTACATTTTTCACTTCTACTATACCTCTTGAATCAACGACACCTGAAAACCGTTTGAAAGTGCCATCATCAAATTCAAGTATAAAATTAACCTTATCACCTTCAGTTGCATGTTTTACTACAGCACATAAGGTAGCTATACCATTATGAGGAAATTCATTTATTCTTTGATGAGAATTTGCATCTTTCCAATAAACTTCAACAATTTCACCTACTGAACCCTCTTCTAAAACACGAGTAATTACTTTAAAGTTTTCTTCCTCCTTATATTCCTCCCACCAAAAGCCGTAAGTCGTGCTGACTCTCCTGTCCATTCTAACGGTTCTGTTTATATCCAACCGTGTAGGAGATATGAGGAAACGAGTAATCATAGGAGCATTTCCCTCCGCACTCATACTCTCCTCGTGAAAATAAAGGTACGCTTCATCAAAAGCGATTTCACGAAACATCATGTCATCCTTGGTATGAATTATCCGTCCGAACACAGGTATGGGTTCAGACCTTAAAAAGAAACTTTGAAGCGGTCTGTCCATATCGGCAAGCAGCATTTCCAATACATCATTACTGCTATCAGATTCCATCTCTACATAGATGTCTCCACCCAATATCCCAGTAGTAGGTCTACCTTTCCAATCAATGTTACGACAAAAGCCATATTCATACCTTAATATATTATGCTTGTAACTATTTATTTCTAAGGTTATTTCAGAATTCATACTCTTTACTTTTATATGTTTAACATCATCAATCCCAAATATATAAAAAATCAGGAAGAATGATATTATCTGAGCGGATTATCTCTGTTTATCTGTTCAAGAACATAAATATCTTTCTTCCTGATTATCAGTATTAACGGTTCTTCATCTTGTCAGCTTCCTTTTTCAACTGCTCGGCTTGTTCGTTGAGCAGTCTTGCACGCTCCAACGCTTCCGCCTGTTTCCGCAAGCGGTATTCAAAATCAATCACCGAATCCGTCAGGCTTCGGATAAAACGCTCATTTCTCTGCCATTTGAAATTGTTCTCCAGCAAATCAAGGGTCGTTCCATCTGCCTGTCCCTGCATCAGTAAATAGCGATATTTTATATCGTTGTCCTGTAACTGTTGTATTCGTGTAACCAAACGAATGTTCAAACATATGGAAGCGGAACAGAGAACCAGCACTGCCGAAAAGATAAACAATCCCGGACGAATCCAAGAAGTAACCTTGTTGTAAATCCGTTGATAAAACGGTAAGGGAATTACACTTTCTTTCTCTGTCCTGTAAGCGTTCAATGTATCAACCATTGTTTTGAAACAACGATAGGTTTCCAATGATATTTTCTTGGTGTCCTCAATATGCTGCTGCTGACCTTGTATCCTGTTCCGTACATCGTCAAGCTGACTTTGAATAGTCTGCAACTTCTCCACAGGAACAGCCGGGTTATTGTGCAGCCTCGACAATGCCTGTTCAATCGCTCCAAACCGTTCGAGAGTTTCCTCCCGACTGGCTGGGGTTATTTGTGCTTCCTGCTTCTCTTTCAGTTCAGTAACCATTGAGAGAAGCCCCTCTAAAATCAGATTATCGTCCATTCCGTTTACAATTTAAGTTGTCTTTTCTTTTTCTTCTTCTTTTTTAAGTAAGGATTATAAGGGTCTTCATTTGTCGGATTCGGAGAAAACAAGCCCCCACAACCTGAAAACAAAGATGTACCGCCGTTCTCCCGGACTGGAGCCTGTTCCCGGACTAGTGCACCAACTTGTTGCCCATTATGTTCAGCGACGGTTACCAACCCCGTATCTCCGAAAAATCCGTCCAATTTGGAGAAACTGAAACTGCGGTCTATCTCTGAACCCTTGAACGTATATTCTCCTTTGGTAAAGGATATGCCCTGTATCTCATCACTCTTTCCCTTATGCTTGAATTGGATGGTGATGTCCTTTTCCGCCAACCGCTTTTGTAGCTGCTGCCAGTTCCTGGATTTTCCGATTTCATTCTTCACAGCCGTGTAAATCTCGTATTTCGACTTGTCCGGCTCTTTCAATCGGTGTTGCTTTACCTGCTCCTTGCCACCTGCGAAATAAAGCCCGTGCTTGGCTTTTAGCTTCTTGCATACCTGCTCATTGCGGTACATATCGTTTCTGTCCGATATGGTCTTGCCGTTGTTGTCTATGCGGTTAAACACGATATGCACATGAGGGTGTTCCCTGTCCTGATGGCGCACGATGATGTACTGCGTATCGGTGATTTTCATTTCACGCATATACTCCTGTGCAAGCTGTACCATTTTCTCATCCGTCAGATTGGGCGCATCCACTACCGAATAGCTTAGCGCAATATGTCCGACCGGCTTTTTCAGACCGGGATTCATCCCTGCCTGTGTGCAGAAACTGCGGATTATATCTCCCCGGCTTTCCGTCAGTACCCCGTCCGCATGAAGCAAAGCCGCCTGTTCCTTGCCCAGCACATAGTTTACACACCCCTTAAAACCGCTTCCCTTTTTTATTTTTCCAATCATCGGACAACTGGTTTATGATTTCGACAATCCCGTTTTTGAGTTTTACCAACTCCACCGCTACAAGCGCAAACCCTCCTGCGTTTGCCCGATGTGCCAACTGGTTGAGGTTGTTGGCTTCTCCTGCCAGCTTGCGGATGGTGTCCGCATCCTGCCTGTTCAGACGTGGAACGACCTCTGCCGTAATAATAGCCTGCCGGACATATTCGCTGACCTTTACTCCGGCTTCTCCGGCTCGCCTTTTGACTGCGTAGTATTGCAGTTTTGTCAGCTTCGTACTGACTACCCTGTTCTGTCTTTCCAGTGTCTTTTTTACCGGGCGCCCCCCCGGCTTATCCTTTATCTCTGTCATACTTTTTCGTTTTAGATGATGTCTTAAAAATTGCGACCAACGGGAGAAATCTTCTTTGCGGTGAGCAAAGCAAGGTGGTTTCGGTCTACCGAAACATAACCTTGCTCTCCCTATGAAACCGCCTGCCGCTGGCAATCCTGCCGGACTAAATGCCCCTGCCCCTTTTCTGTCTTGGGGCGGCACGTTGTCCGGTTTCCTGCTTTATCTCCTGCGCTTGGCTGGTGCTGTTCTTCTGTTCCTGCTTCCTGCCGCACAGGTAATCGTTCAAGTCCGAATAACCCCTGTAATTATCCGAGAAGTCACGCACACGGTAGGTATATTCCAACGTAATAGCCTGTGTCGCCTTATACCCCGTCTCGTCATTGTCAAGCATACAGTGGATGCGTTCATACGGGTACAGCACGTCAATGGCTTTCGGCACATTGACAGTAGAGTTGAGTATGACATAATCCTGCCTGTCAAGGTCGGGCATGGTCGGGCAGTTCTTCATCCGGAGCGTGAGGAAAGAAAGATAGTCCATAAAACCCTCGAATACCAAACACTTCTCTCTCGGCTCTCCCTGCTGCCGTATATGGGTGATGTCTTTCGGGGCGATGCAGCCTTTGAAAAAGGAATTGCGAACCTCGTAACCTCCTGCCATGTTCGGGAAACCGATAGCAAAGAACGGTCTGCCGTTATTGGTAAAATGGAGTTCCTTACATTCTCTTTTTGCCAGCTCGACATTGATACCCCGTCCCTGCAAGTAACGGAGCAATGCCGGATGGGTAAGGTCACGGACTTCCAAATGTTGGAAACTCGGTTCTGTCCTACGCTGGGGAAAAGAAAAACTGACCGGGCGGACGTGCGGTGTCTGTTCCGCTATCCGGTTTAAAAGGTATGGCAGGCTGTCGGAGCAATAGAGTTCCTTTGCCAATGCGATGATGTTGCCGCCCTTGCCTGCGCCAAAGTCATACCAAAGGTTGCGGTCAGTATTCACCTTGAAAGACGGTTCGTGTTCCTCCCTTAACGGTGATTTGTACCATAAGCCGTTGCCCTGCTGCTTGACAGGAGAGTAGCCTAAACTGTGCAGATAGTCTGCGATGGGTATTTGTTTCACATCTTCGATATTCATAACATTTTCTTTTTTGGGGATTAAAAAATAGTTGAAAAGTGCGCCAGTCCTGTTTAGTCCGTTATATATATACCCGTACCATACTAAACCTGCTTGTTTCGATACTGGGAAATAGTAAGTCCATTCCTCTTGTATATACACCCGGACTAAACCAAACTGACTTTTAATAATGGAAATCGGGATTATAGCGGTAGCCCTTGCCCTCTTTCACAATCATGCGCTTGTTCACAAGGAACTTGTTAAGTGACACAAGGACATTGCGTCCACGCTCGTAACCGATACTCGCATAACCCTGTTTCAATGCCGCTATGACATTGGAATAGCCTTGTACCACCTGCTTGCCGAAACCGTTCTCCAACGCTTCCCGGTGTTGCTGTTCGGTCAGTTCCGTAAGCGGAAAGTTCCTGTCCTGCTTAGGTTGTTGGAATACATAACCGTCCACGATTTCGGGCAAAGCGTTGTCATTGATACGGAATGCGAACGGGTCAAACTCCCGGTCACGTATGTGCATCGCCTTTACCTCGCTTATGTTGCCGTCCTGCTGGCTTTTCGTGATTTGCAGGACGGTTTCAGCCTTGTTGTTCAGTTCCGTACCGATATGCCCCCTTGTGTTGTCATCCCCCTTGTTCAAATGCAGTACGGTATGGATATGCAGGTTATATCCGCTTGACCAGCGCATCAAGAGGTTGATTAGGTCGGTTGATTCGCTGGGGCTGTTGATGTCATACATCAAGTCACGGATTCCGTCAATGATGAGTAACCCCACATCGGGCATATTTTCAAGCATATAGCCGATAATCTGTTTCCGCTTGTCGGGGGTCTGCTCCCTTAGCACGATGAAAACAAAATCGTCCCTGTCCTTGTCGGTAGGCAATCCGGCAAGGCGCAAAATACGCTCCATGACCTTATGGCAATGGTATTTGCTCTGCTCGGTATCTACATAGAGGATTTTCCGCTTGTTCGGTGGCAGGTATGCCGAATACTTCAGTACCTCGTCATTCTTCAACGCTGCCGCAACGATAGCGGAAATGTTGAATGTCTTTTTGCTCTTGGCTTTACCCGTGGATGCACTGAAATTACCCAGCGTGCCAATGGTAGAGCCGTTCACCCAGAGTATTTCGGGCGGCACTTCGTAAGTGTCCGTCACCTTTAGATGAATGGTTTTCCAAAGGGCTGCGAAATCCTCTTTCTGCATGGTGATGTCCTGCCCGGCTTCTGTCGCTTTTCTATTTTCCATAGCCGTTATTTCTTTAGAGGACGGTTAAGGATATACTTCTGCGCTTCCTGCTCTATCTGCGCCTGCGTCTTGACCGGGTTCTGACGTAACCATGCTTCCAACTCCGCTTTCTCAAAATAAAGCATTTTGCCCTGCGGCTTGTAATGGGGTATCAAGTTACCCGAAGTCAGCTTGTACAGGTAACTTTTAGAAAGGTTCAAGAACCTGCTCGCTTCATCGAAGCTAAGCACGTTCTTTGAAAGGAACAACATCTTTTCGAGTTCGGAAACTCTTAACTCTAAATCTCTTTCCATATTGTTTAGGAATTTAGGTGAAACAATATGAAGGTGCGCACCCTCGTTTTTTTTGTTAACGGGGGCAAAGTTAAGAGCTTGAAAATGAAATCTAATTGACCTTTGTTTGAGCGTTCAATCTATGCTCAACCTTTTTTCAGTTGTTCGATGTATTTGTCTATGATTTCATATCCTTTCGGATAGATGTTTTTTGCTTGGTCTGTCGCACTCGACAGGTCAGTACGTGTAAGCGGTTCTCCTTTTATCTTTCCCAGTATCAGTTTATTGTTTGCTATGACAGACTGCCATTCATAAACAATATAATTATAGCAGCCAAGCTGCATCATAAGGTAGGCAAACAAACGTGTATTATTAACTTTCAGAACACCGTCAAGTTTACAGTTGAAAAAATCGGTAAGTATTCTTGCATTTATTGTGGTAGTAAAAACATGAGCTTCATTGATACAGTCAGTAAGCAGACTGATTTCCTTTTGGGTAAGTACGGATTTAAAAGGATTACTTTTACCTACAATCTTAACTGGTTTATTTTCCGTACTCGCTTCTTTTTCTTTTGGCAAGGTCTGTTCTTGTGCTTGGATGGCAACTGTATCTATATAGTATTCGCTTTCCTGTTCTTGAAGATGGTTCAAATACTTAGAAAGTACGACAAAATTAATAATGATGGAAAAGTAAGGAAGCTGTTCATCATAACAGAATGGCTCACGTAAATATGCATCCATATCGAAATCAGAACACCGGAAACTAATATACTTTCTTTTTTCATCAGAGTTCAAATCCTCAAAGAAACTGCTTTCCCATAAAAAATCGGGAATATCCATATCCAGTACAATATATTGCAGTACACGATATTTTTGTTGAATAGCTACAATATCCTCGGTCACACGAAAAATTTCTTGCCGCAAATAATCCTTTAGCTGGGCTTGCGTCAAATACTCACGTTTTAAAAATAGTGCATCTACTTTAGTTTTATAGTCATGCGCTATACAACTATCTAATATCTTCTGTATTTCTCTGAAATTGGTTTCTATATGATTTTCCATAATCGTGTGCCTTTAAACGTTCTTACTACAAATATAAGGTAAGAATCTCACTTTTCCCGAAAACATCGGCAATAATAAGGAAGAAAAGACAGGATAAGAGTTAAGAAATTATAAAGATACAGGGAGAAAAATTATAAAAGTACACCTTTTCTTTGTATTCGTCATTCAGTACACATTTAGTACGCCCTATAAAAGCAGAAAACCCTGATAATCAGGCGATTATCAGAGTTTATTCGTACCCAGACCCGGGGTCGAACCGGGATGGAAGTGAATCCACTGGTGTTTGAGACCAGCGCGTCTACCGATTCCGCCATCTGGGCATACTTGATTTCTCAATTGCGGTGCAAAGATACGACATTATTTTGAATCTGCAATAGTTTGGTAGGAAAAAAGAGAAAAAAATAATAAAACATATCTCAAACACTTCTATATTCAGAGAATAAGCCGTACATTAGCAGAAACTTTTAAATAGAGTCTCTGTTATGACAAACAAGGATAATTATTGCGTGATTATGGGTGGCGGTATTGGAAGCCGCTTCTGGCCGTTTAGCCGCAAAACATTGCCTAAACAATTCTTAGATTTCTTCGGAACCGGTCGTTCACTCTTACAACAAACGTTTGACCGTTTCCAAAAGGTAATACCAACAGAAAATATTCTTATCGTTACCAATGCAATGTATGCAGACTTAGTTAAAAAGCAGCTACCCGAAGTAAACGAAAAACAAATACTGCTAGAACCAGCACGAAGAAATACTGCTCCATGCATAGCTTGGGCCTCCTATCACATCAGGGCACTGAATCCAAATGCCAATATAGTAGTGGCCCCCTCAGACCACCTTATTTTAAAGGAAGATGAATTTCTTGCCGCTATCGAAAAAGGACTGGATTTTGTCTCACACTCTGAAAAGCTACTGACACTAGGAATTAAGCCTAATCGACCGGAAACCGGATACGGATATATACAAATTGCCGAGCCTGCCGGAGATAACTTCTACAAAGTAAAAACATTCACCGAGAAACCAGAACTGGAATTAGCTAAAGTATTTGTAGAAAGTGGAGAATTTTATTGGAATTCCGGACTGTTCATGTGGAATGTAAATAGCATTATCAAAGCGAGTGAATCCTTATTGCCCGAGCTGACTTCTAAACTGGCGCCCGGAAAGGAAATTTATGCCACTGATGGAGAAAAAGCATTTATTGAAGAAAATTTCCCAGCATGCCCTAATGTGTCCATCGATTTCGGCATTATGGAGAAAGCAGATAATGTATATGTATCATTAGGAGATTTTGGTTGGTCTGATCTTGGAACTTGGGGATCACTTTATGATTTATCAGACAGAGACCAAGAAGGTAACGTCAGTTTAAAATGTTATTCACTTTTATATAACAGCAAAGACAATATGGTAGTATTACCGAAAGGAAAACTCGCTGTAATTGACGGATTGGAAGGATACCTGATAGCGGAATCCGAAAACGTCTTACTTATTTGCCGTAAAGACGAAGAACATTCCATCCGCAAATATGTCAATGACGCCCAAATTCAATTGGGCGATGACTATATTTAATAAACAAGGCAACTTCTTCATTACGAATTAGTTGCCTTATATTCTATATTTAAGGAATATCCCTAAAAAAGCTTGCAATATTTGAGTACACGTTATACTCTCATAAATCAAAATCTGTAAGAGGTTCCCACCGAGAATGACGCATGAACAGGAGTCAAATCTCCACCCGACCATATATCTTTAGTGTATAGTCGCAAACGAGGTTCGGCAAAAACACCGAATCCCTTAAGCAGTTTATAATAAAAATGTACACCGCCCTCCGCACCGATATTCGTTTTATTAGGCTCTTTTCCGAATGACAACACAGGACCTGCAAACAACTCGACACCAAATTTACGGTCCGGATTATAACCTCCCATAAAATGAGTCACATCAAAGAGATAATCTGCCGATAAACTAATCAACTTACGGGCATCCGATCCATTCTTTCCCGGCAAAGCAACATAATCCAAGCCTATCCGTGCACCGGAACAAGGGAAGAACTGCCGTCCCCCAGACACTCCTATTAAAACTCCAAGACCAGAACCGTCATCTAGTTTCACCCGATGAATAGGCATATTTCCACCTACATTCCATGAGGCAAAATAATAAGGCTCGAATTCACTTCTGCGAGCAGCCAGCTCTTTCAACGTCTTACCACCTGCACGACGGAATTCCAGTCCGACCTGCACACTCATCACATTATCTGCCGTAGAGATGCGAGGCCCCACATAATTATCAATAACGTTGACATCTCTGTAATAATAAGGAATACGAGAGAAACGAGGTTCTATAAATAATGCCGTATGATCGGAGAAGTAATATTTACATTGCAGCCCTGCCGTCACACCGGCATATGCAGCACCTGCCGCACTAACCTTTATATTTTCATTTTGCCTCCGTACCTTACCTAGTTCCAGACCTAACATCGGAACAATTCCCCAACGTTGTTCATTATCATGCTGCCAGAAAGAAAGAAGATTCAACATACTCTCTATCCGGACTCCTCCTTGCATCGTTCGCTTGTCAGCAAGAGTTCCATCTTCACGCGCAGCCTGCCCCCAACTACTTATACCTGCAAAACCGGAGAAACGTAATCCCCAGAAAGGTAGAAACCATTTACCGGCAGATACACTCATAGTAGGCCCTACCGAAGCTAAAGCCCCCATAGAACGTCCCGAGCCACTCAGGAACTGAAAGCCGACCCCTCCACTGATGAAAGTATTTCCCCAGAATGTTCCATCACCAAAACCGCTTTCTAACAATCTCTTACGATAAGAAGGGCTGAATCGATACGAAGTACCCACCGCAAAAGAGAGCTGTAAAGGAGTTCCCTTACCCTCACGCGAATTGATATAACGTTGCGTATACAGTCGCAATTTAGACTCAGCAAAAACATCAAATTGCTCACCTAGCCTCCAATAAGGACGTACACCGCCTTCTCCTCCCAAATAGGTCTTTCCCGGTTCAAAGCGATGGGTAATGACCGGACCGGCAAAAACTTCCGTACCAAACTTACGTTCCGGATCATAACCGATTACCCAATTGGATATATCAAACATATAATCCAAAGAAAGGCTCGTAAAAGTGTAACGGTCAACCTTAGCATCCGCCAAACGGGTAGCCGCATTGTTGAAGTCAAGTCCTAAACGGAATCCGGAAAGCGGACTAAACTGCCGTCCGACCGCAGCTCCGGTAATGAAACCCGGACGGCGTGAAGTAGGCCGGTTCAACTGTTGCGGCATTGTCATGCCGACAGCATAAGAAGTATAATAATAAGGAGTAAAATCTCCCCTAAGTTTGGCTAACTGCTGCCATTGCGGACGAGTAGGACGACGCAATTCGACCCCTACACTAATATTCATCAGCTTATCCATAAAAGAATACTCATTCACTTTTCCGGAAATCGTCTTCTCTGTAAAGGTATAAGGTACGAAGGACATACGTGGTTCTACGAAGAAAGCCAAGTTCTCTATCGGATAATACTTAAACTGTACTCCACCTGTCCATCCCGTATATGTTTTAGAAATAACCTCCTGCTCATCCTGTTTCTTCATCATCCCCAACTCGACACCGAACATCGGGACAACTCCCCACCGCATAGAACGCGCTTCTTTCTTGAACAACACAAAAGGATTCAACATCACTTCTGCCCGTCCGCCTCCATACAGAGTCATTCTGTCCATACCTGCCTTTTGATTCTCTTTCCACGCATCATACGATCCGAATGCAGATAAGCGGAAACCAAACAGATCCAAAAACCATTTACCTACGGACACATTAAAAACAGGTCCTGTAGAGCCCAGCAGTCCTTGTTCCCTGGCCAATGAGGAATTTTGCGCTTGAAGTCCCATAGCCGCACTGATGAAAGTATTGTCCAAGAAGTTCTCCTCTCCTGCTTCCGTACTTCCACGCTGCTTGAAGGTACCTAAACGATAATTCATCCCCACACGGGCATTAAATCCCAGATCATATCCGTGCCAGTTATTTTCTCCGGAGATATCGATATTATCGGTATAAAAGGAGATTGCCGGTTCTACAAACACGTCCAGACGCGTGCCGGTGGCCAACTTCATCTGTAAACCTAGATGGAAATCGCCCGCTCTTTTTTTCTCTCCAGCCAAAGAAGCGAGATGTACACCCAACCCTTCAACCGTAGAAATCTCGAACATACGATAAGGATTATATCCGGCAAAAGCCGTACTAAGATTGAATATATGATCTATACCGAACGAATAATTGCTCCATTTTTCATTATCACTCTGGCGACTGGCGCTTTGCCATGTTCCATAGAGTCGCATTCCGTTTTTAGAAGAAAAGAATTTAGTTGCAGACAGTCCGATTTCCGGTCCGCCGGAAAGATTCATATCCCCTTGTGGAATAATACGGTTGTAACCACCCCAAAAACCGAAGAAGAAGTTATCAAGAAACTTTTTATTGTTGAACTCCATCCCTTTAGGCTGATAACGTTTCTGCATTGAATACTTCATTGCATTGAACTTCACACGATAGGCTGTATCGGCCTGGCTTCTTCGTTGCATTGCGGAATCCTGAGCAGCTGCTGCATCTCGCATCTTTGCAATGGAATCTTGCTGCTGGGCAAGTACACCGCCCGCAAATATTCCACAACAAATACACGTCAATATATATCTTTTCATCACCATTATTTATCTATTTAAGCTATTCATTTCCTCCCGTAGTCATTGCATCTTCATACCCCATCTTAGCATATTTGAAACAGTCTTCACTGATATCTCCATCCCATTCGGCTATTGAGATATAACTGCTGTCCTTCTTGAAACAGTTTGTCAACGCCTCTTCTGCCTGCATGGCATAAAAGTCTCCTTTACGACAATATAACACCGCTTTCAGATACATCGTCTTCGGATCGTCTGCGGGTAAATCCTCCAATGCTTTCTCCGCTTTTTCATTCCATGCGTGTGTCTTCATCGCCAGACACATCACGACATTATTAAGAGGAGAACTATTCTTGACCAATTCAAATGTTTCCAGACGACGGGCTATTTCCGCATCATTCAATCCGCTGGTCACTTTATAATATCCTCCCAAGCAGAACGCAAATGCCTTTATCTTCTTGTTCTTCTCATTGTCGGGCAGCAATTGCGCCAGACGACTGGCCTCCGAAAAATCTCCCTTCTTCAAATACATGGCAAGTTGATTGGCTACCACCTCCTCAACATTATCAATACCAATCACACGTCCGTCAAACGTACGCTCCACATTACAGCCTCTCACTGAGAAATCAATTAACGGCTTCAATACTTCCGTATCCACCGTATCGCGTTTCAAGTAAGCCACCGCTAAATTATTAGCAGCCAGCACCCACGGTTTTCCACCCGTCAATTCTTGAGAATAGTGATATGCACGGCGATACAGCTCCTCCAATTCCTTAGGATCTTTCACCATATTGAATAAGTGCCAGTATTCATACAAAGCAAAGTTCTTTTTTCCCGAATGATAATCAGGATCATTCCGGTAACGATTCAATATTTCCTCCTTCGTCAAGGCACGATAAATTTCTGCGGTATATTCGCACTTCATTGAACGCAATTTGGGAAGATGGCTTTTTATAATAGTACTATAATATGGTAAAGCAGCTACTTGCCGAAATTGCTGGTCTTGGTTCTTCGGGTATTTCTCTACAATTTCGCGAATAGCGGCAGCCTCCGCAGGCAGCGTATCTTGCTCCAGCAAATCCGCTACCTCCAACCAAGTAGCAACTCGCGAATCATTAGGTGTATAAGTATACAAACGTTGCATCGTATGAGCCGGAATAACAGAGTACACCAACGAACGTGCATACGCCAGACGACGTTGCGACAAAGCCATATTAGACGCATAAGAACCTTCCGGTGACGAAACGCTATACAAATGAAGCTCTTTCAAAGTAGAACTTTCGCCATTTACCACCTCCAACAGTTTCGCTTTCAGTTTATTCAACTGTACTTCATTATTAGGATCTTCAGGATCCAATTCCGCCTTCCCCAGTAAGAAGCTCAAAGAAATGTCTTCCACACCGGTACGGCGTTCAACTTTCGGTTTTTCCTCATATTTCTTAGGGTCCAGTTCATACTGGTCGAGCGAATATTCGAGGAAACGTAACGGACGTCTGGGGCTACGGGTAGAGAGCTCCAACAAGCGTTCGTAATAAGGACGCGTATAATCTTCCATCTGCATAAGAGCCAGCACTTGGAAGTTATCTTGCGCATTGGATAGTTTGATTGTATCATTCCACATATAGGAAGCCTTCTCCGCTGAGAGGGGTTCGTTTTCAATGATAAAAGCGTCCAGCGAATCCCGGGTTATATCATATCCCATACGACGGTCCTGAGTCAGATAATATTGCGAACCATCGTATACACGAGGCAGACGATACATTTCAACTTTCTTTCCTTTACTATTATTTATCACGTATGGCTGTACGATCATTCGGGCATTGTCCTTTCCAATACGTGGAGGAACTGCAACTTTCGCTCCGTTCAAAATAATCATATCTCCATACTGATCAGGCGTTTCGGGCATGGACGTAACCTCCGTACGTTGCCCCACAACGGTTACCTGACTAATCATGTGTCCCATATCTACATACGTAGTAATCTCCCGTCGACCACTGATTGCTTCAAATACAGCGGGCGCCGTACTTACTTTGATAACCAATGAACCGGTCTCCGGTAAAGTAATCTGATAAGCTCCCGTCGCATCGGGTACTTCGTACATGGCTGAAAGGGTCAAACTGATGTTGTCTTTGTTCAGTGCCGCTTCCATATCCTTTCCTTCTTGAACGGTATTGAAATAATAAATCTTTATGTCACCAATAGAAGAAATATCAAACGGGACAGGTTTGCGTTTCTTCTCGGATGCTTCTTTGTCCAAAATACGTCCCATCACTAATTTGGGGGCTTGCGCATTCAACTGAACACAAGTAGCTAAATAACATATCAATAGAAAAGCTATTCTCATAGCTCCGTTCACCCTTATCAAATTTACTTTCATATCTACAATCTCACTTTCTAACTATCTAATAATATAAGAAATAGAAACCGCTAACTTGGCTGGAAACAATTTATATCCATGCGCATTCGTCTTTCCCGGATTATTTATCAGATAATCCTCAAAATTATCATTCTCATAGTATTGTTGGTGCCAGAAACAAACGGCTCCGAAACCTGCCGAAAATTCAAGGTTCAAGCGTTTTCCCAATACCATTGAATATCCCATCGTTATACCAATACCTATGGCATCTCCATCGTAAATATGTTTTCCCAGATGCATATCATAGCTCGCACCTAAAGCGGATATACCGATGTATTCACGCACCATAGGACGTCCGTTAAACCAATATCGATACTCCGGCTGTACTCCGATAAGCTTGATATCTGTCCCCCAAGGTTTGTATCCTCCATAGAAACTTAAATCAACACTGGAGCGTTCTCCCACTACAAGTTCACATCCTAAGTTAGGCACTCCTGCCAAAAGTGACAAGCCATTGGTTTTCACTGCTATTTGCTGGGCGCACATCTCTTGTGCTCCAGCTCCAAGCAGCAAAATAAAGAAGAACAGATATTTTACGATTCGTGTCATGTCGTTATTATAACTTTACATCTTTATCAATAGTCGTATTGCTATCCCATGAATTTACATCGACTGCAGATGAGATGGATGCATCTTTTGGCAAGAATTTAACATTCATATTTGTTATTTCTCCTTGCCGTACCGGAATTGTATAACCGGAATATTGATCATAAATAGTATATTTCTTAACCTCTCCAGCTCCGCTTCTCATAACACAAGTCACTTCTTTTATCAGCGTCTGAGTATGAGGAAACATAAAACGAGCTGCCGGTTCACCTGGTATATTCCATGCGACAGAACCATCCACGACTTTATATGTAGAAGTAAATTGCTCTGTTGTAAATGACATACTTCCATTGGCAATTGCCATCCAACCTTTTTTACCGGAAATACAAGTTATTGTAACAGACTCTACAGTATAATTCTTATTAAGAACAGCCATACTCGTCGTATAGAACTTAAAATCCACTCTACCAAAGGCATGTTGAAACTCCAAAGTAATTGGATTGAGTCCCCATTCTGAATATCGAACGAATTTTTCACCTGTATAAAGATAGTCTATTGTATTAGCCATATTGTCAGTATCTAGTTGCCATGGAACAGCCCACTGAGAAGCTCCGGCAATTTCACGATATTCCGCCTTGTCCGTATAAGGATAATACCCATACAAATATAAAGCAGGATTTGCTCGTGATGGATATGTAGCCTGAAATTCCGATTGTAATTCGTCATACCCAGAAACATAGGTATATCGACCATTAAACAAATATTTTTGAAAATCGGATTCAAATTTACAATCACGCAAATTACATGATTCATTCTTCCCTCCATCAACTCCCGGTATTCCATAAATTCCAATTTGAGAGTTGTTCTCAAAAGAGCTCAATGGCGCACGAGTCGAACTCCTAGTAGGATCAACGTCAACCACGATAGACGAAAGAACATCGGAGCTGAATTTCAATTCAGCCCCTCCATTCATTATATCATCAGATTGAGGTGTACCCTCATCATTATCTTTACTACAAGATGTCAGTAAAAATAATATAACCGATACACCTAATATCCATTTATTCATAAACACTTTTTTAATGTTTAATTGACCTCTTGAGTTATATCCTCTCCGGTTTCCCACTTACCCAATGTAGCATGAACCTGGACTATCTGTAATCCATACACTGTCAAAGTGACTTTATATTGGGTATTAGGAGCGAAATCGACTTTACTGTTAATTTTCACAATACCCTTTTCTGGTTTTCCAGTAGGAGTGTTATTCTCGTCGAGGGCTACCAAAGTAACTTCCAACTCATATTCTTTTGTTTTTGAAGGCATTAACAGCACTGTTCCCAATGCTTTTTCTTGACCAAGTTCAGGAACAACAATCGTATCAAAAGAAGGAGTATCTCCATTATACAAAGACAACTCACCTGTTGCACCAGACTCTGTCAAGGTTCCAGCACCATCTCCCACAACTGTTAAATTAGCCGCAGTAGGAACATTCAAGACTTTTATATCTTGAACAGCAACAGGGACAGGTTTTCCTCCCCCTTCAATTCCTTTTTGAACTACAAAGTTTAATCTAGTCAAGCAATGTTGAAATTTCAAATCAGGAACAGGTGCGTCAACCACTTTACGAAAATATAATGCATTATAACCTGAGTATGTAACACCATCGACCATCTTATCTTCACAAACTGCACTTCCCCACATAATATCAGTCTTACCATCAATTGTATATGGACAAGAAATCGACCTCCTAGCAGCAACAGCAGTTCTAACGACCGGATAACAAGAATAGAAACTATAATTAACTTTAGAACTCATCGGATAGTAATAAGGGCCATTATCAAAAGTCACATCTCCACCACTTGCAACCGTAGCAGTCACAGGATCAGTTTGCCCAAATATATGAGAACTAACCAAGTTCCATTCTGCAGTTTCTGAACGATCTACTCCCCAAATTCCAATTTGTTCACCGTTCCAGGTATCCCCAAGAGCTGCTCTAGTATTATTATACTGTTGCACTGCACTCACCGTAGTTGCCTTTCCGAAAGCTATTTCGACTTCACTATTATCTACCGGTTCTACTGGAGTATTATTTCCTTCTTTTTCGTCAAAACCTTCACCACTTGAACAGCCTGCGAAAACAGCGACCATTGCCATTACATATAAAAGATTCTTTTTCATATTCATTACTTATTTTACATCATTTGAAAAATCATTATCAGGATCGAACACAATACTTCCTCCATCTTTCCATTCGCCCAATTTAGCAGTAAGAGTTATCTCAGTTAAGCCATGTACCTGAATAGTTACATCGTAAGATTTAGAAGCTTCAAATATTGTGGGAGTCGGTTCACCTTTAGGAGGAGCAACTTTAGCAATGTCCAAATTCAACTTATAAGTATTTTCACGTTGAGTTAAATCTGTTATTATCTTACCATTTTTATTATAATATTGTACAACATCCACTTCAAGGGCATACGATGTTACACCCGGTTCAACCAACAAAGCTTCTCCTACGGGAGTCGCATTTGCAGCACCAGTTGCAGACGCATGGTATTTTCCGATAGTACCTTTGAAATCTTTTATATCCTCAGTCAGGTCAGCCTCTGTGAAAGTAATGTCTGCGTCCAATGCCTGCATAACACCTTGCATATTTCTCTCTTTCAGATATAAGAAAGGGAGAGTCTCCGGTGTAAATTGGTCAAAAACAGCCCCCTTATCAGTATCTGTTACATAAGCAAAAACCAATTTACCTGTATTTCTTGATTTAACACGAATACTCTTTACATATACATTTTCCGGACCTTGATCGCCCATACCTTGTATATTAAAAGTTAAACGAGTCAATAAGTGTTCAAATGTCATTGCTGGTTGATATCCTTTACGAGCAGTATATGCACTATATGCTTTATACTTGTCATCGCCAAGTGCAGCCTCCTGTTCTGTTGACAATTTTGCTTTAGCAATCATAAGATCCTGAGAGCCATCAATTGTAAAGTTTGCATATAATGTATTTGTTCCTGTTTCATAAGTTGGATTTTCTCCCAATGCATCATCTGCATAGTAACCAAAGAAATCATAAGCACCACTACGAGGGAAATATAAAGTCTGATCATTTTCCCATTTAACTACGGTTTCATTGTCACTGGCAGCAATACCAATCTTATCAAAAAAAGTCTTATCACCTGTAATTTTATCACCATAAGTTTCACCAGTAATTGCGTCTTTTTGGAATGCAAAAATATGCAATCTTTGACCACTCCAAACATTAGCGTCACCTTTCCCACCAACAGTACCTGCACTTCTTGTCGAAGCCTCAACAGAAGCTGAAGGAGCCACAGCCGACAATAGAATAGGAGCTGCATCAGTACCTCCATTTACAGAATCATCTTGAGGTAAACCATCATTCTCACCCTGTGAACAAGACGCCAACACTCCGGCTGTCATCATTGCATAAAGAAGAAATCGTTTCATAAATAATACAATTTAAATTAATAAATATATTTGAATTTCACATTTTATTTATCTTCAAATTCCCCATCCGGATCTAATATAGTTTCTCCACCCGGTGTCCATTCACCGATTTCAACATTAGGTTTAATATCAGATAAACTATTAATTGTTAAATAGATTACATACGCACCACCTGCTACAAAACCAGCTCCTCCACCAGGCTCCAAATCAACATCTACAAATCCATGTCCCGGGTCACTCGACTTATCTTCATCCAAAAAGATACGTGCCGAATAAGTAGTAGCAGGCGCTAATAACAAGCTGGCACCGCTATTATCATTCTCATCTTCTTTTCCTAAAAAAGAAGGCTTCTTTTTATCTTCCGCACTTAACTCTGAATACTTCTTGCAGTCAATTACCCGACACCATCCGTCACTCCCTATCTCCTCACCATTCTTTTTCAACAAGTACAGATAGTCTTCACTATTCGCATAAGCCTCCTCCGACGCGTAGTCTTCTCTATTAAAAGATAGCCCTACATGAGGTTTTCCTGCATCATCCGCATCTATATCATTGACAGCAACGGTAAAACGTCCCCGAACTTTAGATTTTACACTAACCTTTTTTACAACCAAACTTTCATTGATAGAAGGTACACTTCCTCCCTCCTCCGGACGGCAGATTACAAATCGCAGACGCACCAAATGGTGCTGAAAACTAAACACTGGATTCAAACCATGACTAGCAGAATAGGCGCTATATGCACGGTCCATGATTTTTTGTTTATAGGGATTATTTGCATATTTATCTTCCTGCAATTTAGGATTGGCCACAGAAGACATAAAATCCCTACGCCCATCCAACTCTACATCATAATAAATACGATTCTTCTCCCGAACGCATTGAAGTTGTGTTAAATCCAAATCATCCAGATAATAAGCAAAGAAGTTATACGGCCAATCCGTATGCTTCATATTATAGTAAATATCCTGTGAGCCTGTTTTATCATCAGGAAAGAATGGCATTAAGTTCGAATTATCAACCTTTACCCGAACCTCTTTCCCATGGCTGGAGGATTGTCCCCCATCTTCCGAAAGTCTGTTTGCATCCAATAAACAAATGTCTTCATTTGCCTCACTCCAACGAACAGACAAATCGGTTTCTACATTCTTATTAAATGCATAAACGTAGAACTTCGCATTCTTCCAAAATTCTAAATTTGTTCCACTCTCGACAGCTCCACTTCCACGCGTCAATATATCAAAGCTCGATACACCAAAACCTAAAACGATAGGAATATTCTCCGTCAAAGGTGCATCGTCATCTTCCGGTAACTCGCCCACATACGTACCTCTGGAACAACCGCACAGTAGCAACATACAAAGTCCTACCCACAAGACCTGTCTTACGCCTATATATGTTTGACCTCTTTCCATCATACTTTTATATATCCACATGAATCTCATTCGTTACATCGTCCCAGCCTATTACTCCATCACTACCTGCTCCACCTTGTGCACCGGAAGGAGTGATACGTAAATGGACATCAATAGTCAATTCACCGCTATCTTTCAGTCTCCTTCGCTCATTCACCTGTCCGGTTTCTTCGGTCAAGCCTAATTCCTTGATCTTTCTGGAAAGATTGGCTATACCGTTAGAAATAAATTCTTTTGTTCCGGTCTTCACTGAAAGAGCCAGACAGCAAACTCCCGGTCCCATAATCGCATAATTATCCATACCACCGACTAAACCGAACACATCCATAGAGGCAGTACATTTCAAGGTGGTGCATTTCTTGCCACTTTCTTCCGTTATAGTTTCTCCTGTAGTAGGAACAGGCACTTTCACAATCACCCTTTTCAAAGATGAAGTATTCAACAATCCGGTAGAAAGAGAAATTTCCGGCACAATCCCAGACATTTCGACAAAAATATATTTGATATCTTCCGGTTTCAGCTGTTGTTTATCTTCACCCTCTCCATCCTCTACCAAGTCCAGGTAAAAGTTAATATCAATATGCTGAGTTAAAGAGGTGAAATTGAATGGTTGTTCATAATTATTCCCCGCATTCAGTTCCAGATAATCACAACGGGAAATGATTAATCTACGACCTGCCTCCCATACATGTTCAATGCCGGGATTCAAATCCTTCCATGTATCATGAACAATATCCGTAACACTCTCTAATGCATGATGACGCATTTTTACTTCTTTCATGTGAACAGCATCGTTTTCCTTGAATTCATCCAAATTATGCAATTCAACTCTCGTATCTTTCACTTCCTCCATGACGATATTATCATTCATGTCTTTTACAACATTCCCGTCCTCATCCTTTTTCTCTTTCTTCACCATCGGATATGCCGGATCAGTAAAAGCCATCATCACGTATTCACCTCCAGGAAGCTTGATATCAGGCTGATACTCACTCTGAGGTTCGGACTGGTCATCGGGAGTCGTGATGTCGGTATTGTCGCGAGTGGTTGAGCCATCACCCAAAGTTTCAGTATTTCCGTCATCAGGAGTTATTGCCGTTTCTTCTTTGCTCTTCTCCACTTTAAAGTTTCCATCTTTATCTGTCTGATAAACTATATGGCGTGTATTCAGGATACGAGTAGCTACAAAATATAGTTTCTCAGGCGTTTCATCGGCAGATAAGCCCAGTTCATTCCAATTATATGTAACCGAGAACCCGTCCACCACGTGCGGATGTGTAGTTTCATCACACAGATCTACCTTTGTACAACCGACCAAAAGCAAGGAAACCAATAGAATTTGATATATAACAGTCACTTTCATTACGCTTCACCTCCCTCATTAGTCGTTAGTGGCACGATTCCCTGATCTTTCAAAGATTGTGGTTCGACGGCCTGCGGTTCAGGCGAGTCAGACTTAGCAGGCTGTTTCTCCTGAGCAGGTTGCTGTTCCTCCGTTGATTGTTGTATATCAGGTGTTTCCACTACTTTCCCAGCTTGTTTCTTCTCTTCCTTTAAATTTTTCTTCTCCAACTTTTTCACTTGTTCCAAAGAATCTTTCATCAACTTATCTTGTCTCTTAAGTGAGTCCTTTATCTGATCCAAAGCTTCTTTTGCCAATCGTATAGAGTCTTTCTGCAACTCTTTCAGATGTTTCGCCCTATCCCGTGCTTCACTAATAGAATCACGCCTCAATTGCTTTTGACGCTTAGCTTCCGCACGCGCATTTATCTTATCATAATCAATTAGTTTATACTTGTTCTTGACAGAAGTAGAGAAACGATAAACAAAAGCTACCCGCAAATCACTGACAACCGGGAAAGGAACTAAATGACCTCCCTTGCTTTTTTCTGGTAAGCGAGGATAACAATTACTCTCAGCATCATGCTTATACGCATCATATTTAGTATATACAAATCCGACACTGGCACCTAACTCCAAATCAATGAAGTTCTGGCGATAACCATATAAAGGAATACTGAATCCACCGGATACACCCAAACCGTAAGCAGAACCTTGCATTCCTGTCGAACCAAATTTAAAATTATAATTAGCAACGTCAGCATACACCCCCCAATAATAGGCACGCCAATAACGAGGATGGAAACGTTTAATAGTGAACACTTCCTCTTTCATCCGTTGAAAGAAAGAAGCAGAATCCAGATGATGGAAGTTACGTTGAGTAGTACGGAAATATTTCCGGAACTCCATACGGGCATCAACCAGATTATATACAATGCTAGGTTTATAATTTTGAGAAGTATTCCAGTTGCCTTTGATACCGAGACTTAATGTGTAGTGTTTATAAGGAGAGCCGAACAAATCGAATTCGGCAGTAACATTAGGTAACAATACAAGCCACTCGACAGCATTTGTTTTAAATGCCCATCGAGATTTAAAAGGCATGATGGAATCCTTATTTTCCACTGCCTTCTTACGCATAGAAGATTGAGCATAGCATTCTACCCCTAAAAAGGAAAAGAATAAAAACAACACACAAAATAGTAGTTTTATTCTAGAAATATGCCAAATCTTTTTGTGCTTACATATAAACGACACCGGCTTTCCTTGTACAAGGAAAGCACTATGCCCTTCGCCCTCATTTCCCATAACCTGCGTCTTACGCGTTTATTTTTGCTTATTTGTTCTACATTGTTCCCTAATACAATGCTAATCAGCAGCAAAAGTAGATTAAATATTACAAGATAACAAATATAAAACCAACTTTTTAATAAAACACAAAAAGAAAAAAGAAAAACAAAGTTTTTCAATCTTTCCATTAGCAGAAAGTAAACGAAAAAGAAGATGTTTGTATGACAAATAGAAAAAAGGAGACTTTCTTAAAGATAAAAGAATAATAGTAAAACAAGGTTGCAGGCAATCACTGCTCCGAAGCCTCCCAAAATCCAAGGACGAAGTTTACTTCTTTTCCCGGCAAAAAATAAGGCATAAAACATATTCACCAATATATTACTTACAATCGCCTGCATACTGCAAGCTGTAATAATCAGTACGGCAACGCTCCCCGTATTTTGCAATAAGTTCAAAATAAAAGGGGTTATATCGCTGAAACCGGATACAAAAGAGAGCAAATTCAATCCGCTTGTACCGGCGTAAACCAAAGTATAATGTGTCAAAACCGTAAATACGACAAATAATACAGCAAAGATCAACGCAACCTTAAATTCCAATGGATTGCTGCTATCATCCTCTTCCGACTCGACAGAAGTATCTTTAGGAAGTTTCTGCCGTGAATGAACAAACCAACCTACTATCGCGGATACCACTGACATTATCAACAGGTACGGATAAATAGAAAGAAAGATTTCCCTGCTAAAAATAAGTATCAGTATCATAAAACGCAAAAACATCATACTGACCGCCAATAACATGGCTGCGACGTACTCCGTAGCCTCTTGCTCCGAAGCTTTCCGACTTTTACGTGCAAGTACCGAAATAGTGGCTGTACTACTATACAACCCACCTATAATACCGGACACCAAAGTACCGGATTCATGAAACACATACCGCTTCAGCAAATAAGAAAGGTAGGAAATACCTGAGACGACCACTGTTGCCAACCAAATAGAATAAGGAGTCAGATTTATATCCGGAATCAGGTTTTTATGTGGAAGCATAGGTAATATAATACCACTAATAGCCAAAAACTTTGCCAACGTAATCATTTCATCATTTTTCATCCGCTGGGCAAATTCCGTAAAGGTATGCTTTAGTTCTGTAAGCAGAAGTACCGTCACAATCACCATGACATAAAACCAGGAAGGTTGGGTGGACACAATGGGAGCCAGACAATAGGTGATTAAGGCGATAATAATAGTCGTCACGCCAAAAACGTGAAATTGAGCCTGCTTCACATAATAGTTCAGTCCCAGCAACAGTCCCAAAACGGCGCCTCCTCCCATAAACAAACGCATCCCCGTAGGGTCCAATATATAAAGAAGATAGCCTAATATACCGATGAAAGTAAATGTACGGTCAGTACCGAAAAGAGTTGTCTCCCCTTCACGCTTCAGACTGATACGGCGCTGTGAGAGTCCGATTAACAAAGAGAATAAGGTCACCAGAATAAAGGTAACCAATTCTCGTGGCACATAACCATATAACTGTTCCATATACTACCCTTTTTATTATAAGAACAAATATACGGTTTATTTGTTAACGTTCACCACATCTTATACGGTTTTTTCATTAGCTGGGAATTGTAATAACGTATATCGCCCGTCACTTCTTCACCGATAAAGTCCGGCTTCACAAAGGCCTCATCTTCAGAAGCCAGCTCGACTTCCGCCACCACAAGCCCCTCATTCTCACCATAAAACTCGTCAACTTCAAATATATGCCTGCCGCTACGCACCAGATAACGGGTCTTGTCAATAATTCCCGGTTCACACAATTTCATCAGTTCTTCCGCCTCCGGCAAAGACAGTTCCTTTTCCCATTCATAACGGCTTGTACCGGAAGCGTTGGAAGCCCCCTTGATAGTCAGGTATCCCTTATCATCCCGGATACGTATCCGGACAGTCCTTCCACGAGCACTGCTGATATATCCCTGCACAATACGACTTTTCGCAAATGCCAACGACTTATACTCTCCGATAACTAAAAATTTACGTTCTATTTCTTGTGCCATGCCACAAAAGTAATCATAAAAATCAGAACCTTGTCATAAATTCAATTACGATTTTATCCTGCTCCGATTCTTTCGGGATACCGTTTTTTTTATAGAAATACTTTTCGAAGTTCAAACGAAGGTCGGCAATGAAAGCTTTTGAAAGGCTAAGTGTGATCCCACCCGTGACACGATGGCGTGCATAATCGTTTATAACCAAGGCATTTGTCGTCTTATCTATTTTGCCGTCACTATGATCCGTCATCATGTCATAACGTGCAAGAAAAGAAATTTTATTGAATACTTTCTTCAAAGGCAAGTCGTAATTGACAAAGCTATTCACAGCGTGCACATCTTTAAACGTCTCATGCCCGTACATTTTATATAGATATTCCGCTTCAATATGAAAACGATTATTTTGATAGTAAATACCGGCATCATACATATTAATCCGTACGGATTCCGGCTTTATCATCTGGGTGCTGAGTGTTATATTCCAATTTTTGCCAGGCAATAACTGAGCTTTAACCGAGTAGTTCAATGTTTTATGCCATTCTTTCTGATTGGTAAGCCCCGAACCGTTAAATAATCCGGCCTCAAGAATAAACGGGAAGCCACTCGTATGTTTATAAGCAGTAGTGAACCCGACATCACGGACATTTCCTACTTGCTTGGCTATGAATGAACGATTGGCAAAATACTGTTGGTGAGGAGAACGATGAGCATCAATCGTAAAAGGTACCCGCATTTGCCCAATCGTGAAATTAAGATCTTTCATCGGAAAGACACGTGCATACGCATCCAGCATTTTAATAGAGCCCTCGTCAGAAAGGTCGATTTCCGCTTTATAAGCAACCAAAGGATGCACATTTCCCGAAACACTAAAGCGCGCGTTACGTACTTCAAAACGACTTTCCTCTGTTTCTGTCTGGAATTCGTATTTTCCCCGAATCGTTCCGTGAATCTCGGGCAAATAGTCTTTCCATTCCATCGTCTGCTTATCTAATTTTTTACCATCTCCGGCGTCTTCTTTAGCCTGTCCGAAAGCTGTTGCCGCCAACAATAATGTTACGACTGTTGTTGTAATTCTACTCATTTCAGTTGTTTGCTACTTAATCCGCAGCAAAAGTACAACTGCAAGGATACACAAGAATGACAATCCGGTTACAGTAGTATTACAAAAAACTCACCACAGATTACACAAACCTGTGGTGAGATTATCAGCCGAAAAAGGAAAAGGCAATCAGCATAATCAGTGCCAAAATAATTAATGAGACAAACACTATTTTGACAACCTTCTGGGCCTGCTCTTCTTCCTTCTTACTAATCGCTACTTTTTTCTTACCCTTGCCCATAATAGTTAGCTTTAAAGTTCAACGCTAACAAAGTAAGGACAAATCTTTTAACTTTCCAAAAATAACAGTTGCTAATTTTGTATTTTATGATTCCTGTGAAGAGAATTCCATCAGATAAGCCTTAATAAAATCCTCTATCTTACCATCCATCACTCCGTTCACATCCGAAGTCTGATAGTTGGTACGATGATCTTTCACACGGCGGTCGTCAAATACATAACTTCGGATCTGCGAGCCCCATTCGATCTTCTTCTTTCCCGCTTCCACCTTCGCCTGTTCTGCCATACGGTGCTGCAACTCTTTATCATATAAGATAGAACGCAACTGGCGCATTGCATTTTCACGGTTCTTAGGCTGGTCGCGGGTTTCCGTATTTTCAATCAGAATCTCCTCTTCCTCACCTGTATAAGGATCTTTATATTGGTAACGCAGACGAACTCCGGATTCTACCTTGTTCACATTCTGACCACCGGCGCCACCGCTTCGGAAAGTATCCCAAGAGATACGTGCCGTCTCAATATTCACCTCAATACTGTCGTCTACCAACGGGGTGACAAAGACAGAAGCAAAAGATGTCATACGTTTACCCTGTGCATTGTAAGGAGAGACACGTACCAGACGGTGCACCCCATTTTCTCCTTTCAGATAACCGTAGGCAAAATCCCCTTCAATATTGATCGTACAGGTTTTGATTCCGGCCTCATCACCTTCCTGAAGGTTGGCAATAGTAGCCTTATAGCCATTTGTCTCAGCATAACGCAAATACATACGCATCAACATAGAAGCCCAATCCTGACTCTCCGTACCACCGGCACCGGAATTGATCTTCAACACACAATCCAT
Source organism: Bacteroides sp. NSJ-39 (assembly GCF_014287315.1). Lineage (NCBI taxonomy): Bacteria > Pseudomonadati > Bacteroidota > Bacteroidia > Bacteroidales > Bacteroidaceae > Bacteroides > Bacteroides sp. NSJ-39. The sequence continues at coordinate 82,045 of NZ_JACOOB010000002.1, read as the reverse complement.
TTGGTCGGCCTCATCACGAAGCATATTCTTGAGTTCAAGCGCTTCTACCGCCTCACGCGCTTTCGCATAAGCAGTATCCACATCTTCCTCTGTTACCAGTTCCTCTTTATAGAAATCAAATGCCAGCTCAAGTTCATCTGCCAGCGTTTTGACCTCATTATAGCCGTCAATCCACTTTTGCAGGTCTTTCACCAACTTCATCTGGGCTTCAGCTTTCTTCTGGTCATCCCAAAATCCCGGAGCCTGCGTTCTTAACTGTTCTTCTTCAACTTGAATTTTCTTCCCGTCGACGTCAAAGATACCTCCTCAGCGCATCCGTGCGCTCTTTCACGTCTTTAAGTTGTTCAATAGTAATCATCTTCTTAAATTAGAAATTAAAAGTTATAAATTATAATCGTACACTTATCTCACATCGAATCTCAAGCCTGGCTCTCAACTCTCCTCGTACATCTTTTCAATCAGGTCTTTATAATTTTCAGAAACGACTGAACGTTTCAGTTTCAATGTATTGGTAAGCTCTCCACGCTCCATACTAAATGGTTCGGGAAGCAAGGTGAAACGTTTGATTTGCTCATAATGCGCAAACTGTTGTTGCAAGGTTTCTATCCGCGCACGGAACAGCCCTACAATCTTTGGATGTTGCAACAATTCATTCATATCCTTATACTCAATACCTTTTTCCTTCGCATACTCTTTCACATATCCATATACGGGAACAATCAAAGCAGAAACGAACTTACGCTGATCGGCAATAATAGCAATCTGGTCAATATAACGGTCGATAACCAACTTTGTTTCCAAAGCCTGCGGAGCGATATATTTTCCATTCGAAGTTTTGAATAGGTCTTTAATACGCTCTGTCAGGAACAACTGCCCATTCTTAAAATAGCCTGCATCGCCCGTATGAAACCATCCGTCCGAATCAATAGCAGCAGCCGTAGCTTCCGCTTTCTTATAATATCCTTTTGTAATGGTTTTACCTCGAAGAAGAATTTCATTATCCTCACCGATCTTCACTTCAACTCCCGGCAATACAACACCTACCGAACCGATATCATATCCCACCGGCAATGTGCAAGACACAGTAGCCGTAGACTCTGTCAGTCCATAACCGACAACCATATTAATGCCTACCGAATGGACAAATTCATTGATTTCATCGGGTACGGCAGCACCGGCAGTCGGAAAGAAATTCCCGTTTTCAATACCGATGGTCTTCTTCAGTAAAGAATAAATTGTCTTTTCGTAGAACTTATATTTCAATTGGTTCATCACAGGAGGCGTCTTTCCTTTCCGCAGATAATCAAGATTGTGAATCTTACCAACCCGGATAGCATCCAACATCAATGCTTTCTTCATTCCTGTGGTCTCATTGATCTTCTCTTGTACTCCGGCATACACTTTTTCCCAGAAACGAGGAACGCTGCACATCAATGTCGGACGAATTTCCTTAATGGTTGTCTGTATATCCGCCGGACGGAGATTGATACAGATCTGTACCCCTTTATGGATACAGAGATAGCACCAAGCCTTTTCAAATACATGCGTTAATGGAAGGAAGTTCATAGAAACATCCTTATCCGACATCGTAGTCAGGCGGTCGTCATGAGTGCGAAACTGTTCCAAATAACAAGAATGATGAAGCATGACTCCCTTCGGTTCACCTGTCGTTCCGGACGTATAAAGAATATTAGCCAAATCGTCATAAGAAGCACGTCCCGTACGCTCTTCCACCACATCATTGTGCGGAAGTCCTTCTCCCATCGCCATAAACTCATCAAAATAGATGGACGACACATCACGGGGGTCTTTTACGACCGAACGGTCAAAGATAATCAGTTGTTGCAGTGAGGTGCAAAAGCCAAAGATACTGAATGCAGCGTCGTATTGAAATTGCTCACCTACAAAAAGATAGCGTATCTGTGCGTCGTTGATAATGTATTGTGCTTGTGCCGGTGAACTGGTCGCATAAAATGGAATGGTCACAGCACGATTGGCGAATGCACCAAAATCTACATAAAACCATTCAGGCTTGTTTTGCGAAAAGATACCGATATTCTCTTGTTCTCCCACTCCCAACGCAACAAGCGCATTGGCAGCCTGCCTCACAGTTCCGGAGAATTGATTCCAGGTGATCGGAATCCATTGAGCTGTCTCATAGTCACGGTACCTTAAGGCTACCTTGTCGCCATACTTTTCAGCCTGACGATGGACTAAGACAGATAAATGATGATAAGTCATACTCTTTGTATTAGTAAATATGGTACAAAGGTATTAGTTTTATTTGAAACAATTGCGCAAAACGACTATCTTTGTGCAAATATTAAGTAATAGACAAAATATTTGCAGTATGAAATATGATATTCCGACTATGGCAGCAGAGGCTACAAGCCTTCTTAAATCGTTAATCAGTATCCCTTCTCTTAGCCGGGAAGAGACTCAAGCCGCAGACTTCCTGCAAAATTATATTGAAATGGAAGGTATGCAGACCGGGCGCAAGGGTAATAATGTGTGGTGCTTTAGCCCCATGTTTGACCTGAAGAAGCCGACTATACTGCTCAATTCCCACATAGATACCGTCAAACCTGTCAACGGCTGGCGGAAAGACCCGTTTACGCCACGTGAAGAGAACGGAAAATTGTATGGACTGGGAAGCAACGATGCAGGCGCAAGTGTTGTATCTCTATTACAGGTGTTTCTGCAACTATGTCGTACTTCACAGAGATATAATTTGATTTATCTTGCTTCCTGTGAAGAAGAAGTATCGGGCAAAGACGGAATTGAAAGTGTATTACCTGGACTCCCCCCCATTTCATTCGCCATCGTAGGCGAACCGACGGAGATGCAACCTGCCATTGCCGAAAAAGGGCTTATGGTATTGGACGTTACCGCCACAGGCAAGGCAGGACATGCCGCACGCAACGAGGGAGACAATGCCATTTATAAGGTATTGAATGATATTGCCTGGTTCCGCGACTATCACTTTGATAAAGAATCGCAGTTACTAGGACCGGTAAAAATGAGTGTAACTGTAATTAATGCAGGTACTCAACACAACGTAGTTCCCGATAAGTGCACTTTCGTTGTTGATATCCGTAGCAACGAGCTTTACTCGAATGAAGATTTATTTGCTGAAATCAAGAAACATATCTCTTGCGAAGCCAAAGCCCGCTCGTTCCGTCTCAACTCCTCACGGATCGACGAGAAACATCCGTTTGTCCAAAAAGCAATAAAAATGGGACGTATTCCTTTCGGTTCCCCTACTCTATCCGACCAGGCATTGATGTCTTTTCCATCGGTAAAAATAGGACCGGGACGTTCTTCACGTTCACATACGGCAGAAGAATATATTATGCTGAAAGAGATAGAAGAAGCTATCGGACTATATCTGGAATTATTAGACGGACTTCTGCTTTAATACAGAAGTCCGCTCGTTATACTCTTAGTATCTTCAACTATCACTTTATCGATTGAGCCAAGGCTCCGGATTCAGTTTCTCCTTTTCACGACGCAGTTGGAAATGCAACACCGTCCGTCCATTATCCGTTCCAGCCGAAAAGACCTGTCCGATGTGCTGTTTAGTTTTCACTGTATCACCGGACTTCACAGAAGCGGAAGACAGATTACAATAAACAGAAATATAATTCCCATGCCGGATAAGAACATTAAATAATCCGTTCAGTTGGAATACGGCCGCCACTTTTCCGTCAAAGATGGCACGTGCCTGAGCACCCGGCTTTCCTTGTATATCTATTCCTTTATTATCAAGTTTCACATTGCGTAGTCCCTCTACCGCATATTGCCCATAATGACTGGTGATGATATAAGCACCGGATATGGGCATAGGAAGCTTTCCACGATTGGCGGCAAAATTGCCGGATAGCTCCCGATCCGCCTTACTCATTGTATACACCTCCAAAGGCTTCGACTTCGTTTTCGCTCCGGTTCCAGCCGATTGTCCTTCCTTGCCTTGCGCCTTCCTGCGAGCCGCCTCCTCACGACGGGCTTCCTCCTGTGCACGCTTACGGGCCCGTTCAATCTCTTCTGCAATCAGCTTGTCAATACGGGCATTCAGTTGATTAGCCTCTCTCCGTTTCTTATTAATCTCATTCTGCAATCCTCTTTGTTTCTTTTGCAGATTGGCAACCAAAGTCCGTTTTTCTTTCTCCTGTGCTTCCAACTTCACTTTTTCACCTTCACGTTCTTTCAGCAAATTCTCTTTGGCAGCCTTTACCTGCTGCCGTTCCGCCTTCTTTTTACGTATCTGTTCCTGTTTTTTCAGGATTTCTTCTCCTTGCAAACGCTGATAGGTAGCATATTCGCGAACATAACGCATACGGCGATAAGTTTGCCCCAAGTTCTTGGCAGAAAAAATAAACATCAGTTTTTCCTCTATCGATTTATTCTTATACAGGTACTGGACAGAAGCTTCATATTTCTTTTTCTTATCTCTCAAATCTTTTTCCAAGCTCCTCAATTGCCGTTGAAGAGAAGCCAGCTCACGCTCGATAGCCTCTACATCATTGTTAATAGCCATGATATAACGTTTCCTCTTTTCAATCTGCCCGGTCAATGCCGCCAGACTATTCAACTGACTACCTACATCTTTCTTTGTATTCTTCAATATCGTTTCCGACTCGGCAATCTGTTTTTGCAGCGCACCACGTTTGCTCTCCAACTCACGAATCAGTTTGTTCGATTGAGCGAAAAGCGGAACTGCCAGCCAAAGGCAACCGATAAGAATAACAAAAAAACGTTTCATCATAACAAAGCTACCAACATTTTTATTAATTCTTCCAAAGGAACCTGTCTGTACTTAGAACTCAACTCAGTCGGAGTCATTGAAAACTCTTTCGTAGAGAACTCATAAAGTTGCACCTTTGCTTTTTCCAACGAAGAAATTCCTATATCCTTTCCTGTCAGTTCTGTCTTTCCACCGGGTAAAGACGCATCTGTCAGTATCTTCTCCAAACGAGAGAACTCCGCATTCTTGGGTAATATATCCTTCAGTTCTTCTTTACTTGCACGAACAAATCTTCTGTTCATCCTGTCCACTAACAATACCTCCTCAGGAGTCACTTCGATACGTGCTACCTCTGTACGCAGAATAGGCATCAGCAAAGAGATTTGCACCCGCTCATGAGTTTTCATCCTCATGGTTCCTCCTACCGACAGGCTTCCTCCTTTTTTATCGGGAATAGTCAGTTGGAGCTTGGAAGCCAGATAACTGGATACAGGTGCCTTTGTCTCCGAAGTCACCAGGCGCTTCGAACTCTTACAACCAGCCAACACAACCACAACCAACAATAGATAAACTATTCTTTTCATTCTGCTATAAATTTCTTCTTTTCTATTTTCTGCTTCAATGTTTTCGACTCACTACCCATCTCCAATGCCTTCTTCCAATATCCCAGTGCGCCTTCCACATCACCCGTCATAAAATAAATATCCCCGCAATGCTCCACTATCACATCACTTTTCCCTCCATCACTCTTCATTGCATTATCAATATAAATACGAGCCTCAGCATAGTTGCCTTTCTCAAAAAGAATCCAGGCATACGTATCGAGATAAGTCGAATTATTAGGTTCTGCCTTTACGGTCTTATAACTCATTTCTTCCGCTTTATCCAAATCACGCCGTTCTACAGACAGATAATAGGCATAATTATTCAACGCACCGATGTTGGAAGGGTTATACACCAAAGCTGAATCGTAGGCAGCATAAGCTTCCTTCATTTGCTTTTTGGTATGATAGATATCCCCCATAATTGAATAGAAATCCGAAATGACCTCTTTTCGGGTATCGGGTGTAATATGCTCTAATGCCCTGCTACAAATACTCAACACACTGTCTGTCTGCTCTGCCTGATGATAGGCAATAGCCAGATAATAATAAAGTTCCAATGCATCCGGAGTAGCTTCAATGCCCGGCTCGCAGACTTTTATAATCTGCTTGTAGTCTTCCTTTTTCACGGCAGCGCTGACCAACATCAAGCGGGCAGCCTTATTCGTGGGATCTAAATCAACCACCTGTTCCAATACAGGCACTGCTTCCGGTTCCATATTCTTCGACAATAGATACTGTGCATAAAGCATGGGAATCTGCGGATCATCCTGGTCCAGTTTCATAATCCGATCAAACAGGGCTATCACTTGGGTACTGTCTTTAGCGACCGATTGCTCATTCTCCACAATAATCTGACGCATCACATTAATTTTAGTATCAGGCGCCACTTTCTTATTCAGCAATAATGTGTCCAATTGTTGCTGATACAATTCTTTCTGTCCAGTCTGATCATAATAGGAAGCCATCGAGAAAAGCGCCATCGGATTATCCGGTTCCACAGCCAATACCTTTTGGTACGCTTCGTATGCTTCCTGCTTCTTTCCGTTTTGCAGATATACATCCCCCAGTATCACTTGATAGCGCATGTCCATCGGATATTCCTGCACCAGACTTTCTATCTCCCTGAATGCTTTTTTATCATCTTTCATCTGAAGATAAATACGGAATTTCTCCATAGACAACTGTTCGTTCTTTCCCAAACGTTTCTCCAAACGGTTCAATGTGGAAATCACATCATTATATTTCTCCTGACGGCTGTAAATATCAAGTAAATTGAACAAAGGGTCTTGCTTCACCGGAAAACGAGTAACCATTGTTTCAAGCAAAGTCACAGCCTTATCCAGTTCATTCTGCTGCTGATACAGGCTGACTAATCCCTGACTATACCAATAATTGTCCGGAGCATAAGCTACCGCTTTCTCTAAAGCAGCCTGTCCCTGAGGTACCTGACGGAGAAACATATAATATTGAGAAATTTCATAAAGGGCGGACGAAGCGTTCGGGTTGATTTCCAAACAATGTTGTAACAGACCAAAAGCCGTAGCATATTCTTTCTTTTCCTTCATTCGTATAGCTTCAAGAAAGAAATAGTCATATTTACGTTGCTGCTCTTCCGTCAGTTGCAGTACAACAGTTTTCTCCTCCTTCCTCACCTTTTTCTTTTTACCTTGCACAGTCGTGCAAAGAGGAAACAGTAAGGCATTTATCAGCAAGAATAGTATTATCTTTTTCATTTTTTCCCTGTATGACCGAAGCCTCCGGCTCCACGTTCTGTTTCATCAAGCACTTCCACTTCCTGCCACACGGCTTGTTCGTGCTTGGCTATCACCATTTGGGCGATACGTTCTCCATCTTCAATCACAAACGCTTCGGACGATAAATTGACTAAAACAATGCAAATCTCCCCCCGATAATCCGCATCAATCGTTCCGGGAGAATTGAGAACAGAGATTCCTTTCTTGATAGCCAGCCCGCTACGGGGACGTATTTGCGCTTCGAATCCTTTCGGAAGAGCTATATATAATCCGGTAGGTACCAGACAACGCTGCAACGGTTCCAATATAATAGGTTCGGAAAGATTAGCACGGATATCCATTCCTGCAGATAATTCTGTGGCATAAGCCGGAAGCGGATGCTTCGATTTATTGATAACTTGAATATTCATAAAATACACGTTTACTATATTAACAGGCGAAAATACACATTTTGAACTGAAAAATAGTTAAGTTTGCAGTTAAATAATAAATAATGCACACATTTGCCATGAATTGGAACCAATTAATATCAGCTAAACGCTTCGGAATGGAAGAATTCCACGAAGTACGACAGGAGAACCGCTCGGAATTTCAACGGGACTATGACCGTCTGATCTTCTCCGCTCCTTTCCGCAGGTTACAGAATAAGACGCAGGTATTTCCCCTGCCGGGCAGTGTCTTTGTACACAACCGGCTCACACACAGTCTCGAAGTTTCTTGTGTCGGCCGTTCTCTAGGCAATGATGTAGCCAAAGCCATCCTGCAACGCCAACCGGAGCTTCAAGAATCCTTTTTACCGGAGATCGGTTCTATTGTCTCCGCCGCTTGTCTGGCGCATGACTTGGGCAATCCTCCCTTCGGACATTCCGGTGAGCGGGCTATATCCACATTCTTCTCTGAAGGGAAAGGACTCCGCTTGAAAGAAATACAGCCGGATGGAGAGCAACTTTCTACGATGGAATGGGAAGATCTGACACATTTTGAAGGAAACGCAAACGCATTCCGACTCCTGACCCATCAATTTGAAGGTAGGCGGAAAGGAGGATTTGCAATGACATACACGACATTGGCTTCCATTGTGAAATACCCCTTTTCATCAAGTCTTGCCGGCACAAAATCCAAATTCGGATTCTTCGTCAGCGAAGAAGAAAGTTTCCATAAGATAGCAACCGAGTTGGGATTAACCTTACTTAATGAGCATCCGTTGAAATATGCACGTCACCCATTGGTCTACTTGGTAGAGGCCGCAGATGACATCTGCTATCAAATGATGGATATTGAAGATGCGCATAAACTGAAAATCCTCACTACCGAAGAGACAAAGGAACTGTTAATGGCCTATTTCAGTGAAGAACGCCGGGAACGCATCCGACAAACCTTCCTCATTGTCAGCGACACGAATGAGCAAATCGCTTATCTGCGTTCTTCCGTCATCGGATTACTGATTCGCGAATGTACCCGTGTATTTCTGGAGCACGAAGCGGAAATTCTATCCGGCACTTTTGAAGGAGCGCTTATCAAACATATATCCGAGCGTCCGGCAAACGCATACAAGCACTGCGCCGAAGTATCCCTGAAAAAGATCTACCGGTCAAGGGATGTACTGGACATCGAGTTAGCCGGTTTCCGCGTCATCAGTACCTTGCTGGAACTGATGATAGATGCGGTAACCTCTCCCGGAAAGGCCTATTCCGAGTTGCTCATCAATCGGGTTTCAAGCCAGTATAATATAAAAGCGCCTGCACTCTATGAAAGAATACAGGCGGTACTTGACTATATATCGGGTATGACCGATGTCTTCGCTCTTGATCTTTATCGTAAAATTAACGGCAACAGTCTGCCTGCGGTGTAACGACTTTCGGAGCGAATGCTTCATCATTATCACAAGGCATTTTCATCGCATCCGGATGGCTTTCTATAAACGTCTGGATGTGTCTCATCCGCTTATCCTCCAATATTTCATCTACCGCAATCAGGATTCCGGTTTCTTCCACATCGCCAAATTCATAGTTGATGGCGGTTCCGAACATCCGCATCGTAGGGCTCAAGCTCATATAAGCATTCACCAACGGCGGGATGTTATATCCCAATTTGCGAATCTCACAATTCAATATCTTATAGTCTTCCTTGAAAGTATCCTTACAGAACAAAGCCTTCAACTCTTCTTCGGAAGTCTCCGACTTCAAAGGCTCCATTGGAGTAACCAATTCATCTTTATCATAGAAGTGCTTTTTGAGGAAATAAAGAATCATATCACGTCCCCGACGATGATAACTAGGATACATGGTCACTTTTCCAAAGAAATACTTCACGTTCGGCATGACCACCGTTAACGCGCCCAACCCATCCCACAAATTATCCAGAGCAAACAATCCTTTGCTACCGGCACGTGTAGACTGATATTCGAGCGTAACGAACGAACGTCCCAGTTCAATGGTCTGCGGCAGGTATTCTTTAATAAAAGCATCAGAAAAATGAAACATGTGGGAAGTAGCCAGGATCGGAGCGCCTTTCTCATCGAAACGCACATCCGTTCCAAGCAAATACCGATAGCCGCCCAATATTTCTTCTGCTTCCGGATTCCATACGATCAACTGCTTATATGGATGTTCCATAGTGTCATATTCATCTATATCCATCGACAGCCCCGTTCCTCCACCGGCAGCACGAAAAGCGATTTCACGCAAACGACCGATTTCCCTCATTACATTGGGTGCATTCTGATAAGTAATAATATAAATCTGATTATTACTTTTATTCGTCATTCGCAAGCGTTTGTCTTCCGTCAACTCCGCCTTCAGCAGCTCTTTGCTTACCGGTTTAATAATCTCTTCCATATTTCTTGTTATAGTTGTTCTATCAGTTACAGTTTATATACAATGTCTTTCACGTACTCCGCCCACTGTGCCGGAGTTTTCGATTTATCGAAAGTCTGCCAGGGTATCGGCTTACCGAAAGTTACAGTAAAAGTCTGGTGTCGGTTCTTGAACATTTCATCCGCAAGGTACAACATGGCGATATTGAACTTAATACCTAATGCTTTGCAGAAATTTGCCAAATTATAAAAGAAATCGGAGTTCCGACCTCCAAAATGCACGGGGATCACATCACGTTCCGCCTGTATACTCTTTACTACAAATGTCTTCTTCCATTCCAGATCGCGAATCACTCCATTCCGCCGACGCGAGCAGAGACCGGCAGGAAACATGATCAGCTGATCGTCGGACTTAAATCCGGCCTCCACCATCTTAGGGAAATCCTTTGCCTGTTTGCCGGTTTTATTAATAGGTATGCAAAGCGGAGCTAATCCGTGAAGATTCATCAACAAGTCGTTCACCAGATATTTCACCTTCCCGTCATAATGCCGCCCCAACACATAACCAAGCGCGACACCGTCCTGCCCTCCCAACGGATGATTGGACACAAAGGTGTACAATCCGTCTTTAGGCAGGTTTTCGATACCTTTCACATCCACCTTCGCATCCAGAAAGTCCATACATGCCTCCAAGAAGTCTACCCCTACTTTATCTTTCGATTCATTCAGGAATACATTGATCTCATCCTGATGAACAATTTTCTTCAAATAAGAAATCACGAACTTAGGGATGTACTTATATCGCTTCGGAGCTTTTGCCCGAAGAATCTTATCGACATCAATCAAAAATAAAGAGTCATCAGTCATTCTTTTCAAATAAAAATGATGGCACAAAATTAACGGTTCTTTTTTATTAATCGCAATAATTTGGTAGAAAATGCAGGATTAAAGTTCATAACACAAAAAAATAGCACCCAAAAACTATCAAATACCACCTAAAAACTATCAGCTGACAATTTTCAGGTCAAATTCAGTCTGATTTTCCCCCATCGGATTCCTGAAAATACCGTAAAATTGCAACATCGAAATTTACGAACGAATATTCACAATTTAAAAGCAACACAGTATGAAAAGTTTAAGCTTCAGAAAAGATTTAGTAGGAGTACAAGAAGAATTACTCCGCTTCGCCTACAAACTGACAACTGATCGTGAAGAAGCAAACGATTTGTTGCAGGAGACATCATTAAAAGCATTAGATAACGAAGATAAATATATGCCTGATACTAATTTTAAAGGATGGATGTACACCATCATGCGCAATATATTCATCAACAACTACCGCAAGGTAGTCCGCGATCAAACATTTGTTGACCAAACCGACAACTTATACCACCTGAACTTGCCGCAAGATGCAAGTTATGAAAGTACAGAGAGAGCATACGACCTGAAAGAGATGCACCGGGTAGTCAACAAACTCCCTAAAGAATACAGAGTTCCGTTTGCAATGCACGTTTCAGGATTCAAATACCGAGAAATTGCGGAGAAACTGAACCTCCCTTTGGGTACAGTAAAAAGCCGCATCTTCTTCACACGCCAGAAATTGCAGGAAGACCTGAAAGATTTTCGCTAGACCTTAACTAAAAAGATACTAAATTGTACGAGCCCCGAGTGTTGAACATACCGACACTCGGGGCTCTTTTTTTCAAGTAAATCAACATTTAACACTCTGTTGAAAACTTCTCTAAAAGTTTTTGTGGAAAATCGTGGGGAATTGTGGGGAATTTCATACTTTTACGGTCTCTTATTATAATAAGGTAATGATACGTTTTTTAGGTAATATTGAAGCCAAAGCAGACACTAAAGGAAGAGTGTTCATTCCCGCTATCTTCAGGAAGCAATTACAAGCTGCTTCTGAAGAAAGGCTTATTATGCGCAAAGACGTATTTCAAGACTGCCTGACTCTATACCCAGAGGGCGTGTGGAACGAGGAGTTGAACGAACTTCGCAGCAGACTTAACAAGTGGAACAATAAGCATCAACTCATTTTCAGACAGTTTGTGAGCGACGTTGAGGTGGTGACACCGGACAGCAACGGACGCATATTAATCCCCAAGCGGTATTTACAGATCTGCAATATACATGGGGATATACGCTTCATCGGCATCGACAACAAGATAGAGATCTGGTCGAAGGAGCGGGCAGAACAGCCGTTTATGTCACCCGAAGAGTTCGGAGCGGCATTAGAAGAAATTATGAACGATGAAAACAAACAAGATGGAGAAAGATGAACTGACATATCATGTACCTGTGCTGCTGAAAGAAAGCGTTGACGGGATGAACATCCACCCTGACGGAACGTATGTAGACGTTACCTTCGGTGGAGCAGGACATTCGCGAGAGATTCTTTCACGGCTCGGGGAAGGCGGACGACTTTTAGGATTTGACCAAGATGAAGACGCCGAACGGAATATCGTTGATGATCCCCACTTTATTTTCGTACGCAGCAACTTCCGTTACCTGCACAATTTCCTGCGCTATCACGATATAGAGCAAGTAGATGCGATTTTAGCTGATCTAGGTGTGTCTTCCCATCATTTTGATGACAGTGAACGCGGTTTCTCTTTCCGTTTCGACGGAGATCTGGATATGCGCATGAATAAACGTGCAGGACTTACGGCAGCCGATATCGTAAACACTTACGAAGAGGAACGCCTCGCCAACATTTTCTATCTCTATGGAGAATTAAAAAATAGCCGTAAACTCGCGTCTGTGATTGTCAAAGCACGGAACGGGCAGGCTATCCGTACCATCGGAGAGTTTTTGGAAGTCATCAAGCCACTTTTTGGCCGCGAAAGGGAAAAGAAGGAATTGGCAAAGGTATTCCAAGCACTGCGGATTGAAGTAAACCAAGAGATGGAAGCCTTGAAAGAAATGTTACTGGCAGCAACAGAGGCATTGAAACCGGGTGGCAGACTAGTAGTGATCACCTATCACTCACTGGAGGACCGCATGGTGAAGAACATTATGAAAACCGGAAATGTAGAGGGAAAAGCAGAAAGCGATTTCTTCGGGAATCTAAATACCCCCTTCCGCCTTGTCAACAACAAAGTGATTGTTCCCGATGAAACGGAAATAGAAAGGAATCCGCGTTCAAGAAGTGCTAAATTACGAATTGCAGAAAAGAAATAAAGAGAAATGGAAGAGGAAGTAGTAAATAAGAAAACAGAAGAGGGAAAAAAGAAAAAACGCACCTCACTAAAAAGTATTCTGGGTGGAGACATTCTGGCTACCGACTTTTTCCGCCGTCAGACGAAGTTGCTGGTACTGATCATGGTATTCATCATCTTCTACATCCATAACCGCTATGCCAGTCAGCAACAACAGATCGAGATAGACCGGTTGAAAAAGGAACTGATAGATATAAAATACGATGCGCTGACACGTAGCTCGGAACTGATGGAGAAGAGCCGCCAGTCACGTATCGAAGACTATATTTCTAGTAAGGAGAGTGATTTGCAGACATCCACCAACCCTCCTTACCTTATTAAATAGGTGGAGATCTGGGAGTTTTAAAAGACAAGCACTGTGGCAGTTAATAAAAAGAATATAATGACCCGCTATTTCTTCGTCATCCTCGTGATGGCGTTGATAGGTGTAGCAATTGTCGTAAAGGCAGGAATCACTATGTTTGCCGAGCGTCAGTATTGGCAGGACGTAGCCGATCGTTTCGTGAAAGAGAACGTAACGGTGAAGCCTAATCGTGGAAACATTATTTCCTCCGACGGTAAACTAATGGCCAGTTCCTTACCCGAATACAGGATATATATGGACTTTATGTCCGGTGAGAAGGACGAAAAACGAAGAAAGAAAGATCAGGTCAGACGCGATTCCATTCTTAATGCCAACATGGATTCAATCTGCATCGGACTGAACAAGATTTTCCCGGATAAGAGTGTCGCTCAATTTAAGGCACATCTTAAAAAAGGGCGCCAGGCTAAGAGCCGTAACTATCTGATTTATCCGAAACGCATCTCCTATATACAATATAAAGAGGTAAAGAGATTGCCTGTGTTCTGCCTGAACCGATACAAAGGAGGATTCAAGGAATTAGCCTACAATCAGAGGAAAAAACCGTTTGGCTCGTTGGCAGCACGTACGTTGGGAGATGTTTATGCCGATACGGCAAAAGGAGCCAGAAATGGTATAGAGTTGGCTTTTGACACCATCTTGAAAGGACGGGACGGACTGACACATCGCCAGAAAGTGATGAATAAATACCTGAATATAGTAGACGTACCACCGGTTGACGGTTGCGACCTCCTCACTACTATTGATGTGGGTATGCAGGATATTTGCGAAAAGGCATTGGTAGACAAGTTAAAAGAGTTGAATGCAAGTGTTGGTGTAGTCGTTCTGATGGAAGTGGCTACGGGAGAAGTAAAAGCAATCGTCAATATGATGCAGGGCAAGGACGGAGAATATTACGAAATGCGCAATAACGCCATCAGCGATATGCTTGAGCCCGGTTCTACCTTCAAGACGGCCTCCATTATGGTAGCTCTTGAAGATGGAAAAATCACTCCCGACTACGTAGTGGATACAGGCAACGGGCAAATGCCGATGCATGGTCGCGTGATGAAGGACCACAACTGGCATCGCGGAGGATACGGCAAACTAACTGTCACCGAGATATTAGGAGTGTCTTCCAACGTGGGTACATCGTATATCATAGACCACTTCTACGGAAGCAATCCGCAGAAGTTTGTCGACGGACTAAAACGGATGAGTATTGACCAACCTCTCCATCTGCAGATAGCCGGAGAAGGGAAGCCGAACATTCGGGGACCCAAAGAGAGAAGTTATTTTTCAAAGACCGCGTTGCCATGGATGAGTATCGGTTACGAGACACAAGTACCACCGATGAACATCGTTACTTTTTACAATGCAATAGCCAACAAAGGTGTAATGGTGCGTCCCAAGTTCGTAAAAGCAGCGATAAAAGACGGAGAGATAGTAAAAGAATATCCGACCGAAGTTATCAATCCGAAGATATGTTCGGACAAGACATTGGCAGACATACAGATGATATTGCGTAAAGTAGTAGGTGAAGGACTTGCCAAACCGGCAGGAAGCAAACAGTTCCATGTTTCGGGAAAAACGGGAACAGCGCAAATCTCACAGGGAGCAGCCGGATACAAGACGGGGAGAACGAATTATCTAGTCAGTTTCTGCGGTTATTTCCCGTCAGAGGATCCTAAATATAGCATGATTGTTTCCATTCAGAAACCGGGACTACCAGCCTCAGGAGGTTTGATGGCAGGTAGCGTATTCAGCAGGATTGCCGAAAGAGTATACGCCAAAGACTTACGTTTGCCGCTCACCAATGCGATTGATACGAATTCCGTAGTCATTCCGAACGTAAAAGCCGGAGAGATGAGGGAAGCTCAGCGGGTATTGGAAGAACTGAATATTCAGGTGCAAGGTAAAATAGCCGACGCAGGAAAAGAAGTGTGGGGAAATACCCACCTGGCTCCACAAGCCGTAGTGCTGGAAAGTCGGAGCAATATGCAGAATTTTGTACCGAGTGTCATAGGTATGGGAGCTAAAGACGCTGTATACCTGCTGGAAAGTAAAGGGTTGAAAGTGCATCTTGTCGGAGTGGGCAAGGTAAAAAGTCAGTCGATAGCCAACGGAAGCATTGTTAGAAAAGGACAGACAGTGACGCTTACGCTAAAATAGTGAATGATTAAAAAACAAATAGAGTAATGTTATTAAATGAGCTACTGAAAGCAATCCAACCGGTACAGATAGCCGGAGATTCAAATATAGAAATTGCCGGAATCAACATAGATTCCCGTTTGGTAGAAGCCGGACAACTGTTCATGGCTATGCGCGGTACGCAAGCCGACGGCCATGCCTATATACCCGCCGCCATCAGTAAAGGCGCCACCGCTATCCTCTGCGAGGATATGCCCGAAAAACCGGTGGAGGGAATTACCTATATACAAGTAAAAGACAGCGAGGACGCGGTAGGTAAGATTGCCACTACCTTCTATGGAGATCCGACTTCCAAACTGGAGTTGGTCGGTGTCACCGGAACGAATGGAAAAACAACCATCGCTACCTTATTATATAATACCTTCCGCTATTTCGGATATAAAGTAGGACTTATCTCTACAGTCTGCAATTATATCGATGACGAGCCGATTCCAACGGAGCACACCACACCTGACCCTATCACGCTGAACCGTTTATTGGGACGGATGGCAGACGAAGGATGTAAATACGCCTTTATGGAAGTCAGTTCCCATTCGATCGCACAGAAGCGTATCAGCGGATTAAAATTCGCCGGAGGTATCTTCACCAATCTCACCCGTGACCATCTGGACTATCATAAGACAGTAGAGAATTATCTGAAAGCTAAGAAAAAGTTCTTCGATGACCTGCCGAAGAATGCGTTCAGTCTGACCAATCTCGATGACAAGAACGGACTGGTAATGACGCAAAACACACGTTCCAAAGTCTATACTTATTCGCTGAGAAGTCTCAGTGACTTCAAAGGACGGGTGTTGGAATCCCATTTTGAAGGAATGCTACTTGATTTCAACAATCACGAGTTGGCAGTTCAGTTTATCGGCAAGTTCAACGCTTCCAACTTATTAGCGGTATTCGGTGCCGCTGTCCTGCTCGGAAAAAAAGAAGAAGATGTGTTGGTTGCCCTTAGCACACTGCATCCGGTTGCAGGACGTTTCGACGCTGTGCGTTCAAAAGACGGAGTTACCGCAATTGTCGACTACGCCCATACTCCGGACGCCCTTACTAATGTGCTGAATGCCATACACGGGGTATTGGAAGGGAAAGGAAAAGTAATCACCGTAGTAGGTGCGGGTGGCAACCGTGACAAAGGCAAGCGCCCCATCATGGCAAAGGAAGCCGCCAAAGCCAGCGACCGTGTTATCATCACTTCGGACAATCCCCGTTTTGAAGAGCCGCAAGACATCATCAACGATATGTTGGCCGGACTGGATGCAGAAGACATGAGAAAAACATTAAGCATCGCCGACCGCAAGGAAGCCATCCGTACGGCCTGTATGCTGGCTGAGAAAGGAGACGTAATACTCATTGCCGGAAAAGGGCACGAGAATTACCAAGAGATAAAAGGAGTAAAACATCACTTCGATGACAAAGAAGAAGTGAAGAGAATGTTGAACGATTAGACACCAACCACTGAAGAAATGTTATATTATTTGTTTGAATGGCTGCATAAGCTCAATTTTCCCGGAGCGGGAATGTTTGGATATACCTCATTCCGTGCACTGATGGCAGTTATCCTCGCCCTACTTATTTCGAGTATCTGGGGAGATAAGTTTATCAACCTGCTCAAGAAGAAACAAATCACGGAGACACAACGGGATGCGAAAATCGACCCGTTCGGCGTCAACAAAGTAGGCGTACCAAGTATGGGAGGCGTCATCATCATTACAGCCATCCTGATTCCTTGCCTGCTTTTAGGCAAGTTGCATAATATATATATGATACTTATGTTGATCACCACCGTATGGCTGGGATCACTCGGTTTTGCCGATGACTACATCAAGATTTTCAAGAAAGATAAAGAAGGACTGCATGGCAAGTTCAAGATCATCGGGCAAGTAGGTCTGGGACTGATTGTCGGACTTACTTTATATTTAAGTCCGGACGTGGTCATTCGCGAAAACATCGAGATACACAATCCGGGACAGGAGATGGAAGTGGTACACGGAACGAATGACTTGAAATCTACCCAGACGACCATTCCTTTCTTTAAGAGCAACAACCTCGACTATGCAGATCTGGTAGCTTTCATGGGCGATCACGCACAAACGGCCGGATGGGTACTGTTCGTTATCATCACCATCTTTGTCGTTACCGCCGTATCCAACGGAGCCAACCTGAATGACGGCATGGACGGAATGGCGGCGGGCAACTCCGCCATCATCGGAGCTACGCTAGGGATATTGGCTTACGTATCATCACACATTGAGTTTGCCGGCTATCTGAACATTATGTACATTCCGGGATCGGAAGAACTCGTAATTTACATCTGCGCCTTTATCGGTGCATTGATCGGCTTCCTCTGGTACAATGCCTATCCGGCACAAGTATTCATGGGAGATACCGGCAGTCTGACGATTGGCGGAATCATTGCCGTATTCGCCATCATCATCCATAAAGAATTGCTGATACCGATTCTCTGCGGTGTATTCCTCGTAGAAAATCTGTCGGTCATTCTCCAACGGGCTTACTATAAAGCCGGAAAACGAAAAGGAGTGAAACAACGGCTGTTCAAACGGACGCCGATTCACGATCATTTCCGCACTTCCATGAGTTTGATAGAACCGGGATGTACGGTGAAGTTCACCAAGCCCGACCAACTGTTCCACGAATCAAAAATTACTGTCCGTTTTTGGATTGTGACCATCGTGCTGGCAGCCATAACGATTATAACGCTGAAAATAAGGTAAACGCTGAAGATAACTGAGGCGTGAATTAACAATAAAGAATCAGAGAGTATTAACCCGATTATTAACTTTTAAAGGATGTGCACAACTAATAGGCAATTCAGCATATTGGAGACAAGAGCACATTAGTGTAAATGAAAAGAATAGTAATTTTAGGAGCTGGCGAAAGCGGTGCAGGTGCAGCCGTGCTCGCTAAAGTCAAAGGATTTGAGACGTTTGTTTCGGATATGTCCGCCATCAAGGACAAGTATAAGGAACTTCTCGACAGCCACCACATTGACTGGGAAGAAGGCCGCCATACCGAAGAACTCATTCTGAATGCCGACGAAGTAATCAAAAGTCCGGGTATTCCGAATGACGCTCCTCTCATTCTGAAACTGAAAGCTCAAGGAACGCCGGTTATATCAGAGATTGAGTTTGCCGGACGTTACACGAACGCCAAAATGATCTGTATCACCGGTTCGAACGGGAAGACGACTACGACTTCCCTCATCTACCATATCTTCAAGAGTGCAGGTCTGAATGTAGGTTTGGCAGGCAATATCGGCAAGAGCCTGGCTTTGCAGGTAGCCGAAGACCACCATGACTATTATATTATCGAACTGAGTTCTTTCCAGTTGGATAATATGTATAACTTCCGTGCGAATATAGCCGTATTGATGAATATTACTCCGGACCATCTGGACCGCTACGATCATTGTATGCAGAATTACATCGATGCCAAATTCCGTATCACCCAGAATCAAACTCCGGACGACGCTTTTATCTTCTGGAACGACGACCCTATCATTAAACGCGAATTGGCAAAGCATGGTCTGAAAGCACACCTCTACCCTTTCGCAGCCGTAAAGGAAGACGGAGCGATTGCATACGTAGAAGATCACGAAGTGAAAATCAACGAGCCGATTGCTTTCAATATGGAACAGGAGGAATTGGCTTTGACAGGCCAGCATAACCTGTACAATTCTTTGGCAGCCGGTATCTCAGCCAATCTGGCAGGTATCACCAAAGAGAACATACGCAAGGCCCTCTCCGACTTCAAGGGCGTGGAACACCGGTTGGAGAAAGTGGCACGTGTCCGTGGAATTGATTTCATCAACGACTCCAAAGCGACGAACGTCAATTCGTGTTGGTATGCCCTGCAAAGCATGACTACCAAAACAGTATTGATTCTCGGTGGAAAAGATAAAGGAAACGACTATACGGAAATTGAAGACCTGGTACGCGAAAAGTGCTCGGCTCTTGTATATATGGGACTTCACAACGAGAAGCTGCATGATTTCTTCGACCGTTTCGGTTTGCCCGTAGCAGACGTGCAAACCGG
The DNA here is from genome assembly GCF_014287315.1 of Bacteroides sp. NSJ-39. Lineage (NCBI taxonomy): Bacteria > Pseudomonadati > Bacteroidota > Bacteroidia > Bacteroidales > Bacteroidaceae > Bacteroides > Bacteroides sp. NSJ-39. The sequence goes on along the minus strand of NZ_JACOOB010000002.1, from coordinate 62,302 downwards.
CATGAAAGACGCCGTAGAAGCCGCCTATAAATTGGCGAAGAAAGGTGAAACCGTATTATTGAGTCCTTGCTGCGCTTCTTTCGACCTCTTCAAGAGTTACGAGGATCGTGGCGAGCAATTTAAAGAATGCGTCCGTGCCCTTTAATTTTTAATTTATAATTTTTAATTTCTGCAAGATTGGATTTATTAAAGAACATATTCAAAGGCGACAAGGTAATCTGGATTATTTTCCTTTGTCTCTGCCTCATCTCGATAATCGAGGTGTTCTCGGCAGCGTCGACACTGACCTATAAAAGTGGCGACCATTGGGGACCGATTACACAGCACTCTGTTATTCTGATGGTGGGTGCAGTAGTAGTGGTAATTCTACACAACATACCCTACAAATGGTTTCAGGTATTTCCGGTCTTCCTGTATCCGATTTCTCTGGTACTGTTGGCATTTGTCACCCTGATGGGTATCATTACAGGCGACCGTGTCAACGGAGCTGCGCGTTGGATGACCTTTATGGGATTACAGTTCCAACCGTCGGAGTTGGCAAAAATGGCGGTTATCATTGCCGTCTCATTTATCTTGTCCAAGAAACAGGACGAATACGGAGCCAATCCGAAAGCCTTCAAATACATTATGATTCTTACCGGACTGGTCTTTCTGCTTATTGCACCGGAAAACCTTTCAACAGCCATGCTGCTATTCGGAGTTGTATGTATGATGATGTTCATCGGGCGGGTATCTTCCAAGAAACTGTTCGGTATGCTGGGGCTAATGGCACTTGTAGGCATAGTCGCTGTGGGAATACTAATGGCCATTCCCGGAAAGACACTGCACAATACACCGGGACTTCACCGTTTCGAGACCTGGCAGAACCGTGTTTCCGGCTTCTTCGAAAATGAAGAGGTACCTGCCGCCAAGTTCGATATTGATAAAGACGCACAGATAGCACACGCCCGAATCGCCATTGCTACCAGCAATGTAGTCGGCAAAGGTCCGGGCAACTCAATACAACGCGATTTCCTCAGTCAAGCCTTCTCCGACTTTATCTTCGCCATTGTGATCGAAGAGATGGGATTGATAGGGGGGATATTCGTGGTATTCCTCTATCTATGCTTGCTGATGCGGGCCGGACGAATCGCCCAGAAATGCGAAAGGACTTTTCCCGCCTTCCTTGTGATGGGGATTGCCTTGTTGTTGGTATCGCAGGCAATACTGAACATGATGGTTGCCGTCGGACTATTCCCCGTCACAGGACAACCGCTACCTCTAGTCAGCAAAGGAGGAACAAGTACATTGATTAATTGTGCTTACATCGGAATGATATTAAGCGTCAGCCGATATACCGCTCATCTGGAAGAACAGAAAGCGCACGATGCGCAGATTCAGTTGCAGATCGCGACAGATGCGGCCGCCAATTCGGAAGCTCAGACTGCTGCCGAGCCAACTGCACAGATTTTGAACAGCGATGCAAAATTCGAGGATGAGAGTGACAAGCGATGAACGGTCAGTAGCACGAAACGGCCAACTGAACGAAACGGATAGGAGAAAAGAACTATGATGGAAAAAGAACTTAGAATTATTATTAGCGGTGGAGGTACGGGAGGGCACATCTTTCCCGCCGTCTCTATTGCAAACGCGATAATAGAGTTACGCCCTGACGCCAAAATCCTCTTTGTAGGAGCGGAAGGTCGTATGGAAATGCAACGGGTTCCCGATGCGGGCTATCAAATCATCGGTCTTCCGATAGCCGGTTTCGACCGCAAGCATTTATGGAAGAATGTATCGGTAATCATCAAACTGATACGCAGCCAATGGAAGGCGCGCAGTATCATCAAGAACTTCCGTCCGCAAGTAGCGGTAGGCGTAGGCGGTTACGCCAGTGGTCCCACGTTGAAGACCGCTGGAATGATGGGAGTACCTACCTTGATACAGGAGCAAAACTCGTATGCCGGAGTCACCAATAAACTATTGGCACAGAAAGCCCGGAGAATCTGTGTAGCTTATGACGGTATGGAGAAATTCTTCCCTGCCGATAAGATTATCATGACGGGAAATCCGGTACGTCAGAACCTGACAAAAGATATGCCGTCCAAAGAGGACGCACTACGTTCTTTCCATCTGCAACCGGACAAAAAAACGATTCTTATCGTAGGTGGCAGCTTGGGAGCGCGCACCATCAATAACACGCTGACTGCCGGATTAGCGACAATCAAAGAAAACGGAAACATACAATTTATCTGGCAAACCGGTAAATTTTACTATCCGCAAGTGACAGAAGCTGTGAAAGCGGCAGGCGCACTTCCCAATCTATATGTAACGGATTTTATCAAAGATATGGCAGCTGCCTATTCAGCGGCCGACCTTGTTATCTCCCGTGCAGGAGCAGGCTCCATCTCTGAATTCTGCCTATTGCATAAACCTGTCATTCTGGTACCTTCCCCCAATGTGGCCGAAGACCATCAGACTAAGAATGCCCTAGCACTGGTAGACAAACAGGCAGCCATCTACGTCAAAGACAGCGAAGCGGAAAAGACATTGGTAGATGTTGCTTTAACCACCGTCAATGATGAGCGGAGATTAAAAGAATTAAGCGAGAATATAGCCAAGCTGGCTTTACCCGATTCTGCGAAAATCATCGCGCAGGAAGTGATAAAACTGGCGGAAGCAAAGAACTAATCGATTCATACAAATACTAAAGATAGAAGAAATGAATATCGAAACTATAAAATCAGTTTATTTCGTAGGTGCCGGCGGTATCGGTATGAGTGCCCTTGTACGCTACTTCCTCTTCAAAGGCAAGGTAGTAGCCGGATATGACCGTACTCCCACTCCATTGACTGAAGCTCTGATTGCCGAAGGCGCGCAGATACATTACGAAGAAAATGTGGATTTGATTCCGGAAGCTTGTAAAGACAAAGAAAGTACGCTCGTCGTATTCACCCCCGCCGTCCCACAGGAACACGAAGAACTGGTTTACTTCCGCAACAACGGATTCGAGATACAAAAACGCGCTCAAGTATTGGGAACGATTACACATTCGAGCAAAGGCTTGTGTGTAGCCGGTACTCATGGAAAGACCACTACATCCACCATGACGGCACATCTGCTCCATCAGTCACACGTAGAATGTACCGCCTTTCTCGGAGGAATCTCGAAAAATTACGGAACAAACCTCTTGCTTTCACAGAAAAGCCCTTACACGGTAATCGAAGCCGACGAATTCGACCGTTCCTTCCATTGGCTGTCCCCGTTTATGTCTGTCATTACAGCTACCGATCCGGATCACTTGGATATTTACGGAACAGAAGCAGCTTATCTGGAAAGTTTCGAACATTACACAACCCTCATCCAGCCGGGCGGCGCATTGATCATCCGCAAAGGCATCTCACTACAGCCCAAAGTGCAACCCGGTGTACGCGTTTACACCTATTCACGTGACGAGGGCGACTTCCATGCAGAGAATATCCGCATCGGAAACGGAGAGATATTTATAGACTTTGTGGCGCCGGATACCCGTATCAATGATATCCAACTCGGAGTGCCCGTGAGTATCAACATAGAAAATGGCGTAGCCGCTATGGCATTGGCACACCTGAACGGAGTAACCGATGAAGAGATTAAAAGAGGCATGGCTAGTTTTCGGGGAGTAGACCGCCGGTTCGACTTTAAGATCAAGAACGACCGGATAGTCTTCCTGAGCGACTATGCCCATCACCCTTCAGAAATCAAGCAGAGTGTACTGTCGATGCGGGAGCTTTACAAAGACAAGAAAATCACAGCTATCTTCCAGCCACACCTTTATACCCGTACGCGCGATTTCTATCAAGACTTTGCCGACAGCCTGTCGCTGCTTGACGAAGTGATTCTGGTAGATATCTATCCGGCACGCGAAGCCCCGATTCCGGGAGTTACCAGCCGGCTGATTTACGACAATCTCCGTCCCGGTATCGAAAAAAGTATGTGCAAAAAGGAAGATATACTGAACATTCTGAAAGATAAAAACATTGAAGTATTAATAACTTTGGGAGCAGGAGATATAGACAACTATGTCCCCGAGATAAAGAAAATACTGGAAAGGAAGAATGATTAATAATTTATGGTAAAGAGAATCCTTCTGTCCATCGTCATGTTGGTGCTCATAGCCTACCTGGTCGTAGCTGTCAGCGCCTTCAACCGCAAGCCTGCCGACCAGACCTGCCGTGACATGGAATTAGTTATCAAGGATACCGCTTATGCCGGTTTCATCACTAAAGACGAACTGAAAGGCATCCTTCAGAAAAAAGGCATCTACCCCATCGGGAAAAAGATGGGACGCATCTCTACCAAGTCACTGGAACGGGAACTGAGTAAACACCCGTTGATTGACGAAGCAGAATGCTACAAGACTCCTAGCGGCAAAGTCTGCGTGGAAGTGACACAACGCATTCCCATCTTACGGGTAATGAGCGCCAACGGTGAGAATTACTACCTTGACAACAAAGGAACCGTCATGCCTCCCGATGCAAAATGCGTCGCTCACCGGGTAATTGTCACCGGAAACGTAGAAAAGTCGTTTGCAATGAAGGATTTATATAAGTTTGGTGTATTTTTGCATAACAATAAGTTCTGGGATGCGCAGATAGAACAGATTCATGTATTGCCCGACCGCAATATCGAATTAGTGCCACGTGTGGGAGACCACCTTGTCTATCTCGGCAAACTGGATGACTTTGAAGACAAACTGGCACGCCTGAAAGAATTCTATAAGAAAGGGCTCAATAAGGTAGGCTGGAACAAATATTCACGCATCAACCTTGAATTCAGCAATCAGATTATCTGTACGAAAAGAGAACGATGAGTGATAAGTGATGAGATATAAGTGACAGATCTCTCCAAATAGTAAACTGTAAACAATTAAATAGTAAATAAAGAGATGGCAACAACAGAATTTATCGCCGCTATTGAACTTGGTTCATCGAAGATAACCGGTGTGGCCGGAAGAAAGAACAGTGACGGAAGTATGCAGATACTGGCGTATGCACAGGAAGACTCTTCTACGTTCATCCGTAAAGGAGTTATCTTTAACCTGGACAAGACGGCACAAAGTCTGACTTCTATCATCAACAGACTGGAAGGTGAGTTGAAAAACTCAATTGCTAAAGTATATGTAGGTATTGGCGGCCAATCACTTCGCACAGTACGCAACGTGGTAAGTCGCGATCTGGAAGAAGAAGCCATCATATCGGAGGAACTTGTCAGTGCTATCGGCGACGAGAACATCGCCATCCCGGTGGTAGATATGGACATACTGGACGTAGCGCCACAGGAATATAAAGTGGGAAATAACCTGCAAGCCAATCCGGTGGGTCTGGTAGGAAGCCATATCGAAGGCCGTTTCCTCAATATTGTCGCCCGTGCTTCCGTGCGGAAGAATTTGGAGCATTGCTTCCAACAGGCAAAAATAGATATAGCCGAACAACTGATTGCCCCGCTCGTGACAGCCAACGCGGTATTGACAGAAAGCGAACGCCGTTCGGGCTGTGCTTTGGTCGACTTCGGTGCAGATACGACTACCATCTCCGTTTACAAAAACAATATCCTCCGCTTCCTGACTGTACTGCCACTAGGAGGTAACAGTATCACACGAGACATCACCACCTTGCAGATGGAAGAGGAAGAAGCAGAACGTTTGAAGAAAACCTACGGTGACGCTCTTTATGAAGAAGAGCCCGAACAAGAAGAGGCTACTTGCAAACTGGACGATGACAGCCGTATCATTAAAGTAGCCGACCTCAACAATATCATCGAAGCCCGTGCCGAAGAAATCATCGCCAATGTATGGAATCAGATACAACTCTCCGGCTTTGACGACAAACTGCTGGCAGGAATTATCATGACAGGAGGAGCTACCAACCTAAAGAACCTGGAAGAGATGTTGCGCAAACGTAGCAAAATAGAGAAAATCAGAATGGCAAGACTTCCACGCAATACCGTTCATGCCCCTAGTGATATCCTGAAAAAAGACGGCTCGCAGAATACGTTATTCGGACTTCTGTTTGAAGGGAACCAGAATTGCTGCCTGATAGAAACTGTTTCTCAACCTGCTCCGGCCACTCCTAAACCGGAAGCGGAAGTTCTCAAGACAGCCGATATGTTCGAAAACGACCAAGATTTGAAAGAACAGGCCCGCATCGCCCGACTCAAGAAAGAGGAAGAGGAACGAGAAGCCAAACTGGCTGCCAAAGAAGCCGAGAAACTTCGCAAACAGAAAGAAAAGGAGGAGAAAGAAAGGCGGAAAAGAGAAGCTAAGCCCGGTTGGTTCACAACAAAAATGAAGAAAACGATTGAGGAAATGACCAACATCTTCAATGAAGATGATGAAATGAAATAACTTCCGGAGACATAGCTTGTAATTTGTAAATAGTAACTAGTAATTAGCATAAGATTATGGACGAGATAGTACAATTCGATTTCCCGACAGATTCACCGAAGATCATCAAAGTGATTGGCGTAGGTGGTGGTGGTGGCAACGCTGTAAACCACATGTACCGGGAAGGTATTCATGATGTAACGTTCGTTCTTTGCAACACGGACAACCAGGCATTGGCCGAATCACCGGTTCCGGTGAAACTGCAACTGGGCCGTAGCATCACACAAGGTCTTGGGGCCGGCAACCGTCCCGAACGGGCACGCGATGCCGCCGAAGAAAGTATAGAAGACATTAGAAACCAACTGAACGACGGCACCAAGATGGTATTCATCACTGCCGGAATGGGTGGTGGAACAGGAACCGGCGCAGCCCCTGTCATTGCCCGCATCGCAAAGGAGATGGATATTCTGACAGTCGGTATCGTTACCATCCCCTTTATCTTCGAAGGGGAAAAGAAAATTATCCAAGCGTTGGACGGCGTGGAACGTATCGCTCAACACGTTGACGCTTTATTGGTTATCAACAACGAACGCTTGCGCGAAATATATGCCGACCTTACCTTTATGAATGCATTCGGCAAGGCCGATGATACACTCTCCATCGCTGCCAAAAGTATTGCCGAGATTATCACCATGCGCGGTACGGTCAATCTGGACTTTGCCGATGTGAAGACTATCTTGAAAGATGGTGGAGTAGCCATCATGAGTACCGGATTCGGTGAAGGAGAAAATCGGGTAACCAAAGCAATCGATGATGCGCTGCATTCTCCGCTACTCAACAACAACGATATCTTCAACGCCAAAAAGGTAATGTTGAACGTTTCTTTCTGTCCGTCATCCGAATTGATGATGGAAGAGATGAACGAGATACATGAATTCATGAGTAAGTTCCGCGAAGGTGTGGAGGTTATCTGGGGTGTTGCCATCGACAACTCTTTGGAAACAAAAGTGAAGATTACCGTACTTGCAACCGGATTCGGAGTAGAGGATGTTCCCGGCATGGACAGCCTGCACGCTGCGCGCAGCCAGGAAGAAGAGGAACGCCAACTGCAACTGGAAGAAGAAAAAGAGAAAAACAAAGAACGCATCCGCAAAGCATACGGAGAAAGCGCCAGCAATATCGGAAGCAAGAGCCTGCGCAAACGTCGACACATCTACCTCTTCAATATGGAAGACCTGGACAACGACGACATCATCGCTATGGTAGAGGATTCTCCCACATATATGCGCGATAAGACAACCCTCACCAAGATACGGACCAAAGCCGCTTTGGAGGAAGAAGTCACAACGGAAGAAGCAACAGACGAGAATGGCGTGATTACGTTCTAAACAAAGAACTAAAAACGAAGATTATAAACTCGCAGAATCAGGCTTCAGTTATAATTTTTAATCTTTAATTTTTAATTATAATAGTATGGATTTATTTGATAAAGTCAGCGAAGACATAAAAAACGCAATGAAGGCAAAGGACAAAGTAGCCTTAGAGACTTTGAGAAACGTTAAGAAGTTTTTCCTTGAAGCAAAGACTGCTCCGGGAGCTAACGATACACTGACAGATGACACGGCACTTAAAATCATCCAGAAACTCGTAAAACAAGGAAAGGACTCTGCCGAGATCTATATCGGACAAGGCCGTCAGGACTTGGCTGACGCAGAGCTAGGACAGGTAGCCGTTATGGAGAAGTATCTGCCGAAACAAATGTCTGCCGAAGAACTGGAAGCGGCATTAAAGGAAATCATTGCCGAAGTGGGTGCCACCAGCGGAAAAGACATGGGTAAAGTAATGGGAGTAGCTTCCAAGAAATTGGCAGGACTTGCCGAAGGCCGTGCCATCTCAGCAAAAGTAAAAGAGCTTTTGGGATAATTCACCCACTCTCTACTGAGAAGTTTTTTTTACTTTCGATCTCTCATAAATCAGAGATAAAAGATTAAATATCAGCAATATACTTTATGAGAGATAACTCACGATGAGTTATCTCTCATCATTTCTCCCAGTATCTCTCATCATTTCCTCAAAACGTCTCTCATCATCCTTCAAGTACCGGCATTCATCTATCAAAGCACTGGCATAAGTTTATAAAACTACCGACATTGTTCTGTTAAAACACCGGCATAGTTAATTCGTCACGGCCGTGACGAGATCTCGTCATGGTTGTGGTAGGATCTCGTCACAGCCGTGGGAAGAAGTCACCACAGCCATGACAAACCATCTATATCGGTATCCAATATGAACAATGCAGGGAATAAACACATTGTATCCCTACTTCTTTCATCTACTAAATCAGTGCCTATCAGCCGAAAGGAGCTAATCAAACAGTTCTTTCAACACTTCTAATGATTTCAATACCGGGAAGTCCGGCAAATGCAGACTATAATAATCATTGATAGTCGTCAGACAACGAGTACGTTCGGCACGACTCATACCGAAAAGATGCATAGTCTCATAATTCATACGCATCAATTGCCGAAGACGTCCCGCATCTTCAGGATTGATATAGGATGAATGCAGTTGGGGACGAGTAGAAGTAAAACAAGCATTCAGCAAATCGAAGTAATCACCGGCATGATAGTCTTCCAGATTGGGATAAAGGCCCAAAAAACGGGAAAGACGCATTAGAAAAACAAGATGGAAATTAGAGAATCCTTCCCTGCACTCATCCAGCCAAATGATGGAATGCTGCAAATAAGCAAACAGCGGACGGTTCTCAGCCTCCTCCCGAATAGCCCGATAAAGGAATTCCGATAGAAAAAGTGCCATCGCAGATTTATAAGGATCATAGGGAATGGAAGAAAAAGGATAAAAGGATTTCGCCTCTTTCACCCGATAAAGAGTCGCATTCGGTCTGTAATCCGCCTCAAATTCAATAAAAGACAACGGCTGGAAAAGAACGGATTTCACCGCTGCTTTTCGTGAACGGGGAACTGCCACAAGAAAAGAAGCCCTGCCGGAAAGCTCCGTATATATATCTACAATGATAGAAGTATCATTATACTTTAATGTATGAAGAACGATTCCTTTCGTTTTTTGCAGCATAACCAATCACAAATTTCCATTCCGGAACAAAACTACAAAAAATCTTCTAAATAAGAATCCCGTTGACTGCCGAATAAAAGAAAATAAGCGATTCCGTTCGCAGAGAGAAGGAAGAGGAAAAGAGCGCCCTTTATATATAATAAGGTATAGGCAAAAGTACATCCGATATTGGCAAAAGGAAAAATGAAGTTTTTTCACGAGAAACAGAGAAGTATAATTAATTGAATATCAGAAAGAAAAGAAAGACAAAAGAAGACAACCGGAAAATTTATGCTATTTTTTTCAGCAAATTGTTTGTCAGTTTCAAAAAAGTTCCTACCTTTGCATCCGCAATCGAGAAACAAACACAGATTCGAGAAAGCAAAAGCAGAAATGCAACACAGGATGGCCCGTTCGTCTATCGGTTAGGACGCAAGATTTTCATTCTTGAAAGGGGGGTTCGATTCCCCCACGGGCTACAAGTTAAAAGAATAAACGAACTAAAAAAAACAGATTAGTCGAGATGGCAAATCATAAATCATCACTGAAAAGAATCAGACAAGAAGAGACTAGAAGACTTCACAACAGATATTATGGCAAGACCATGAGAAACGCTGTTAGAAAGCTTCGCGCAACTACTGATAAAGCAGAAGCAGTTGCAATGTATCCGGGCATTACAAAGATGTTGGATAAGTTGGCTAAAACAAATGTGATTCACAAAAACAAAGCTAACAATCTGAAATCTAAGTTGGCTATTTACATCAACAAGCTCGCTTAATAAGAAGAATTCAATAATTCTATATAGCACCAGGCTGAACTTTTAAGTTCGGCCTTTCTTGTTTATAATTACCTATATACCAGTTCACCCAAGAAAACGGAGAATCCTCCTCCATTCTTAATTTTTCACGGTTTATTCTTCGTCAAGTCGACAAATTTCACTATATTTGCTCTGTTATTAAAGTTAGAAAGGCAATTATGAGCGAAGAACAAATCACTCCCAATAACGGGTCTTATTCTGCGGATAGTATCCAGGTATTGGAAGGTCTCGAAGCAGTAAGAAAACGCCCTGCGATGTACATCGGTGACATCAGCGTAAAGGGACTTCACCACTTAGTATACGAAATTGTCGATAACTCCATCGACGAAGCGTTGGCAGGATACTGTACGCACATAGAGGTGACAATCAACGAAGACAACTCAATCACAGTACAGGACAACGGACGCGGTATTCCGGTAGACTATCACGAGAAAGAAAAGAAGTCGGCATTGGAAGTAGCCATGACCGTACTGCATGCCGGAGGTAAGTTCGATAAAGGTTCCTACAAAGTATCCGGAGGTCTGCACGGTGTAGGTATGTCTTGTGTGAACGCATTGTCCACACACATGACTACTCAAGTATTCCGGGGTGGTAAGATTTACCAGCAGGAGTATGAAATAGGTAAACCACTTTATTCTGTAAAAGAAGTCGGCACTTCCGACATTACCGGTACCCGCCAACAATTCTGGCCGGATGGCAGCATTTTCACGGAAACGGTGTATGACTACAAAATATTGGCTTCACGTCTGCGCGAATTGGCCTACTTGAATGCAGGACTACGCATCTCACTGACCGACCGCCGCGTGGTAAATGAAGACGGCAGCTTCAAAAGCGAGCAATTCTATTCGGAAGAAGGTCTGAGAGAGTTTGTACGCTTCATCGAGTCTTCTCGCGAACACTTGATAAACGACGTTATTTATCTCAATTCAGAGAAGCAGGGAATTCCTATTGAAGTGGCCATCATGTACAATACCGGATTCTCCGAAAACGTTCACTCATACGTTAATAATATCAACACCATCGAAGGTGGTACGCACCTGGCCGGTTTCCGCCGCGCATTAACCCGTACATTGAAGAAATACGCCGAAGACAGCAAAATGCTGGAAAAGGTGAAGGTGGAAATCTCGGGAGATGACTTCCGCGAAGGTTTGACCGCTGTTATTTCTGTAAAAGTAGCCGAACCTCAATTTGAGGGACAGACCAAGACGAAGTTGGGTAACAACGAAGTAATGGGTGCTGTAGACCAAGCGGTAGGTGAAGTGTTATCCTACTATTTGGAAGAACATCCGAAAGAGGCCAAAACAATTGTTGACAAGGTGATTTTAGCCGCTACCGCCCGTCACGCTGCAAGAAAAGCCCGTGAAATGGTACAACGCAAGTCTCCGATGTCCGGAGGCGGTCTGCCGGGCAAACTGGCCGACTGTTCGGACAAAGATCCGTCTAAATGCGAACTGTTCCTTGTCGAGGGAGATTCGGCAGGCGGTACTGCCAAACAAGGTCGTAACCGTATGTTCCAAGCCATCCTCCCGCTACGCGGTAAGATTCTGAATGTGGAGAAAGCCATGTACCACAAAGCTTTGGAAAGCGAGGAAATCCGTAATATATATACCGCATTAGGGGTAACAATCGGAACGGAAGATGACAGCAAAGAAGCAAATATCGAAAAGCTGCGTTATCACAAGATTATCATCATGACCGATGCCGACGTCGATGGTTCTCACATCGACACATTGATTATGACTTTCTTCTTCCGCTATATGCCTCAAATCATTCAGAACGGATACCTGTACATTGCTACTCCTCCGCTCTACCTTTGTACGAAAGGCAAGGTAAAAGAATATTGCTGGACAGACGCGCAGCTTCAGAATTTCATCGACACTTACGGCGGTGGTTCCGAAAGCGCCGTACACATCCAACGATACAAAGGTTTGGGTGAGATGAATGCGGAACAGCTATGGAGTACGACTATGGACCCCGAAAACCGTATGCTGAAACAAGTAAATATAGATAATGCAGCGGAAGCCGATTATATCTTCTCCATGCTAATGGGTGAAGACGTAGGTCCGCGCCGCGAATTTATTGAAGAGAACGCAACATATGCAAATATCGATGCATAGTTGTCATATTACGTTTTTATAAACCAACCTCACATCTTACAACGAGGAAACGCCTGCCGGAGAGTAATCTCACAGCAGGCGTTTTTCTTTTCATCTTACTATCCCGTGGAACCGAGAATCAGAGAAGATGTTGTTTTTTCAGTTCCTCAACCGCTATTTCCAGTTCTTTATACCATTCCTCCCCGAACTTACGGATCAAAGGCTCTTTCAGGAACCGATAAACCGGGAGGTTTTCCTTTTTACCTAGCAACACTGCCGCCTTGCATACATCCCAACGATGATAATTGACAGCCTTGTAAGGTCCGTAATCTCCGATACGGATAGGATAAAGATGGCAGGATACCGGTTTATAGAAATCTGTTTTTCCTTCACGATAGGCTTTTTCAATAGCGCAGTAGCAACATCCCTTCTCATCATAACAAGTAAAGACACAGTCTTTATTATTAACAATAGAGGTCACCAGATCTCCTTCTTCATCCGTATATACCACTCCTTGCTTTTCTATTATCGCACGGGCTTCGGGTGCCAGCTCATCCCAAATAACCGGCAACACTTCTTCCAGTTTCTCCACTTCCTCCAACTCTACAGGTGCCCCTGCATCTCCCTCAATGCAACATTCACCTTTACAAGCGTCCAGATTACAAAGGAACTTTTCCCGAAGCACATCCAGCGATACAACTACATCATCAATCTGTATCATTTGCAATATTTATATCAGACAAAAAAGGCGGAGTTCTACCCCGCCCTCCCAATTATAAAAATCTAAATTACTTAATCAACACGCTACCGTCCATCTCAGCCGGAACTTCCAATCCCATAATCTTCAGGATAGTCGGAGCGACATCAGCCAGACGGCCGTTCTCTACTTTCGCAGCCTTATTCTCTGTCACGTAAACACAAGGAACGGGATTCAGAGAGTGAGCCGTGTTTGGAGTACCGTCCTCATTCAAAGCGTGGTCAGCATTACCATGATCGGCAATGATGATTGCTTCGTAATCCTGTGCTTTAGCAGCTTCGATCACATCTTTCACACAAGCGTCTACAGCAACAACAGCTTTCTCGATAGCTTCGTAAATACCCGTATGGCCTACCATATCACCGTTGGCGAAGTTCACTACGATGAAATCATATTTGTTTTCGTTGATAGCAGCCACCAGTTTATCTTTTACTTCGTAAGCGCTCATTTCCGGTTTCAAGTCGTAAGTAGCTACTTTCGGAGACGGAACGAGGATACGGTCTTCCTTGTCAAACGGAGTTTCACGTCCACCGTTGAAGAAGAACGTCACGTGAGCATACTTTTCCGTCTCAGCGATATGAAGCTGGCTCATACCCTTAGCAGAAAGATACTCACCCAAAGTGTTAGCCACATTTTCTTTGTCGAACAGGATATGTACACCTTTGAAAGAAGCGTCATACGGAGTCATACAGTAATATTGCAATCCCGGAATGGTGTGCATACCTGCTTCCGGCATATCCTGCTGAGTCAACACAACGGTCAGCTCTTTGGCACGGTCGTTACGATAGTTGAAGAAGATTACCACGTCACCTTCTTTGATTGTTCCGTCGACATTGGCATTTACAATCGGCTTGATAAATTCGTCCGTCACACCTTCATCGTAAGATTCCTGCATTGCCTGAACCATATCGGTTGCTTTCTTTCCTTCACCGTTCACCAACAGATCGTATGCTTCTTTTACACGTTCCCAACGTTTGTCACGGTCCATTGCGTAATAACGGCCGATGATGGAAGCGATCTTTCCTGCCGATTTCTCACAATGAGCAGACAGTTCCTCAATAAATCCCTTACCGCTCTTCGGGTCTGTATCACGACCGTCCATGAAGCAATGGATGAATGTATTGTCGATATTATATTCCTTAGCGATATCGCAAAGTTTGAAAAGGTGAACAAGTGAGCTATGTACGCCACCGTTGGAAGTCAGTCCCATGAAATGCACATTCTTTCCGTTTTCCTTTGCATAAGAGAAAGCCGAAATGATTTCCGGATTTTTCAGAATACTATTGTCAGCGCACGCACGGTTGATTTTCACCAAGTCCTGATAAACTACGCGTCCTGCACCGATATTCAAGTGTCCTACCTCAGAGTTACCCATCTGTCCGTCGGGCAAACCTACATTTTCACCGCTTGCCTGGAGCTGCGAGTGAGGATAAGTGTTCATCAGATAATCCCAATAAGGAGTGGGAGTGTTGAAGATTACGTCGTCTTTCTTTTGGTCACCTAGTCCCCAACCGTCGAGGATCATTAAAAGGGCTTTCTTACTCATAATATTTCAATATTTAAATTATCACTCTGATTTTCGGGCGCAAAGGTACAAAAAAGATGGTTACGATGACGCTTAATCTATGTTAAGCCAGTTGATTATCAACGGGCAATCCAACTATTTTCTTTACCTTTGCAACGCTTTTAAATTAAAATCATAGAAATATGGACGATTCAAACCCGCGAACGTGCACAACTAGTATTAATTAAAGCGAACAGAGTCATTAATATCCGATGTCTCTGCTCGTACTAAACAACGAAAGGAGACAATTAAGATGAGAACGTATCTTTATTGCGAGGCCGGCTTTGTGGAAAAAGCACAATGGCTGCCGAATAGCTGGGTCAACGTAGTATGCCCGAACAATGATGACTTTGAATTTCTGACTAAAACACTAAATGTTCCCGAATCATTTCTTGATGATATTGCCGATACCGACGAACGCCCGCGCACGGACACGGAGGGAAATTGGCTGCTCACCATTCTGCGCATCCCGGTGCAGAACAAGCAAAACGAGAATCTGCCTTTCGGCACCGTCCCCATCGGCATTATCACCAATAATGAAATCATTGTATCCGTCTGTTATTACAACACTGATTTGCTGCCGGACTTTATCGAGCATACCCGCCGGAAAGGTATCATTGTCCGCAATAAGTTGGATTTGATTTTACGGCTTATCTATTCTTCTGCCGTATGGTTTCTGAAATATCTGAAACAGATAAATCTGGACATCAGTGCTGCGGAAAAGGAATTGGAACGCAGTATCCGTAATGAGGACCTGCTTCGCCTGATGCGATTGCAGAAAACACTGGTTTATTTCAATACTTCCATACGGGGCAATGAAGTGATGATCGGCAAACTGAAAACGATTTTCCAAGACACGGATTACCTGGACAAGGAATTGGTAGAGGATGTTATTATTGAATTGAAACAGGCACTCAATACCGTCAATATTTACAGTGATATCCTTACAGGCACAATGGACGCTTTCGCTTCCATCATCTCGAACAATGTGAATACAATCATGAAACGCATGACCAGTTTATCCATTGTATTAATGCTCCCGACATTGATCGCCAGCTTCTATGGCATGAATGTGGATATCCACTTGGAAGAAGTGCCTTTCGCTTTCTCGCTGATTGTGCTCTTCTCCATCGGATTGTCAACATTGGCGTTCGTGATATTCCGGAAAATCAAATGGTTCTAAATTCAACTCAGAACCTATTGTATGGAATACTACTCCACATAATTGATGTTGTCCAAACCTGCAAAATAAAAACAGCTTGTCATCTTATATAAACCATAAGCGACAAGCTGCACATTATACGTTTTTTCTTCTAGAGAAATTAATAAAAAGAGAATGTTTAGAGAGAGAAATTATTTTTTATCCTTGTTTACAGCAAGCTTTTCTTTTATTCAATGGAATAGAAACTCCGATAAACCCATTAACTGAGTTTGAGTTCTTTCCTAAGAACATATAGTCTGTTCCAAGAAAGATCGGTCCCAATTTCAAACCAAGTCCGAAAGACTTACCTGCTGACTGAATAGCCGAATAACTAAGCGCTACGTTAAACCAACTCTTCGGACGATAGTTTGCTGACAATGTCAATTCAGTAAGGGCATCTGGTTGTACAAAACGAGTTGTTGACAATACACCAACAGCCAATTTATTATTGAAGAAACCGTATTCTGCACCTAATACTAAAGTAGAAGCAAGACGAGATTTCCGAGATTCTTTAGCTTCACCTACTTCGAGCTGCAACATATCATAGTTAAGCACATCACCTTGCGTCACAAGATCCATATAATTTTCAGTATCACTCTGTAGCTGATTCAATGCACCCTTAACACTATTTTGTGGGTCAGTTATATTAATCATATCTGCATAAGTACTTCCTTTAATATTGATTGGATCCGGATTAGCAGATGCAATCTTTGTACTTGATTTAGACCAAGAAATAAAACCTAAATCGAGAATAGAAGCAGATACAGTCAAATTATCCAGAATTTTATAAGACGCACCTAAATCAATACCAAAACCATAACCAGCTATACCTAAATTTCCACTATCAAAGTCAAAATCAGTTACATAATCTTTACCCTCTTCTTCTTTTAATTCTAAACCTTTGAAAGAACTCTTAAGCTCGGCACCAACAGTGAGGTTTGCATGATAGTTATCAAACTTTGCTTTCAAGTCTTTAGCTTTTGTTTCAATCTCCCCCAAAGAGCCACTCCAATAGCTATCATTAGACCATTCATTTATTTGTTGGTCAGTAGGTAGATTAGCACTCATTGCTATTCTATTAAGCTTCAATTCCATATTACCAATACCTAATAAAGCCTTTACTCTAGCACCAACAGTCAAACGACTATTAATCTGGCGGGAAAGTCCTAAACCTATTTCTGTATAAGCATTGATATTCAATTGCTGCCCACTAATATCATAGTTGCTATTTCTCCAATTGTCTTCTATTGTCTCCATCTGATTTAGGAACGTAAACATTGATTTGGTCAAATTAGCACCAATATCTGTACGAAGACCAATATTGAATGACCAGAAGTTCTTTCCTTTATACCATCCAGCAGAAAGGATTTCAGTACTGAAATTCACATTCAGCGTATTATTATCTTTCAAACGGTTCATGAAATCTGGTTTGGTATAAAAATCACCACCGTCGTCTATAATATCAATAATATCCTGATAACCTAATGAAGTAGAACCAACCGTTGCATTGACGGCACCTATCACCGGAAGATTAATAAATCCTTTCGTCGGTGTCAAAGCGGGATTCAATTGCTGACGATAGTGTGTACCTTCCATAAAATAAGAAGTACGTAAGAACTGCGCATTCGCAGGAAGAGTAATAATTGTCATAATGAAGGTCATCCCAATGAGCTTCATAAAAGAAAGTAGCTTGTTCGTTGCCATGATTTTATACTTTTTAATTCTTGTTATTGTTTGCAAATATATAGTATTTCAATAACAAATAAAAGCATTAACCAACAGTTTTTCAGCCTAAACAGAACATTTTTGCGGTTATATATAACAAAAACGTGTCTATTCTGCAAAAAAATGTAGAACGGATGAGAATAGAAGAAGCCCAAACTGATTTAAAAACCTAAAGTCAGTTGTCCATCTCCCAACAAATTGAAGGTCATCCGATGGTAAGGAGTCGTTCCCCGTTCGGCAATAGCCGCGCGGTGCTTTTTAGTCGGGTAACCTTTATTGTGATCCCAATCATAATAAGGGAACTCCTCATGAAGACGATTCATATAATCATCTCTGTATGTCTTTGCCAATATAGATGCGGCCGCTATTGAAAGATACTTTCCATCCCCTTTCACAATCGTTGTATGAGGAATGCCGGGATATTTATTAAAACGGTTTCCATCGATTAGCAAATGTTGGGGACGAACAGCTAATTGATCAACGGCACGATGCATGGCCAGGAAAGAAGCGCGCAAAATATTTATCTCATCAATTTCTTCCGGTGAGACAACACCAACCGCCCAAGCCACCGCTTCCCGTTGTATGACCTCACGCAATGCGTAACGCTGTTTTTCCGTCAGTTGTTTGGAATCATTCAACAACTCATTCTTAAAATCTCCCGGAAGAATAACCGCAGCAGCATATACCGCTCCCGCCAGGCAGCCACGACCGGTCTCATCGCATCCTGCTTCAATCAGATTCTCATTTAAATAAGGTAATAACATCTTTATCGTTTTTATTTAGCTGCAAAATTAAACGAAATAAAAAAGGAGACCGTATTTCGCCTCCTTTTTCTTCCTTATTTCTCACTTTTTAGAATAAGCTCCAAGCAACAGTAAGCCCTGCCATCACAATAGCTACCATACTCATAAGCTTTATCAGAATATTCAAGCTCGGACCGGACGTATCCTTAAAGGGGTCACCCACCGTGTCACCCACTACCGTCGCCTTGTGAACCTCACTTCCCTTTCCACCGAAGTTACCTTCTTCCACATATTTCTTTGCGTTATCCCATGCTCCTCCGGCATTAGCCATAAAAATAGCCAATACAAAGCCACTACTTAAACCGCCAATCAACAACCCAAGCACACCGGGAACGCCAAAGATGAGCCCGGTAAAGATAGGAGCGATAATGGCAATCAAGGAGGGAACAACCATTTCCCGTTGAGCGCCTTTCGTAGAGATGGCAACACAACGTTCGTAATCCGGCTCCGCCTCTCCCGTCAGAATACCTTTAATCTCACGGAACTGCCGACGCACCTCATCTACCATGTGTCCCGCCGCACGCCCAACAGCATTCATTGTCAGTCCACAGAACAGGAAAGCCATCATCGAGCCAAGGAACATGCCTGAAAGAACTTTCGGGTTCATCAGGTTTACTTCATAATAATTCATGAAATCTACAAATGTGGCATTTGCCACACTGACAGTTCCACCATCCGGGAAAGTAAGCTCCACGCTTCCAAGACGTGTCAAGCCGATGCGTATTTCTTCAATATAAGAAGCCAGCAAAGCCAAGCCGGTCAGTGCCGCAGAACCTATCGCAAAACCTTTACCGGTAGCCGCAGTCGTATTTCCCAACGAGTCGAGCGCATCAGTACGCTTACGGACCTCAGCACCCAATCCGGACATCTCGGCATTACCACCTGCATTATCCGCAATCGGACCGTAAGCATCGGTCGCCAACGTAATGCCCAACGTAGAAAGCATGCCGACAGCCGCAATGCCGATTCCGTACAATCCCATTCCGACATTAGTGAAATCACCACCGGAAGCCAGCAGATAAGAAGCAATGATACCAACCACCACAGCAATTACGGGAATTGCTGTAGAAAGCATACCCAACCCTATACCGGAAATAATGACAGTTGCCGGTCCCGTCTTACCGCTCTCGCTCAACTTTTGTGTAGGACGATAGGATTGGGAGGTGTAATATTCCGTAGAACGTCCGATGACAATGCCGACCAGCAGGCCGACTACTACGGCACAGGAAATCAAAATCCAATTATCCAACTGCAAAAGCCATAGTATCAAAAAAGTGGCAACAACAATAAGTACCGAACTAAGATTTGTCCCAAATGCCAATGAGCCAAGCAAATCTTTCATCGTCGCATTCTCTTTAGTACGGACAGCGAATATACCTATAATAGAAAGAATGATTCCGACAGCTGCAATCAGCATAGGCGCAATCACTGCCTTAAACTGCATTGCCGTATCCGCCGAATGGATAAAGGCGGCAGCACCCAGCGCAGCCGTTGCCAGAATAGAGCCGCAATAGGATTCGTATAAATCAGCTCCCATACCTGCCACATCACCGACATTGTCACCGACATTATCGGCAATGGTAGCCGGATTACGAGGATCATCCTCCGGGATTCCGGCTTCTACCTTACCTACCAGGTCAGCCCCGACATCGGCAGCCTTCGTATAGATACCTCCGCCCACACGGGCAAAAAGCGCCTGCGTCGAAGCTCCCATCCCAAAAGTAAGCATGGTAGTGGTAATCACACAGAGTTTATGAGTAGGTGTCAGTGCATCAGCAGGAATCACCGCATTCAGCAACAGATACCAAAAGGAAATATCAAGTAAACCTAGACCGACAACTACGAGCCCCATCACCGCACCGCTCCGGAAAGCGATTCTTAACCCCGCATTCAGTGAATTGCGAGCTGCATTAGCGGTACGTGCCGAAGCGTAAGTAGCCGTTTTCATTCCAAGAAAACCGGAAAGACCGGAGAAGAAACCACCTGTCAGGAAGGCAATGGGAACCCATGCGTTTTGTACGTGAAAGCCGTATGCCATAATCGAAAACAAAATCACCAATCCCAAGAATACGCAACCTACTATTTTGTACTGTTGTTTCAAATAAGACATAGCTCCCTTGCGCACAGCAGCAGCTATCTTTATCATTTGAGGTGTACCCTCACTCTCTTTCATCATTTGCTTATGAAAGTAATAGGCAAAACAGAGGGCCAACACGGAAGCGACCGGAACCAGCCAGAAAAGAATGTCATCCATAGATCCAAAATTATTAAAGGGTTTACAATCGCTAAAAATATGGAAATCAATCGAAAAAAGCAAGTAAAAAAGAAAGAAAATCAAAAAGGGATGAATAGCAGTATCCATGAAAAAGTTGCAGCTATACCGTATGTATTTTACGATATAGCTGCCATTAATGTTAAAGAGAGAGAATTTATAATATAAGCATAGTCTCACGACCCTCCAAATATTCGTTTTATATATTAGACGCATCAAACTCCAAATAACTGCACTCGGAGGGAACTTTTTTTAGTTAAAGAATAAAAAAATCGCCATTCCTTCAAGGAACAGCGATTTAATATATGAGACTATTTTGTTTTATGGACTAAAACATACGGCTGACACGTTCGATTCCTGCCACCAATGCATCTACTTCAGCTTTCGTATTGTACATAGCAAACGAAGCTCTGACGGTACCTTCAATGCCAAGTCGCTGCATCAAAGGTTGTGCACAATGATGTCCTGTGCGGACAGCGATACCCAAACGGTCTAATAACGTCCCTAAGTCAAAGTGATGAATATTACCTACCAGGAAAGAAATTACAGCTCCCCTGTCGGAAGCTTCACCGAATATACGCATATCGGGAATTTCCTTCAATCGTCGCAAAGCGTAATTAGTCAGTTCATGTTCGTGATCCGCAATCCGTTCCATGCCGATACCGTTCACATAATCAAGGGCTTTCGCCAATCCGGTCGTACCGATATAATCCGGTGTGCCGGCTTCAAATTTGAAAGGAAGTTCATTGAACGTCGTTTTCTCGAAAGAGACATGCTGAATCATCTCTCCTCCTCCTTGATAAGGCGGCAGACGGTCCAACCACTCTTCTTTTCCATATAGCACGCCGACTCCTGTCGGTCCGTATATCTTATGGGCAGAGAACACTAGAAAATCGGCTCCCAAATCCTGCACGTCCACCTTCATGTGAGGAATGGACTGGGCAGCATCTACCAGGAAAGGCACACCATGGGCATGTGCTGTCGCAATCATCTCCTTGACCGGATTCACAGTGCCCAAGACATTGGAAACCTGGACTACACTGACAATTTTAGTACGTTCGGAGAAGAGTTTCTCATATTCATCCAACAATAGCTCACCTTTATCGTTCATCGGGATTACTTTGATGGCAATACCTTTGCGGGCTGCCAACAACTGCCAGGGAACGATATTGCTGTGATGTTCCATCACCGAAAGGATAACTTCATCTCCTTCTTCCATAAATTCATCACCGAAACTGGAGACAAGCAGGTTAATGCTTTCCGTTGTTCCCCGAGTGAAGATCACTTCGTTAGTAGTACGGGCATTAATAAACTGACGTACCGTCTCACGAGAAGCTTCATGCAGTTCCGTAGCCTGTTGAGAAAGATAATGTACGCCGCGATGTACATTTGCATTCACGGAGTAATATTCATCTACCAACGAATCGACCACCAGACGAGGCTTCTGCGTCGTCGCACCGTTGTCGAAATAAACCAAAGGCTTACCATAAACCGTACGGCTCAAGATCGGAAAATCCTCACGTATCTTTTGAATATCCATTTTTATGTTCATTTACAGATTGCACATCCCTGACATCTGTTCAACTCACCACGGAAACGTTTTTCCACCAACAGATGAAGGCGGTCCTTCAACGCATCCAGACGAATCGTATCAATCACTTCATTGACAAATGCAAACATCAACAGCAACCGCGCTTCTTTCTCCGCAATTCCACGTGCACGCATATAGAACAACGCATTTTCATCAAGCTGTCCCACTGTCGCTCCGTGCGAACACTTCACGTCGTCCGCATAAATCTCCAACTGGGGCTGTGTATACATCCGCGCATCACGGGTGGCGCAAAGATTACGGTTGGTTTGCTGGGAACTTGTATGCTGCGCATCAGGACGCACCAGTACCAACCCGGCAAAAGCACCTACCGATTGATCATCGAGCACGTATTTAAACAGCTCATTACTCGTACAGTTGGGCACTGCATGGTCAATACTCGTGTTGTTATCCACATGCTGGTTCTTATCAGCGATAGCCATGCCGCAAAGATTTATTTCAGCTCCCTCGCCTGCCAACAACACTTCGGTTGTATTACGGGTTGTACCGTTATGCAACGTCATGCCATTCAGAAGTACATTGCTGTTCGCTTCCTGCTTCACATACAGGTTGCTGAAACGCACCGTGCTGGTATGCGTCTCTTCCAACTCATACATATCGAATACCACATTCTCTCCGGCAAAAACCTCAATCACCTGCGTTGCCAGGAAATTCACGTTATCCATTGCATGGTCGCAAAGCAATAAACGTGCCTGCGCACCGTCTTCCAGAATAATCAGCACACGGCGATTGACCATAAAGTTGACATCCGCACGCAGGATGTTCACCAACTGAATAGGTTTTTCCACAACCACATTCTTCGGCACATAGAAGATAACACCATCCTGTGCAAAAGTCGTATTAAAAGCTGTCACACCATCTTTGGAGGTATCCGCCAACTTACCATAATACTTCTTCACCAACTCCGGATACTGTTCGGCCACCTCTTTCAGGCTACCGAAAATAACGCCCTCCGGTAAATGGGTTTTAGGGAGTGCCTTATTATAGAATGCGTCATTGACCACAAAATAAAGAGCTGTGCTCATGTTCGGAACATCGCACTTAAACACCTCATACGGATTGACCGGAATAGCAAGACGGTTCAGATTCAGACCGAAATCCGGTTCAAAATACTTGCTTACATCCGTATATTTGTACTTCTCCATCTTACGGGTCGGAAATCCGATTCGCTCAAAATCGGCAAAAGCAGCAGCACGAGGGGCATTTAACACCTCAGCGCTATGTTTGCAGATCATGGCTTCCGTTTGTGAGAAGAGATCTATGTATTGTTGTTCAGCATTCATCGTCATTCTCCTACTTCTTTCTTAATCCAGTCATAACCTTTATCCTCCAATTCCAGAGCAAGTTCCGGTCCGGCAGTTTTCACGATACGACCTTTGTAAAGCACATGCACAATATCCGGTTTGATATAATCGAGCAAACGTTGGTAGTGGGTGATGACAATCGTACTGGTTTCGGGAGTCTTCAGTTTATTTACCCCTTCGGCCACAATACGGAGCGCATCGATGTCCAAACCGGAATCCGTTTCATCGAGAATGCTCAAACGCGGTTCCAGCATTGCCATCTGAAAAATCTCGTTCCGTTTCTTCTCTCCACCGGAGAAACCTTCGTTCACCGAACGGTTAGCGAGCTTATTGTCCAGTTCAACAACCGCACGTTTCTCGCGCATCAGTTTCAAAAACTCACTGGCGGTCAGTGCAGGCAGACCTTTATATTTGCGTTGTTCATTCACAGCAGCACGCATAAAGTTTACCATGCTCACACCCGGAATCTCTACCGGATACTGGAAACTAAGGAAAATACCCTCATGACTGCGGTCTTCCGGACTCAGTTCTAACAGATTCTTTCCATAAAAAGTAACCGAACCTTTCGTTACCTCAAAAGCAGGATTACCCACCAATACGGAGGAGAGCGTACTTTTACCGGAACCGTTCGGTCCCATAATCGCGTGTACTTCGCCCGGCTTTACCGTCAGGTTAATGCCTTTCAATATCTCTTTGCCATTAATGCTGGCATGCAGGTCTTTTATCTCTAACATAATCTTGATTAAAATTCATTTATCCTACGCTTCCTTCCAACGAAATAGTAAGCAACTTCTGTGCTTCTACCGCAAATTCCATCGGAAGCTTATTCAATACTTCTTTCGCATATCCGTTCACAATCAGCCCGATAGCGTCTTCTGTCGGGATACCACGCTGATTGCAATAGAAAATCTGATCTTCACTGATCTTGCTCGTCGTAGCTTCATGCTCCACTACCGCCGTCTCATTGTGAATGTCCATATACGGGAACGTATGCGCACCGCACTTATCCCCCAGCAACAGCGAGTCACACTGACTGTAGTTACGGGCATTATCCGCTTTTTCCGCCACACGCACCAACCCGCGATAGGAGTTCTCGCTATGTCCGGCAGAGATACCTTTACTTACAATCGTACTACGGGTATTCTTCCCTAAATGAATCATCTTCGTGCCGGTGTCCGCCTGCTGAAAATTGTTTGTCACAGCTACGGAATAAAACTCGGCCGTCGAATTATCACCTGTCAGAATACAGGAAGGATATTTCCAGGTAATTGCCGAACCGGTCTCCACCTGCGTCCAAGAGAGTTTGCTGTCCACCCCTTTGCAGTTACCACGCTTCGTCACAAAGTTATATACACCGCCCTTACCTTCGGAATCTCCCGGATACCAGTTCTGAACGGTACTGTATTTCACCTCCGCACGGTCGTGTACAACAATTTCTACAATAGCGGCGTGCAACTGGTTCTCATCCCGCATCGGAGCCGTACACCCTTCCAGATAGGAAACATACGAATCATCATCCGCCACTATCAATGTGCGTTCAAACTGTCCCGTGTTGCGGGCATTGATACGGAAATAGGTGGAAAGTTCCATCGGACAACGTACTCCTTTCGGTATATAGACGAATGAGCCGTCCGAGAACACTGCCGAATTCAGTGCGGCAAAGAAATTGTCACGGTAACCCACTACCGACCCCATATATTTCTTTACCAAATCCGGATGTTCGCGCACCGCCTCACTGAACGAGCAGAAAATAATTCCCTTTTCCATCAGTGTTTCCTTGAATGTCGTCTTTACGGATACGGAATCCATTACCGCATCCACCGCCATCCCGCTAAGAGCCATCTGTTCTTCCAGAGGAATTCCCAGTTTATTAAACGTCTTTATAAGTTCAGGATCTACTTCTTCCATACTTTTCGGTCCCTCTTTCTTCTTCGTCGGGTCAGCATAGTATGAAATAGCCTGATAATCAATCTCCGGAATACGGAGATGTGCCCATGTAGGCATTTCCAGCGTCAGCCAATGGCGGTACGCTTTCAGCCGGAACTCCAGCAACCATTCCGGTTCGTTCTTTTTCGATGAAATCAAACGAATCACATCCTCATTGAGTCCACGCTCAATGACATCGGTATGCACTTCCGTGGTGAAGCCATATTTATACTTCTCCTGCGTCAGTTCCTTTACATATTTATTGGGTTCTTCTTGTTGCATCTTTATTCTCTAATATATATTGTTGAGTCATATTCTTTGCAGCAGGGAAAAAAATTCCCGCAAACGTCTCCATCGGATAATATAACAAGGATTCTTCCTTTTTTGTTGCACTAATTAACTTATTATCGCCATCCACAAACTCTATCGCTCCAATCACCACACTTGTCAATAACAGAAATTTAAGCGCTCCCAACCCGCTTCCCAGCCAACGGTTCAACCAGTTCAGCGAAATGGCTTTCATCGCTTTTGTCAGCAAGGAGGCAATCAGCACAAAAATCAACGGAACGGCAATCCATATCATTATGAAAGCCAATACCTGCGCAACGGTCATCGAATCTGTCACTGCCGGACAAAGCTTCTCCGCCAAAGAAGCATACAAAGCCTTTGCCGCCAGCAAACCGACTATCAATCCCAAGATAGAGGCCAACTGACGGATAAAGCCCTTTATAAAGCCTACAATCGCCCCTGCACCCACTACTATAAGGATTATTATATCAATCGTTGTCATATTCCTTTCTATAAAGAAAAAAGAGGCACGGAGTTATAATTCACTCTGTGCCTCCGTTTATTCTCAATACAGTACAGTTTATAATGTCTGTTTCACTTCTATTTCCTCGAATGTCTCGATCATATCGCCCACCTTCATGTCATTGCAATTCACCAGACTGATACCACACTCGAAGTTTGTACCCACTTCCTTCACATCGTCCTTGAAGCGTTTCAAAGCGTTGATGTTTCCGGTAAAGATAACGATACCATCGCGAATCAAACGAGCCTTGTCGCTGCGTTTCACCTTTCCGGTCTTCACCATCGCACCGGCTACAAGTCCCACCTTCGTGATGTTGAATACTTCACGCACTTCGATCGTAGCTGTCACCTGTTCTTTCAGTTCCGGTGCCAACATACCTTCCATAGCGGCTTTCACCTCCTCGATTGCATCATAGATGACAGAGTATTTGCGGATATCGACACCTTCCTGTTCCGCCATCTTAGCGGCAGCACCCGAAGGACGTACCTGGAATCCGACGATAATCGCATCTGAAGCGGCAGCCAGAGAAACATCCGACTCGGAGATTGCTCCCACACCCTTATGGATTACATTAACCTGGATCTGTTCGGTAGACAACTTAATCAAGGAGTCGCTCAATGCTTCGACAGAACCGTCCACGTCACCCTTCACAATGATGTTCAATTCCTGGAAGTTACCCAAAGCGATACGACGACCCAACTCATCCAATGTAAGGATTTTCTGCGTACGCAAGCCCTGTTCGCGAGCCAACTGCTCACGTTTGTTGGTAATTTCACGGGCTTCCTGATCGCTTTCTACCACGTGGAATGTGTCACCTGCGGCAGGAGCGCCATTCAATCCCAGAATCAATGCCGGTTCGGCAGGTCCTGCTTCCTTAATACGCTGATTACGTTCGTTGAACATTGCCTTCACACGTCCGTAGCTTGTTCCTGCCAATACGATGTCTCCCACTTTCAAAGTACCGTTAGATACCAGCACAGTAGCTACATATCCACGTCCCTTGTCCAATGAAGATTCGATGATGGAACCCGTAGCATTACGGTTCGGATTCGCTTTCAGATCAAGCATTTCCGCTTCCAGCAATACCTTTTCCAACAAATCTTCCACACCTATGCCTTTCTTGGCAGAGATATCTTGTGACTGATATTTACCACCCCATTCTTCAACGAGATAGTTCATGGCAGCCAGTTCTTCCTTAATCTTATCCGGATTTGCCGTCGGCTTATCAACCTTATTAATGGCAAAGACAATAGGCACACCTGCCGCCATCGCATGGTTGATTGCTTCCTTTGTTTGCGGCATGACGTTATCATCGGCAGCTACAATAATAATGGCGATATCCGTTACTTTCGCACCACGGGCACGCATAGCGGTAAACGCCTCATGACCCGGAGTATCGAGGAATGTGATACGGCGTCCGTCCTCCAACTTCACATTATATGCACCGATATGCTGTGTGATACCTCCGGCCTCACCGGCAATCACATTCGCCTTACGGATATAGTCAAGCAATGAAGTCTTACCGTGGTCAACATGTCCCATCACCGTAACAATCGGAGCGCGCGGTTCCAGATCTTCCGGAGCGTCTTCCTCTTCCACAATAGCCTGAGCAACTTCCGCACTTACATATTCGGTCTTGAATCCGAATTCTTCAGCCACCAGATTGATTGTTTCAGCATCCAGACGCTGATTGATGGAAACCATGATACCGATACTCATACAAGTGGCGATTACCTGGTTGACAGAAACATCCATCATCGTTGCCAGTTCATTAGCCGTAACGAATTCGGTCAGCTTCAACACCTTGCTGTCCGCCATTTCCTGATCTTCCAATTCCTGCATACGGTTGGAAGCCATCTCGCGTTTCTCTTTACGATATTTGGAAGTCTTATTCTTACCTTTGGTTGTCAGACGAGCAAGAGTCTCTTTTACCTGCTTTGCTACATCTTCCTCGCTTACCTCCTGTTTGATAACCGGTTTCTTGAAGCGATCCTTATTATTATTTTTACGGTTATTATTGCCACCCTGGTTGTTGCCACCATTGTTACCGCCTTTGCCTTGCACATTCGGTCTCGGAGCAGCAAAGCCCGAAGTAGCCACGTTGTTCACGTCCACCTTCTCTTTGTTGATACGGTTCCGTTTTTTCTTGTTTCCGGCTGCGTCAACATTATCTTTCACTCCACCCTTCTGCAGTTTCGAGTCATCCTTGCGAATCTCTTTGATGATAGCTTCTTTCATCAACTTCTTCTGATCCTGACGGATTTTCTCTTTCTCTTCACGTTCACGGCGTTTCTCTTCCTTCGATTTTTTCTTAGGACGGGTAGACTGGTTCAATGCAGCCAAGTCAATCTGACCGATTACATTGATTTTCGCACCCAATTCCGGTTGACGGATCTTGAATATCTCTTCTTCTTTAGAAGTTTCTTTCTCTACTTCTACCGTTGCCTCCGGGGCTACTTCCGCCGATACTGCTTTCACAGGTTGTTCCATGCTGTTATGTTCTTCCGCCTTCACAGGTGCAACTTCTACCTTCGGCTCTTCTTTAATCACTTCCTCCACTACTTTTTCAACTTCTGCCGGTTGCTTTTCCACTATAGGTTCCGGCTCTTTCACCGGTTCCGGTTTTACAGCCTCCGGTTGCTTCACCGGCTCTGTCTGTTTGACCGGTTCAACTTGTTTAGCCACAGGTTCCGCCTGAACAGGTGCTACCACCTCTTCTACCTTCACCTCAGGTTCCTTCCTCACTTCCGGTTGAGCTACTGGACGTCCTTCAACAGTTTCTTTCTTCTGTTCCGGTTCTTTCTCAACTTTCTCAGTTCTACGACCGTTCAATTTATCCAAGTCAATTTTCCCGACAGGTTTAAACTTCGGGCGTGCATCCTCCGGTACGACTGTTTTGATCACATCTTCCGACTTCGGTTTTTCCGGTTGCTTTTCAAAGCCTTCAATCGAAACCGACGCCTTATTACGATCCTTATTCTGACGTTCCTGAATGAAACGCTCCGACTCAAGTCTAAGGTTCTTATCTGTACTAAACTCTTTTACGAGTATAGCGTATTGCTCCTCGCTAATTTTTGTATTAGGATTAGCCTCAACGGTATACCCCTTCTTTTGCAGGAACTCAACTACCGTCGCGATTCCTACGTTCAAATCTCTTGTAACTTTGTTTAACCTTATCGTCATATTTTAAATTTAATGAATAAATGGAGCTTTAAGAAGTTGAGAGTGGAGAATTGAGAGTTGAGAGTGGAATGAGTATGGATTTCTTTCACTCCCAACTCTCAATTTTCAATTCTCACTTTCTTCAAACTCCGATTTCAAAATGCGTATTACCTCGTCCACCGTCTCTTCTTCCAAGTCCGTCTTTTCAATCAACATCTCACGAGGAGCATTCAACACAGCCTTCGCCGTATCGATGCCGATAGCTTTGATAGCGTCGATCACCCATCCGTCGATTTCGTCTCTGAACTCGTCGAGATAGATATCCTCATCAGCTACACTCTCATCCAACTCACGGAACACGTCGATAGTGTACTCAGTTAACATACTGGCCAGTTTGATATTCAAACCACCTTTACCGATAGCCAGCGAAACTTCTTCCGGTTTGAGGAAAACCTCCGCTTTCTTCTCTTCCTCATTCAGACGGATAGAAGAAATCTTAGCCGGGCTTAAAGCGCGCTGTATAAACAATGAGATGTTCGATGTGTAATTAATTACGTCGATGTTCTCATTGCGAAGTTCACGAACAATGCCATGAATACGACTTCCCTTTACACCTACACAGGCTCCTACAGGGTCGATTCTGTCATCGTATGATTCCACCGCAATCTTGGCACGTTCGCCGGGAATACGGGCAATCTTCTTGATGGTAATCAAACCATCATTAATTTCGGGTACTTCCATCTCGAACAGACGTTGCAGGAAAACGGGAGAAGTACGTGACAAGATAATCTTAGGATTATTATTCTTGTTGTCCACGCGGGCAACCACCGCACGGGCCGTTTCACCTTTACGATAGAAATCGCTTGGGATTTGCTCCGTCTTCGGCAACAGCAACTCGTTTCCTTCATCGTCCAGAAGCAACATTTCCTTTTTCCAGATTTGATAAACTTCTGCATTGATGATTGTACCTACCTTATCTATATATTTATTATAAATACTGTCTTTTTCCAATTCCAGAATCTTGGAAGCCAATGTCTGACGGAGATTCAGGATAGCACGACGACCGAATTTGGCAAAGATCACTTCGTCAGTCACCTCTTCACCCACCTCATAGGAAGCGTCGATTTTCTGCGCTTCACTCAATGAGATCTGCATATTCGGGTTCGTCAGGTCTTCATCGGCCACAACTTCACGGTTACGCCATATCTCGAAGTCCCCTTTGTCCGGGTTCACGATCACGTCGTAATTCTCATCGGTGCCAAACATTTTCGCGATAACACTACGAAACGACTCTTCCAGTACGCTAACCATCGTCGTTCTATCGATATTTTTCAGTTCCTTAAATTCCGAAAATGTATCAATCAAGCTGATTGTTTCTTCTTTTTTGGCCATAACTATTTAAAGCTAATTAAGTATTTAGTATATTTTATTTGCTCGTAAGTGAAGGTTTCGTCCTCTTCCACCAGTTTCGGACGCTTAGCACCTTCCATTTTCACTTTCTTCTGTACAGACACTGTAAATTTCTCTTCATCTGCATGTTTCAGAACACCGGTCAGTTTCTGTCCACCCTTAGTCATCACTTCCACTTCCTGTCCGATGTGGATGTAATACTGTTGCAGCACCTTAAAGGGCTGTCCGATACCGGCCGAACCCACTTCCAGTTCATAATCCTCCTCTTCACGGTTCAGTTTCGACTCTATGTAGCGGCTAAGCTCCACACAATCTTCAATCCAAACACCTTCTGCATGGTCTATCTCAACCACGATCTTGTCATCCGGGCTTACGGTCACTTCTACTAGAAAGTAGTCTTTTCCTTCCAGCCACTCTTCTACAATCTGACAAACAGTTTTCTTTTCTATCATTTATTAACTATATAAGAACAAAAAAAGGAGCTTAATCGCCCCTCCACCTTTCATCCGTTTTCGGTTGCAAAGATATAAATAATCTGTTCGACTACAAAACATTAAAGAAAAAAAGTATGAATTAACAGCCTTATCTTTGTATCTTTACACCGCAATTAAAAAAATAAGCACTATGGCACATCGTCTAAACACCAATAAACAGTTCATGGTAGGCAACGGAATTCTGGCTTTTGCCGTCATCTTTGTCGTGGTTATTTTCGTATACATGAGTATGCGGCTACAACGGGAAAAGCAGGAAGAATGTCATTTCATCGAAAGCTACACGATCAGTCTGGTAAAAGGTTTTGCCGGAGATTCGATTTCTTTGTTCGTCAACGACAGTCTTATCTCCAATAAAACCATATCGGAAGAGCCTTACACGGTAGAAGTAGGACGTTTTGCAGAACAAAGCGCTTTATTGATCGTAGATAATAACACAGAATTAGTCTCTACATTTGATCTTAGCGAAAAAGGAGGGGCTTATCAGTTTGAAAAAGAATCGGACGGGATTAAACAATTAGCCAAATAATAAAGACATATCCCCCTATTACGTATCATAACGAACCATCATCAGGAATGTATAAGATTTAGAAGACAGCCAGAAATAGGAGCTTACAAGGCTTTACCCAAGATAGAATAAACTAAGTTCGTGACAATGCGAGAATATTATCTTGGCTGTAAAGCATTTTATATTTCCGTACGGTACTTTCTCAATTCTCCCCGCAAGGTCAATGCTTTTCCTTCTGTAAATTGATTAAGTAACGCCCAGAATCGTTCGCTATGATTCATCTCGCGGGTATGGCATAATTCGTGCAACAACACGTAGTCTATCAAATGAGAAGGCAGCAAAACCAGGTAATAGGATAAATTAATAGCTTTTCGAGCCGAACAACTCCCCCATCTGCCCTGACTGGAGTTTATTTTCACACTCGAATAGGGCAATCCGCATTGCTTGGACAAGAAGTCCAAACGTGAAGGCAGAATACTTTTGGCATTTCGCCTCAATGATTCTTCAATAACCTTATGCAACCAGCTTTGCAGTTTTTCATCTGTAAAATCAGCATGAGGCGGACAAACGATCTCCATGACACCCAACCGGGAATTAGCCAGAAACTGATCTTTCCCGCCCGACACCAAAGATAGTTTAAAATGCTCCGCATCAATCTTATAATTCAAACCAATCAACGGACGAGCGATTTTTTGCCGGGAGGCCAGAAGTTTTCCACGCAGGTTCTCTATGGCCAGTTTCACTTCTTTCAGGGTGGTACCAGGAGGAACTGAAACATAAACAGCATCACTCTTGGTACGAAACACAAGACTTCTCGCACGTGAATTGACGCGTATCACCAAGCGCCCTAACTCATCATCTTCTATAATCTTATCCATTATAATCCTCCTATCAACAGCCACAAAAGTAATAAAAAAGAAGACGCTAACGAAAAACTTTATGGAAGATGCAACTTTAGATCAAATTCTTCCGTCTAACCATTATATCAATCATAAAAAAGCGTAATTATGAAAACAAGTTTATTGCTCGTATTAGTCACGGGAATGTTTCTAGTACTTACTGCCGGCTCTTGCTTGCAGGGAAAACACATCGTAGGCAGCAAGAATTACATCTCCAAAGAAGTGAAAGCCGACCACTTCAATGAAATCAAACTAGTGGGAAGTGCCAACATCAGTTATTGGCAAGACACATGCAGCCATGTCGAAATTCATGGTTCCGACAACATCATACCACTTATAGAAACGTATGTGGAGGGTAGTACATTCATTATAAAATTCAAGAAGAATGTCACTATCTGGAAAGGAAAACTGGAAATAAAAGTTTTTGCTCCGGAGCTGAATAAACTGTCGGTCAACGGTTCAGGAAATATAAGATTAATCAATGGGATACAAACCTCTAAAGATATTGAATTCCACATCAACGGTTCGGGCAACATTCAGGGAGAAGGATTCAATTGCCAAAAAATGGCCGTTTCAATTAATGGCTCGGGAGATGTAAGACTACAACAAATAGAGAGTCAGGAATGTCAAGCAAGTATTTCCGGTTCGGGCAATATCAATCTGAACGGCAAAGCCATTCAAGCGAGCTATTCTATTGCCGGATCAGGAAATATTCAGGCCGCCGATTTGCAGGCAGAAAACACAGACGCAAGCATTAGCGGCTCCGGCAACATCAGTTGCTATGCCAGTCAGAAGCTGGTTGCCCGCGTCAAAGGAAGCGGTGATATTGCCTATAAAGGAGATCCTCAAGAAGTGGATGCTCCAAGAAAAAATATACGGCAGATCAAATAAAGACAGTTTAAATAAAGACCGTTTAAAAGCATAAAAGGGCTACTGCATCACGCGGTAGCCCATTTATTTAGTTAGTTTTAATCTAAAAAATTGAGAGAATTGAAAACTTCACAGTTTCGCCTTCGTTGTTGTTTTAATTAAGCACACTAACTATATTATATGTTTAAAGCAAATGAAAATGTCTATTCGTTCATAACGTGCGCCTTATGATCAATCCTCGCCAAACTGTCAACGAGTGCCTGATCCGCTTTCACGTCATTCGAGATTGCGACCGACGGTGCGGTTACCTGCTTACCAATGGTATCTGCCGCCAATACACTTCCGTCATCTCCGGAGAAAGAATGTTGTGCCACATTCCCCAAAGAAAGGATGATTGCAATTACGGCAGCCGCCTTGAAGAGAGGAACGAAGCGACCGACCAGCGTCAAGCGTTTTGCTTTTACCACCACCGGCTCTACCTCTGCCAGAATACGCGCGTCAAAGTCTTCGCCCAGCCCTACCTCTTGCTGAACCTGTTGATAAACGAACAAGTTCTTATAACGGAGCAGATGAGCCGGAACTTCTTCCTTTGCGAAGAAGTCGCGCAATGCCGCTTCCTCCTCAACGGAAGTCTCGCATTGCCAATATCGCTCCAAGAGCTGTTCTATATCCTTATAATCCATATTCGTCAATTTCTAAATACCTTTGTTTCACCTTTTGTCTGGCTCTGAACAGATTTACTTTTACCTGTTCTTCGGTCAGATTCAGAAGGGCTGCAATTTTTTTATAGCTTTCACCTTCAATGTCCCTCAGTTGCATGATAAGCCGCTGTTTTTCGGGAAGTTCGTCGACCAGCCTGTTAATGATCCTCATTTTTTCATCATGAACCATCCGGTCATACGGACTATTGGCATCAGGCTCCTCCTCCATTTCCGGAGTGAGTTCCACATTCTGAGCTTCTTTCTTCTGACTCCGGTCTATCGCCAGATTCTTTGCCACAATCAGGCAATAGGCTTCGACCGATTCGAATTGCAACCACTCATCACGCTTGTTCCACACTCTTATCATGGTATCCTGAACGACATCCTCGGCTTCAGCTCTATCCAGAGTAATTCTGAGAGCCAATCGAAAGAGTTTATCTTTCAACGGCAAAATATCGTTTCGGAAGCTGATTTCTTGCATCTCTATAATAATGACGGGCTAGGATACGAAAAGTTACAGGCGCCCACTACTTTTTTTGAATTATTTTTTTATTTTTGTTCCTCCATTGTCGTTAATCGCTGACGCTAAGGTGATTATCACTTCCGACACCCCCGCATTTATTGCTTCAAAAGAGTTCTCCAACTTCGGAATCATACCGCCTTGAATAACGCCGTCGGCTACGTATTGTTCGAATTCGGCACGGGTAATCTGCGGAATCACACTATCGTCATCGTTCTCGTCACGCAGCACTCCTTTCTTTTCGAAACAATACACCAACGTCACATCAAACAGTGCCGACAAAGCCTTAGCCGTCTCTCCGGCAATCGTATCCGCATTGGTATTCAGCATATTTCCCTGTCCGTCATGTGTCAACGGAGCCATCACCGGAACAACTCCTTTGTGTATCAAATCCGACAGTAAAGTTGCATCCACCTTTTCCACATCCCCAACAAATCCGTAATCCACATCCTTGACCGGACGTTTCACCGACCGGATCACATTCATATCCGCCCCGGTCAATCCGAGTGCATTCACTCCACGCGCCTGCAGTCCGGCAACAATACTCTTATTGACCAAACCGCCATACACCATAGTTACCACTTTCAATGTCTCCACATCAGTAATACGGCGACCATTCACCATTTTGCTTTCAATGCCCAGTTGTGCGGCAATCTTTGTAGCCGACCGACCACCGCCGTGAACCAGCACTTTGTGTCCTTCAATGGCAGCAAAGTCATTTAACAACTGACGAAGGGTGGCTTCCTCTTCTACGATTTTGCCACCCACCTTAATTACTGTTAGTTTTTCTCTCATTATTATTCCAAATACGTATATCCATAAAGTCCCGAACGGTAGTTGGAAAGAAATTCTTTTCCCTCTTCCAAAGAGATCTTACCCTCTTTCACCGATTTCGTCACCCAAGTTTCGAGTGTACGTACCAGTTTCTTCGGACTGTATTGCACATAGTCCAATACTTCCGCTACCGTTTCTCCATCAATAATCTGTTCGATACTGTATCCCTTCTCATTCACCGAAACGTGTACGGCATTCGTGTCACCGAACAAGTTATGCATATCTCCCAAAATCTCCTGATAAGCCCCCACCAGGAAAACAGCGACATAATAAGGCTCCGTTTTCTTCAAAGCATGTACAGGCAGATAATGAGCAACATTACGCGTAGAAATAAAGTTGGCAATCTTACCGTCCGAGTCACAGGTTATATCCTGCAAAGTAGCCGAACGTTCGGGCTTTTCATCCAACCGCTGTATAGGCATAATCGGGAATATCTGGTCAATCGCCCAAGAGTCCGGCAGTGACTGGAACAACGAGAAGTTACAGAAGTATTTATCCGCCAACAGCTTAGACAATCCCCGGAATTCATCAGGCGCATGTTTCAAACCACCGGCAATCTGATTGATCTCACGAGTGATCGACCAGTACAGACGCTCGATCTGCGCACGGGTCTTCAAGTCCACGATTCCATGACTAAACAAATCCAACGCCTCTTCCCTGATCTGCTGCGCATCATGCCAAGCCTCCAACATCTTATTCTGGTTCAGTGTATCCCAAATGGCATACAATTCCTGCACCAGTTCATGTGCATCCGGAGCAATCTCCTCTTCATCGTCCCATTCGGGCAAGGTAGCCGTTTCGAGCACCTCAAAGATAAGTACCGAATGATGCGCCGTCAAGGCACGGCCACTCTCTGTTATGATGTTCGGATGCGGGATACCGTTTTTGTCACTCACGTCCACCAAAGTGGAAATCGAGTCGTTCACATATTCCTGGATCGAATAATTGACACTCCCCTCACTGCTGGATGAACGTGTTCCGTCATAATCGACTCCCAATCCGCCACCGATATCGACGAACTCGACCTTGAATCCCATCGAATGAAGTTGCACATAGAACTGTGAAGCCTCGCGCAAGGCGGTCTTGATGCGGCGGATCTTCGTCACCTGACTTCCGATATGGAAATGAATCAACTTCAGACAATCCTTCATGCCCTTACTTTCCAGAAAATCGAGTGCTTCGAGCAACTCACTGGAAGTCAAGCCGAACTTGCTGGCATCTCCTCCCGACTCTTCCCACTTTCCGCTACCGGAAGAAGCGAGTTTGATACGGATACCGATGTTGGGTTCCACATTCAGCTGTTTTGCCATCTTCGCTATCA
The DNA here is from genome assembly GCF_014287315.1 of Bacteroides sp. NSJ-39. NCBI lineage: Bacteria > Pseudomonadati > Bacteroidota > Bacteroidia > Bacteroidales > Bacteroidaceae > Bacteroides > Bacteroides sp. NSJ-39. The sequence continues at coordinate 25,286 of NZ_JACOOB010000002.1, read as the reverse complement.
GCTTCAGCTCGTTCATCTTCTCCACAACGAGGAAGATACGTTTACCCATTTTCTGGGCAAGCAAAGCCAGTTCTATATAACTTTCGTCTTTATAACCATTGCAGACAATCAATGAGTCGGAATCCGTATTGACGGCAATCACCGCATGGAGCTCAGGCTTGGAACCGGCTTCCAGTCCAAGATTGAACTTCTTTCCGTGACTGATAATTTCCTCCACTACAGGGCGCATCTGGTTGACCTTGATCGGATAGATAATAAAGTTCTGCGCTTTATACCCGTATTCCTCAGCCGCCTGTTTGAAACAAGACGACATCTTTTCAATACGGTTGTCCAGAATATCCGGGAAACGTACCAGCATAGGGGCTGCCACATCCCGCAACTGCAACTCGTCAACCAATTCTTTCAGATCGACAGTCACTCCGTCTTTACGCGGTGTAACAACGACATGTCCTTTGTCATTAATACCAAAGTAGGAGGTCCCCCAACCCGTGATGTTGTAGAGTTCCTCAGAATCTTCAATACGCCACTTTCTCATTTTTCTGTAATTCAGTATTTTTAGTAAATAATTGGAGGGCAAAAATACAGATTTATCTACATCTTGCCAATTAATTGCCTATTAATTCGTTCAATTATGTTATAATCCGAGAAGTTGTTGCAAACGTTGCACCGATGTTTCAATCTGCCATCGGTCTTCCAATTCGTCCGCATTAAAGATATAATGTGCCTGATGATAAAAAGGCGCGCGTTTTTCAAGTGCCTGTATGATAAAAGTTTTCAACTCGTCATCTTCTTTTCCCTGAAGGATGGGACGCTGCTGCTTGGCCACACGCAAGCGTCTGAACAGCACATCGGGATGCACATCCAGAAAAACCGTCTTACCTGCCCGATTCATAAACTCCATATTATCAAAAAAACAAGGCGCTCCCCCACCCGTAGAGATTACCACATTCTCGAACTCGGCTACCTCATGAAGCATATTCCTCTCCAGCTCCCTGAATCCGGCCTCACCCCGTTCTGTGAATAACTCTCCCACCGTTTTGTGGAAACGCTCTTCGATATACCAATCCAGATCAATGAACGGTATATTCATCTTGCGGGCAAAAGCCTTGCCCAATGTCGTTTTTCCGGCGCCCATATAGCCGGTAAGGAAGATACGAATCATAAATGACTAATTTTACCTGCAAAATTAGTCATTTATTTCATTATTTAAAGATTTTCACTCTTTCTTCGAGTGGTTGGAATTCTTTTTCTCCCGGTTTTTCGGCAGGAAGCCCGAACGGCATTTCGGCAATCAAGTGCCAATGCTCCGGCAAGTTCCATGTCCGACGCACTTCCTCGTCAATCAACGGGTTATAATGTTGCAATGACGCTCCGAAGCCCACATCTTCCAGCATTGTCCACATAGCCAGTTGGTGCATGGCGGAAGTTTGCAGCGACCATCCCGGAAAGTTTTCCTGATAGGAGGGAAAAGCTTCCTGAAGCCCTTTGACTACTTTCTGATCTTCAAAGAACAACACAGTTCCATATCCACAGGCAAATGAGTGGTCTATCTTCTCCTCTGTTTTCACAAAGGCGTCTGCCGGCACAATCTTCTTCAAAGCGTCTTTCACGATTTTCCACAATTTCTTGTGAGACTCACCCAGCAGTAACACCACGCGTGTGGACTGAGAATTAAATGCCGAAGGCACGTGACGAACAACCGTACTCACGATACACTCGATTTCCTGATCGGATATAGGTGACTGATTAGTAATTGAATAGTAAGTCCGACGATGTTTTAATGCTTCACTAAAAGATCTTTCCATAATATATCCTTTCTTATATATGATATTTCTTAAACTCTCTTTTTTTTATAACAAGTAACTCTACTAACTTGTTCAGTTAGAGAATATATTCGTACCTTCGCAGCCGAATAAACCATTATCTTTTATGGCTAAACAGAAATTCTACGTAGTATGGGAAGGCGTCACTCCCGGAGTTTATACCTCCTGGACGGATTGCCAGCTCCAAATCAAAGGGTATGAAGGCGCCAAATATAAATCTTTCGACACCCGCGAAGAAGCCGAACGCGCACTCTCAGCCTCACCATACGCTTATATAGGAAAAAACGCAAAAAAGAAAAATGAAAAGATATCCTCCGATCTGTTGCCTCCTTCCGTGATAGACAATAGCCTGGCGGTAGACGCGGCTTGCAGTGGAAATCCCGGCCCTATGGAGTATCGCGGTGTGCACATAGCCAGCCGACAAGAGATCTTCCATTTCGGTCCGATGAAGGGAACGAATAATATCGGAGAATTTTTAGCTATCGTGCACGGACTGGCGCTATTGAAACAGAAAGGATTCGATATGCCCATTTATAGCGACAGTGTCAATGCCATCAGTTGGGTACGACAAAAGAAGTGCAAGACCAAACTCCCCCGAAATGAGGAAACAGAAGCACTATTTCAATTGATAGAACGGGCGGAAAGGTGGCTGAGCACGAATACCTACACTACCCGTATCCTCAAATGGGAAACGAAAGAATGGGGAGAAATCCCGGCGGACTTCGGAAGAAAATAAATATGATATAAAATTCAAAACAAATAAATATGAAAACATTGACTTCTAACAAAGCTTTCTGGCTACTATTAGTCATTTGCGTAGTAACGATCCTTCCTTTTCTCGGGCTGCCGGAGTATCACACCAAAGGCGAGCCCCGCGAATCGATTGTATCCTATTCTATGTTGGAAAGCGACAACTGGATTTTGCCGAGAAATAATGGAGGAGAGATACCCTACAAACCACCTTTCTTCCATTGGACTATTGCAGCCGTTTCAACATTGAACGGCGGTCAGGTTACGGAGATGACTTCCCGTTTGCCATCGGCCATCGCGCTAATCTCCATGACTCTTTTCGGCTTTCTTTTCTTCGCCAAAAGAAAAGGAACGGAAGTGGCGCTGCTCACCGCATTCATCACCTTGACCAACTTCGAGTTGCATCGTGCCGGAGCCAACTGCCGGGTGGATATGGTGCTGACAGCCCTCACCGTCTGTGCGTTATATTGTTTTTACAGATGGTACGAGAAAGGGCTTAAAGGCATTCCCTGGCTGGCTATCCTTCTTATGAGTTTGGGAACGTTGACCAAAGGTCCGGTAGGCACTATCATCCCCTGTCTGGTTACAGGTGTATTCCTTCTGCTCAGAGGAGTAAACTTCTTCAGGGCTTTCCTTCTCCTTTCCGCATGGGCCATCCTTTCACTCATCTTGCCGTTCTGCTGGTACATAGCCGCTTACCAACAAGGGGGAGAAGAATTCCTTGCATTAGTCATGGAAGAAAACTTCGGACGTATGACCAACACAATGAGTTACGACTCCTGCGTGAATCCCTGGCATTACAACTTCGTAACCCTGTTTGCCGGTTATGTACCTTGGACGTTATTGGCACTGCTTTCTCTTTTCAGTCTCACCTATCATAAATTCAGTATCCAGCCGGCTGCCTGGTGGAAACGCTTTACCGCATGGATCAAGAATATGGATCCGGTGGATTTGTTCGCTCTTACCAGCATAGTTGCCACATTCATATTCTATTGCATACCGCAAAGTAAACGTAGCGTATACCTAATGCCTATTTATCCTTTCATCGCATACTTCCTGGCAAAATATTTATTCTATCTGGTGAAGAAACGCTCTAAAGTGATAAAAGTATACGGTAGTATCCTCGCCGTACTGAGTTTACTATTGTTTGCCTGTTTCATTGCCGTGAAATGCGGTCTTATCCCGGAAACAATCTTTCAAGGCCGTCATGCGCAGAACAACATCAATTTCCTGCATGCCATACAGAACATTAACGGAATCGGCTCTTTCATATTAATTGCCATTCCTACATTGCTTGGCATCTGCTGGTGGTTCTATCAACGCAAATATACACTCAGCAACCGATTCCTCTATGTCATCGTTGCACTGACTATGGGAATGTATATCGCACTGGACGGAGCTTACCAGCCACCTATTCTCAATTCAAAATCGGTAAAATCCGTTGCTGCGGAGATAGACCGGGTAGTACCGGCAAGTGCAGGCACGCTTTACGAATTTATCGAGGCCGGTGTACGCTCCATAGGTGACCCTGTACACTATTTTGAAATCAACTTCTACCTGGGAAACCGGATCGGAAATTTCTACAAAGACCGTCCTTCGGAAGGGTTCCTGCTAATAGGAATGCAGGATGCGGAACGGAATCTTCCCGAGTTCGAAAAGGAAGGCTACCAGTTCGAACGGATCTATCAATCACCCAAACCCGTTCTTCGCCAGACTGCCGAGATATACAAATTCATCAAAAAGTAGTCTCGGATGAATTCACTGTTTTTCCATGCTTCACCAGATATTCCGCTGACTGGAGCATGGAAAAACTATATTCTTTCAAGGGCAGAAAACTATCATCCATCGGGACGTGAACCAGCTTCCCATTATCGGTATGATAGGCAAATTCCTGATTCGTCTCATAATTGTACATATACAACTGAGTCGCATTACGGCCTACAATCATATTATCGGCTGTATAAAACATACACGGACGTTCTTCTTTCAACAAGTCCACTCCGAAATTATTCTGCAAATAATCAATACCCAACAGTCCCAATACCGTAGGCTGTATGTCTATTTGTCCACCAAAAGCCATATGTTCCGCTGGAGTTATACTGCTGGAATAAATCATCAACGGGATATGATTATACGATTGCGGAAGTTCACACTCCGCATCCCCAACCAATTTGCCATGATCTCCCTCCAACACGAATATCGTATTCTCAAACCACGACTGTTTGCGCGCTTCTTCGAAAAATTTACGCAAAGCCCAGTCCGCATATTCCACAATCTGAGTTTCCGGTTTGTCCGTTCGGGGATGGAAATAAGGAGGTATTACATAAGGCGGATGATTGCTGATTGACAATAAGGTAGCGAAAAACGGTTGCCCTTCGTCTGCCGTCCGATTCAAAACCGGAATAGCATAGTCGTATAAGAAATCATCCTGTACTCCAAAACTATTCACAACCTTCTCTGACGGATAATCTTCCTGAGCAAAGACCTCATCAAAACCGTTCGTCCTGAAAAAGGCATTCATATTATCGTACTGCCCTTCATGTGTCATAAAAAACAGATTATGATATCCATTCTCCTTCAATACCGTAGGCAATCCCGAATAATGGGGAATCACCGAACCTTTCATCAAGTTCCGTTTCATCATGGCAGGAAAAGAATATAAAGTAGCGTACAAACCATGATTGGTATGAATCCCCGCCGAATAAAAGTTGGGGAAGCTAAGGGAACAGGCATACAGGCTATCCAGAAAAGGAGTCAGATTCTGTGACTGCCCGAAACGTTTCATGAAATTGGACGACATCGACTCCATCATAATCAATACCACATTGGGACGGCGTCGCGATACGCTATCCTGTGAATTATGCCGATAAACCGCCAACGGAGAGACATCCGGTTCACCCGGCCGTGCTAACAAAGCTTTTACTTTTTCCAGCGCTTCCTGTTCATCCATCAGATGCAGATATCTGTTTTCCGGCCGTCGGTCGTCCAGCACGCTCGTCAACAAATTAAAGGTCGGACTGACCCCCAACTGATTCAAAAAGGCATCCTGACAGAAATAGGCGGCACTTACCTTGATCGGATTATAGCCTGTACGTCCCCTAATGCCAAATACACAAAGCCCGATCAAGCCAAGCCCTACCAAACCCGCAACACTTCGTTGCAAGCAAGGGAATGAACCGGGAGCAGACAGGCAACGGTGACGGAAATACCGGCCAAGAAAGGCAATCCACACAACAAAGCCAATCAGAAAGAGCAGGAATAAGGCAATGGACAAATAATAGGAAGTCTCTCCCAATATCATCCCCGCAGTAGTACCCGCATAACCGAACCATTCGAAAATGGAAGAATTGATATGCTTGAAAAAGTAGGCGAAATAAGGAATATCAGCCGCACTGATCAGATAAACCAACCCATAAAAGACACCGAAGAAGATAGTGAAGAAACGGAATAAAGCCTTCCCATAACAGTTGCAAAGCCCACAGGCTACAGCTACCGTCAGCGGAAGCAGTAATATGTAACAACCTATCACGTTATCGAACCATACTCCATGTATAAATGCTATCAATGACAGACTTTTATCAGACAGTGCTTCGGCAGTCAGTTGATGGTAAGAAGAAATGAACAATACCCCTCTGAACAATCCGGTGATTATCAGTGCGGAAAGATGCACGGAAAGTATATATACAATAAGATTTAGAAAACGTTTCATAATAGCTTTTTCTTTTTATGAATAGTTCTGAAAGCAGACCTACTGTTTATTTTTATAAGTATATACGAAATGAAGAATCAGGAAATTGATGGGAACGACTACGATAAGCACCAATATAGGAGCGAGAAACTCGCCGAATCCGATCCACAGGAAAAGGTTCAGCAAACCTACCTCAAGCAGATAATTAAGTAAATGACTAAAGCCAAACCCGACAGCGTTGCGCGATGAAGGCTTGGAACGGAATGTAAAGAATGTAGTTAGAAAATAGTTACAGACAAATCCGACCGCATAACCTGCCGTAAAAGAAAGCGTCGGATTGGCCACCAACAGTACCAGACAATATACGCCATAGTGAATCGCCGAAGATATCGTACCGACGATGCCAAAACGCATAAACTGCCAGAATTTCTCCTGCCAGTCCGGGTGTTGTTCCCATGTCTCTTTAATGACTTTGTTTATCCTCATCGCATAACACCTCTTCTACATTATAAAGCGGACGATGTTTCACCTCTTTATATATCTTTCCGATGTACAGCCCTACCGCACCGATTGACATCAGGACGACACCGCCTACAAACCATACGGACAACATCAGAGAGGCCCAGCCATGTTCCGCCGTTCCCGCAATCAACGAATAAAGGACATAAAAACCGATCAGAATGCTGATAAAGACAAAGATAATACCCAAATAGACAATGCCATAAATCGGCTTCACCGAGAATGAGGTTATTCCGTCGAGAGCCAGTCCCAGCATTTTCCGCAGAGTATATTTAGAGCTTCCGGCTGTGCGTTCCCGAATCACATCGTCCACCGTAGTGGAAGGAAAGCCCAGCAGAGGAATAATGCCGCGCAGGTATAGATTACGCTCTTGATAATGTGACAACTGTTCCAGTACCCTCCGGCTCAGAAAGCGGAAATCGGCATGGTTATAAATGGATTCCACTCCCATCCTGCGTTGCAGTTTGTAGAAAGCCGTAGCGGAGAGACGTTTCAACAACGGATCGGCCTGGCGGGATACCTTCACTCCGTACACCACATCGTAACCGGCTGTATAAGCATCAATCATTTCCTCTATCGCATTCAAGTCATCCTGCAAATCCGCATCAATGGTAACAACGGCGTCACTCCAGTCTTTGGCAGTCATCATCCCTGCCATGATAGCACTCTGGTGACCTACGTTCCGCGCCAGATTCATTCCTTTCACGTAAGGATTTTCCTTATGCAGCTTCTTGATAATGTTCCACGTACGGTCCTTGCTACCATCATTTACAAAAAGCACGAAGCTGTCCGCACTGATCTTTTCCTTCCCAACCAGCTCATCAAACAAGGCTGTCAAACGGGCGGCTGACTGTTCCAACACTTCTTCCTCATTATAGCAGGGAGACACAATTGCCAATTTAATCATTTCTCGTTCTATTTAGTTAGTTCTGTCCGTTTCATTTTCGCAAATTCCGAGTACGTCAGAAAATCGGCTCTCTTCTCCTTGAAATTACGGATCAGCAGATCCAGCCGTTCTTCCATCCCTTTGCCGGAATGATTACGGATAATAAACGGCATTTTAAATTCGGGATGTTCATTCAATGGATAAAACTCCCACGGGTGGAAATAGGTCACAAAATAGCCGTCGTGCTTCAGCACCCTGTTTGCCATCCATTGGTACAACTTCACCGGAAGATTATGGCAAGACAACCAGAATAGCGGAAAACGTATCCACGGAGTCACCGACGCAGGAATTTGAAGAACCTTACCCGTCATAAAGCAAGTACGCGGCTCAGAAAGATGCATATATCTGCCGGGAATAAACGCCGGATTCAATGAAGAATTATACAGATATCCCATCCGCTCTATCTCTTCATCGGACACCGGAAACATACGCGGCTGGCGATACCCCTCTATCTTCCTCCCCGTCAACCGTTCGAGTATCTCTTTGGAACGACTGACATCCGAAGCCTGAGGCTGCCAATGGTCACACCCATGAGCCGCCACTTCATGCCCTTCATCCATAATACGGTGCATCACCTCCGGAGCATTCTCCGCAAAGTTGCTTGTACAGAAAAAAGTAGCCCGCACCCCATTCTTTTTCAGACAGTCCAGTATCTTGTTCGTACCATAAACCGATACTTCCATTGCCTTATCCAGCGGAAAGTCCACTCCATGTTCACGGGGTACATCAAACTCCTCTGTGTCAAAACTTAATAATATCATTGTCAATTAGCTTTCTATTTGATATCCACTTATAATGGAAGATCGTGCAAAGATAATTATTATAAAATAATAAAGTCCATTCCCTACATAAAAAGAAATAAAACAAAAATACACATATTAAACAATCATATCACTCCAAAGCCACTACATGATAATAAACCCCATGTGTTTTCCTGAACGACTCTACTCCCAGCCGTCGCAGGATACGCCCGAAATGGGTGGCTTGTCCGGAGGAGAATTTCATTTTGGCGGCTTTCTGTATACGTTGCAATATATCCGCAGCAAGCAACCATTCGCCTTCTTCCTCCTTTCCTGCCGCCCGATAATACACTTGAAACAACTGTTCAATAGCGGGCGACTGCTCAAATTCCTGATTGGCCTCCGTCATGATGGCCTCATCCCGCTCGTCAAACCAATACCGTTCATTCTTATATAATGCCGCCATCGCTTGCGCGTAAAGCTGTTCGTAATCAATAGGACGGACAACATCTATCACTCCCGTCACCTCGACAGCGATATAGCGGCGGCTGCCGGAAGTGTCCGTCAACAAGTCCTTATGATTACTCGTACCGATAAAAGAAGCATAGCGCCGAAGTTCCTCCACCGCCGAAGCATTGGGACGCCTTGTATTCACAACCGGTTTTTGCAGAATATGCTTTAGGAAAGGCTGTTGAGCAATGCTGATCTGGTCGAATTCATCCATATTAATCAACAGGAAACGATTCAGGTACAGTTCCGCATCCCGCTTCCGGCTGAAATCAATGCTATCCGTGTAATAAGCTTGCAGACACGGTGGCAGAATCAAGCGACAGAACGTAGATTTCCTGTATGCCTGCGGACCAACCAATATCGGTGAAGTGCTATTCGCATAATTCTTCCTCATCATTCCACGCCAATGCGCCACCATGCTGAGAAACCAACGGCGAAACAAATGCGGCCAATGAGGATTGTCGCAAGGCACCCGTTTTGCCAGATCTCCAATATGATCCTTCCCATCCCAATGGGGAAGGTCATAAAGAAATTCTTCAGCTGGTTGATACACAGGGACATGATCGGAATTCAGATAACGCACCACATCCTTGTCCCAAAGCTTAAGCCCCTCGTACTGCGCATTCATCGTAATGCTTGCCATCTGCCGTTTGTCCACCGGATGAAAATAGAAATTAAAGGTATTCCGCTCCCGACATTCCACCTGTGTAGTCAACTGGTTGAAACGAAACTCATAGCGGCGTTTCATAAATTCATCCATCTGCATAACAAATATCTGTTCGGGAAGCAGACTGCTTTTATCGGCAAACCCACGTCCGGAACGATAGACATTCTTCACCGTCTCCCGAATCAGAAAATCATCTTTCGGCAAGTGATAATGAGCGCGCGACCACCGTACCGTATCCTCTTCGGGAATACCTGCACGGAAACAATGTCCCGCAAGGGCAACCAGCAACGAATGTATATCTCCGTCCGGCTGAAATTCCTCCTGTTCCTCCAGCGCCCGCGCAAAAGCCGCTTCGAACAGAACGGAAAGCGCTTCATGACTTTCATATCCGGGCGCAAGCCGTTGTAAAGGGGAAGCCTCCGTCTGTACCTGTTCACGATAAGTCGTTTCGCCGGGCATAGATGCAGGCTGCTTCATGTAAATCGGCATTGATTCGGGATTGAAATACAGCTCCGGATCGAAAGTCAGGCGACAATACTGTTCCAACGAAGGCTCTTTCAGTTCAATATGAAAAGGAAGTTGAGGTTGGTAGAACTTCACCGCCAGCCGATAAGCGTGCGCATGAAACAATTCCGCTTGCTCGCGGGTGACCGGCAAAAGATCGTCAGGATAAGTAAAACGTACCCAGATCTTGACAGACTTCCCGGAAGAACCGACAAATGCCAGATACGTTTGCGGGAGTTCTTTCACCCACTTCTTCACCTCATCGGCCTCCATAGACCCCGACAGATTATTCACCTGAATCATTACGATTCCATTGTATTCCGCCATAACCATCACCCCGTTTTTACGGACAAAGGCGGCAGCAGGAAGCAGTTTCGGCACTTTCTGAACATAGTCGTTTTTATCACCGGGAAGCATATAGGGCAGGATTTCTCTCATTTTTGAGACGGGCTGTGCTTTGGTTTCCACTTTCATCAGCTCCACGAGCTGCTCAATTCTCAACGTACGCAGTGTATTCACCTTGCCATCGTCTCTCACTTGTGTTATTCTCATTATTTTATTTATTTGTCCTGCATGTGTGGTGTAGGGCTGTTGTTTACAGACACAAATGTACTGCAAATATTTCACAGAAGCAAATGTATCGTCTCGACACCTTGTATGCAATATTTTAGCGGCAGGAAGCTTTTTATGTATTCAATTTGTGGCATTGTCCCATTAAATTATTAGCCAATAAATTTACTTCCTAAATTTAATATCTAAAATTTCAGCCAAGGCAGGCTTGATTTTCTCCAACATTCGTTCAAACCCTAAATCGCTAGGATGAACACCATCAACAGTACCCTCATGATCTGTTCCTAGAAAATGATTTTCTTTTATTAAGTATAAGTTTTTAAAACCGAGTTTGTGAAGGATGTGTATTTGATCTTCTATTGCTCTATTTTGTTCTTTTACCATCTTACATATTTTCATGTTAAAATTCCCTTTCTCACGAGTAACGGACTGAATGACAATTATGGGAGCATCGGTATGTTTGTCACGGATCGTTTTTATGAAATTGATAGTTCTATCACATATCTCATCGACTGAAGGATTGGGAATACAATCCAAAATAAAAGCATCAACATCATTTATTTGGGATAACATTTTTGCAACAGGTAATTCCATCTTGCCATTTCCACTTAACCCCATATTAATAAACTGATATCCACTACTACGTGATAGTTGAGACGGGTAAGCCAGCCCAGGTCTACTGGCAGATGCTCCTTGGGTAATACTCGACCCATAAACAATGATTTTTCCTTTAAATGGATTATCCATTTTTTTCAAATAGGATTTTTTTGATACTCCTATCTCTAAATGTGTAATTTCATCATATAAAGGTAAATATATCAAACATTCTTTTTCTGATTCATCCATATTTTCTGCTAATATAGAAGATGAATCTATGCCTTGGGGAATGCCGACCCCTGCATACTGCCATATTCCATCTTTTCTAATGTATAAATCAAGTCCTTTTTGCATAATGGGAGTCATATTGGCATTTTGTTTTTTATTAGGCACTCTCCATTTCACCTTTATCACTGAACTATTTGTTTTAAAAGCAATGGCAAGTCCCGCCGAATAAGTATACAGTTGTTTTACAGTCGATGGTAGATTTTGATAATGAGCTGTGTCAATGCGATGAAAAAAATCTCCTTCCACAGTAGCTTTACCAATTAATTGTAAATTGCTGGCATTTGTATAAACTATGTTTTCTTCATTGGCCGCTTGTAGCCATAAACCAGCATAAAAAGCAAATAGAATCAAAATATGTCTTTTCATATATAAAATATGATTACCTAATTAAATTGGGAATTCATGCTCACTGTTACACTCTTTTTGTTTCCTACAAAAAGCTTGGCTTTAACTTCATTTGTCCTGCACTTCACTGGCTTATTCCAAATCTTGGAATTTTTAGTAGGCTCTTTCCCGTCAGTGGTATAGTGGATTTCTCCACCCAAAATAGGAGTGTTTGCAAATAAGAAACCATCTTTGTCAATATATAAACCTGGAAAAGGTAGCCTATAGTTTATATTCATTTTATCCCAATAAGGGATTTCTTTTTGGGATATACGCTTGTAATAAAATGCCAGATCCTTTTCAAAAGCAAGCTGCTCGTCTATGCCTGTCATAGGTTCCCATATGGGAGAAGAGTGCCATCCACGTTCGGCAAGCCCCATAATTTTAGGAAATAAATAATATTCAACTCCTTTGTAATTGCGAATAGTTTCACTCCACAAGGCAGATTCTACTCCTTTAATGTTTTTACGTCCTTCGGCTGTCAAAGATGTTTTTTCCTCTTGTTTTTGATTAGCGAGGAGGTGAGTACGTATTGAGCGGTAGATGCAATAGGGAAGTAGAGCGAAGGATTTTGATTCATCAACGTATCCATTCCAATTATGTCCTGGTTCATCTGGATGTGCATCATACGCCAGATCGAGATAAAAATTAGTGGCATTACTCAAAATAACAGGATACCCTTTATTGGCAAACTTATAGATTAATTCATCCGAATGATTATTGGCAGAGGTTCGCCAACAGGAAATGCCAAAAGCATTATCAGTTAAATACCGCTCGGAGATTTCATCATGTCCTAGAACAACCTCTTGCCAACCTGAAAAAGGTATTTTTTGTTCTTTTAAAAAATCGACGATCCTCATTATAAAATAATCAGATAGTTCTTGTACATCGGTCATACTATATTCCAGCATGAAATCTTTGCAAATTGGAGATCCTTGCCAAGCACCTTCGGCAACTTCATCTCCACCTATATGGATAGATTTTAATGGTACACCAGCTTCTTCATACATAAGTTGAAGTTCTTGTATCACTTTTTTCATAAAACGATAAGTAGAAGGCATCGCTACATTCATTACATTGTCCGAATACCCTTGTGCCGACACATAATGGGAAGCATCGTGAATGTCGTTCAATAGGTATTCATGTGCTTTAATAGGATCTGTCTCAAGATATCTCTCATAACGGGCCTTCATGGCAACAATGGCAGCACGGGCATGTCCCGGAGATTCAATCTCCGGGATTATTGACACATGCCGATCAGCTGCATATCGAAGCAAGTCAATAAATTCATCACGAGAATAAAAGCCATTACCTGATGTCTCTGACTGATAATCGAAATCCCCATTATATGCAGGATACAAACATTCGGATTCATCATAAGTATGTCCCCTGCGAGAGGCTATTTCCGTCAATTCCTCTAACCCTGGAATTTGTAGGCGCCATCCTTCATCATCTGAAAAATGAAAACGAAAAACATTTAGTTTATAAGAAGACAATATATCTATTAATTTCTTTAAATCAGTTATCCCTATGAAGTTACGTGCTACATCTTGCATATGTCCTCTATAGGAAAAATCCGGATAGTCCTTGATGAAAACAGATTTTATGGAATAAGGGGCCTCCTGCCCTTTCAATAAGGACAAGAAAGTTTGTATTCCATTGAAGATACCGTGCGGAGTTATTGCTGAAATATGTATTTTATCGTTTGTTACATTCAATTCATAATATTCTTCGTTGACGGCATTTTCTTTCTGCTGCAAGTAGTCTAGTGTCAATTGGACTTCTGATAGAGAGTCTTCTACAATCGCATACAGGGAAGCTAATTTGTCTTTCATTATGGCTACTTCCGTATGAAAATCCGGATGGGCAACAATATGTATTACATTCTTTAGTTTCAGATATGACTGAGAGTATGATACGTGTTTCACTGCAGGTATCACTTCTATACCATTTGCATGCTTCATTGCACTCTCTATACGTTTGTTGTCTTTATACACTTGGATAGCTTTTTCATTTTTTGAGTATATAAATGGTAGCGAACGAGTGACTAATTCTACAGGTAATGGAGTCGAGCTATGAGACTCATCTACCCAATAAACTCCTTCTGGTTTCATTGAGTATCCCGGCATTTCTCCGCGTCCACTTATAATTAGTATAATAGAATCACCTGGATTTAAAAGTTTGTAATTTTCTTTAGGAGAAATACGGTGAAATGTTCCTTTCACATTCTCTACCTTTACCATATTTGATTGTTGCTTGCAACTTTTCATTGGAAACTGGGAATAAAAAAGGCTCCAATTGCGACTAAGAGGAGTGTTGGATATGTTTTTAATAACAAACCTATGTTCATTGTTATTACTCTTGTTTATATCTGGTACACTCACTTGCCACGACACAGAGACTGGAGCTTTCCTATTTGACAGCTCACAACCTATTACAACCATGAATGTACATAATATCAATGATATATTAATTACCTTACTCATAGTTCTCTTTTATTTCATCTCACTATTAATAAATCAAATCAACGCCCATTACTTATGTAATTTTCTTTTTCGAAGATATTGTAATAAATAGGCTGGGCGGTCGGTTTGGATGATGCGTGCTCCTAATTTATCTATCAAATATCCATAACCTGCATCTGGATTTGATAGTGAAAGGTCGTCATCATGTCCACCTGCCATCGTGTCCCATAGTGTATTATACCAAATCAAAGATTTTCCTTTCAACATAGCAGGAATTTTTTTAGGCAACTCGTTGTTGCCTTTTATAAACAATAGTTCGAAAGCAACAGGATTAATATCCTTACAAAACTGTTCTATTTGTTGTTCCGCATTAAGTTTATCCAAGCTCACAATAGGCATATAGATGATTTCACAGAGATATTTCTCATATTGTCCTTTGACTTGTTCTACAGATTTACCTCCTTTCATTATAACCTGATTGACGGTTCCCGTCTTTTTTAATAAAGCGTAAACTTCATCAAAGTAACGATCAGCCTTGTCGAGATTTATCATAATTCTCCCCTTGGTTAACAGTAATGCTTCCTCCAAAGTTGGAACTTTGTGTTTTGTTCGAATTGCACAGCCATTTCGAAGGTATAAGTTTGATATGTAATCCATTGTAACCTCTGACACCTTTCCCTTTCCGGTTGTCGTACGATTCAAAGTTTCATCGTGCATTAAAATAAGGACTCCATCTTGGGTTCGTTGCACATCTAATTCTACGATATCTACTCCCATTTTTATTGCATTTTCAATTCCTTCAAGAGAGTTCTCAGGAAAATTGCGCCAATCGCCTCTGTGAGCAACAACCAATACACTGTTAGTAGAACGAGACATTAATTGCTCGCGAATTTGGCTCACTCGATTTTGTGCATAAAATTGAGTCGATAATAAGGTAATTATGAATGATAAAATAATTCTTTGCATGATTTTTGTTGATTATATGATGTGAAAGGGCGTATTTCGAATTATACGCCCTAATTTGGTTTAACTATAGCCCGGCATCGTATGCGCCTGCCTGCATTTTCTCTACATTACGGGATTTGCCACGCCCATCAATACTGAAAGCTGATTCACCACACCATTCCAAAAAATTAACTCCTATTGCCTTATCGTCTACTTTGAAATCTCTTACAACGTCTATTACTTCTTGTATAGTAGCAAAATTTTTAATTTTTTCTTCTGATACATTCCATTGGTAAACGCCATCTGTAAGTTCTGGCTCCGGCATTTGGACATCGCTATAATCAGTGTCTTTCTCTGTAGCTCCCCAGCCTTGATCAGCTGCTTGGTAGACATTGTAGCCTTTGGAAAGATAGGAAGACTTATCGAGGTAAATTGTTCGAGTTCCTTTCCCTTTGCTAAATAGAGAATTTACTAAAACTGCAGAATAACTAGGACTTCTAAGTACACCATAATTATTTTTTTCGTTACCTATAATAGTTGTATTCGCAAATAAAAAATAACCGTCCCCATTAACAACAATGTTTCTGTCGTCATTGCCAGCCGCTCCCCAGATAGTTGTATTATTCATACACATAATAGCCTTGCCACCTGTATGAATCGCCGTACTCCACTGACCTGTGACATAGTTTTCATACAAGGTACATGCATTCATAAATAATTGACAATTACCATTTGCTACCATCAAGGCCCCTCCACGATCTCCGGCAATGTTATTATATATTTCTACATTATTCATAAAGACCTCACCTCGGTTGATAAAGATAGCTCCACCACGAGTGGTCACTGCTTTTTCTACATTAAAATTCTTGATTACACAATCTGTTAAGTATAACGAGGTGTTAATGCCATTAGAATAAAATGCTCTCACAGCTCCATCTGTTTCCTTGTCATATTTTCCATCGAACACACAACCATTGAAGTATAAGTTCATTTGATTGCCCAATTGAAAAACTGAATTGGTAGTTTTGCCTGCATTGCTATCCGTATTTCGTGTCAATGATGTGATAAAACGTTTGGTATCCCTTTTGCTTAAATCGCCACCGGTGCTCTCTGGATCATAGCCGCCTTCTATATAAATATCTACAGAGCTGTTGTAACTAGTGTAATCCATTTTTATTCCAGCATCATTTTTAACCAATTCATATTCGCCTGCAGCCAAATAGAGGTTTTTCCCATCCAGTCTTTCTGCTTTTTCGTTTGTGATATCTGCATTGCTGCTTGCACTTAGCAAATCTCGAAAATAATCTGCACTCATTGCATTGTCCCACGAGCTACCATCAAGATTCCCCTTTCCACTTGGAGAGACATAATAACATTCCAAGTCTTCCGGTATAATCACTTCTTCATCTAAGTCATCTGTTCCTGTAATCAATGGAGGATCCACCATTTCATAGTTCTCTTGGCAAGCTTGATTTATAAGCAAGGCACAAGTTATCATTACCAAATATGAGAATATAAATAATATCTTTTTCATTGCATCTTCTTTTTTAATGTTCAACTGATATATTTTCTTGTGTCAACGAATGATATCCGGATAGCCCGGATTTTGTTTCAAATATTTGTTTTGTTCCAAAACTTTTTGAGGAATGGGGAATAATTCATAATGATCATCTTTGTCTCGGGGCTTATCCCACCATTCTTCTTGAAAACGTCCAAAACGTATGAGATCTGTGCGACGACGAGTTTCATTTAAGAATTCACGTCCCCATTCATCCAACATTTCTTTTAAATCGAGTTCTACATTACCTTCAGGCTTATAAGCAATATCTACATTGAAATTTTCATAATTGCGTTTACGAACACTGTTCAACAATTTTCCCGCTTCATCTACTCTGTTCAAACGAATTAAACATTCTGCTTGGGAATATATGATTTCGGGCAAACGCATAATGGTATAATCCGGCTCAGCAAAATATCCACCGGAGAATGAATAAAATGGATATTTCACACAATATAACCCTGAATTAAAATCCCCATTTTCATATTTAGATTCTGCATAATTGGGATTAGAGATGATTCCTTCCGGAGCTTTTCCTTCAAAACGTCCGACCTGATCTCTTAAATAGATAACGTATTGATTAAATGGATCATAAGCATATCCACCATTCATTCGTGCATTGGGAATTCTTCCTTCCAAGAAAAACATTCCTTCGCGTGACTTATTACTCGTGTTTTTATATTGTTTGTAACGTACATCTCCTGGATATTTCAGGAACTTCTGTGTTACCATACCCAGCTCATAAGTAAATAATTGAGGCGGATTTTGATTGTCATAACTTGGGGAAAGAGCAAACTGTGGATTTCGTTCACCGTCTCCTTCAATATCCAAATAATTGGCAGACCCATAAGGCATACTACGTCCGTATACCGTACGATGGTTTTGAAGCATATGCCAATGATTCATCCCATATGAAGAAGGAAATGCAAATATTACTTCATTGGATGTATCATTGTTCCAATCAAAAGCTTCATACCAATTTTGAGCAACTGCATAATGTCCAAAATCTCCCTTTGTGATGCGAGCACACATCTCTTCACAAGTACTCCACTTTGCTTCACCAATCCATTTTTCTGCATTCAAGTACAAACGTACTAATAGTCCTGCGGCAAATGCTTTAGTACATTGTCCCTGTTGTATGCCATTACCTGATTGACCATTTTTAATAGGTAGAATGGATAAACAGTCCGTCAATTCTTTTTCTATAAAATTGAACAAAACTTTCGGCTCAACCTGTTTCTGATTCTCGGGCAATTTATTTATAGCTTGATCGGAAGACGTGCAAAGTACGACATAGCGATAGGCATTAAGTAAGCGTAAATATTGATAAGCACGAATACAGCGTAATTGTCCTTTGAAGCCATCCCATTCTTCTCCTGTGATTCCAAAGTGATCTGGAGATAAACGATTTAAGTCATCTAAAATAACATTAGCTTGAGCAATCGTCAAATAAATGCTATTCCATTCTTGGTTCCAACGTGCTTCAACTAAATCATCGTACTGATGACGATGAAACTTAGCCCATACACCACCATCCACCCACCATGTTCCACGGCTAGGGGTTATTAATTGATCTGCACAACATTCTTCGCTCCAATTTGCCTGACTTACAGTGGAATAAATTCCTTCAAATGGGCGAAATACAGCATTGATAATATCTTGCTTTGTTCTATAATAATTATCAGACATTACAGAGCTATATACTGTTTCATCCAAATCAGTACACGATGAGAAACTACATACCGTAATAGCTATAAGTCCTAATTTAATGATATTTTTTATTTTTTTCATACAGTCCTTATTTTAAAAGTTAACTTGCAAACCCAAAATGAATTGGAAAGCAGATGGATAATAGTTTGCATTGCCTCCAAAGGTTCCAGGAGTTAAACCATTTACCTGATAGGTCGAAGGATCTACTCCAGAGAATTTTGTAAATGTATACAGATTGTTAGCAGTACCAAAGACACGAATCCTATCTATGTACTTTTTCTTTATATCAAGTGTATATCCCAATGTAATATTATCAATTTTCAAATAATCTCCCGGTTCAATAAAATAGTCACTCAATATATTAATTCCTTTTTTAATATGTGCATTCTTTGAAAAGGCTGTAGTTAATAGATTAGTTGTTCCACTTTGCAAACCATAATAAAAATCATGTACATTAAAGATATCAAATCCACATGCTCCACGTAATGCAATGGTCAAATCAAAATTTTTATAAACGAAGTTATGGGTCATTGAGCCAGTAAATTTAGGCAGACCATTACCTGTAATACTTTTATCATCTTCAGTTGCCTCTGCAATAGGAATAGCTTTACCCTCCTTATTATACACCATCCAATCTCCCTCTTTGTCTACACCAGCATAACGGTAAGTAAAATAGTTACCTATTCGTTGGCCTTCCTCAATCCGCTGCAAATACCCCGGATTATTCGGATTTGCCATTTCACAGGTTGAATAATAGCTCTGTCCTTTGTAAATGTCATTAGAGAAGCTGACAAACTTGTTGTTGTTTGTTGCACCAACCACAGTCATATTCCATGTAAAGTCCTTCATTTTAATAAGATTTGCCGTAATATCAAATTCAAATCCTGTATTACGCAATGTTCCTACATTGGCATAAATAGTACTATACAAGTTGGGCGGTGTAGGAACATTGTAGCTCCCCAGTAAATCTTCCTGCTTACGGATATAATAGTTGAGCGAACCGCTGATTTTGTTCTTAAACAAGGAAAAATCCAATCCAATATTTTGATTGCGTCCCTGTTCCCATCTAAGCTCAGAATTAACGTTTTTGCTTGGTCCCCATACATGGAAACTATTTCCATTATATTGATACCATCCAAAAGCTTTATAGGTTGCCAGTGATTTATAATTACCAATTTCCTGATTACCAGTCAGACCATAGTCATAACGTATTTTTAGATCGTCAATCCAGGAAATTGAATCCATAAACTTTTCATCCGAAATACGCCAACCTAACGAAAATGCCGGGAAATTTCCCCATTTATGATTTTTACCAAAGCGGGAAGAGCCTTCATGCCGTAAAGAGAAAGTTAGCATATACCGTTCTTTCCAGTCATAGTTAACACGCCCGAAGAAAGAGATTAATTTGTGATCACTTTTGGATGATTCCATCATTGTTTTTCCTTCTATGGAGGCGTATAAACCCGCTCCTAAATTGTTATATCCTAAAGCATCCGAATCAAAATTCCAGTTTTCGGCATCAAATCCTTGACTGACACCGTACATATAACTGTATCCCACCATCGCACGAATCTGGTGATTCTTTATCCGGGTGGAAAAATTCGTTATCCATTCAAGGTTTGTATTCGAACTTTTAGCAAAAGAACGTTTCGCCTTGCCATCTATTCCCGCATTCACATTCGGACCATAAGTGGAGGGGGTGAATGTGCCAATTAATTTGTCCACCTTATATTGCGATACTGTTATTTGAGATTTTAGCACCATATCCGGGTTTTTGGGGTTAAATAGCGGAAGTAAATTGACGCCTGCAGAAGCATTCCACTCCAAAATGTCAATTTCTGTATCATCCTGCTCTTCTTTAAGTCGTTCAACAATGTTATATAACCCGCTACCTGAAGGAAAGCGATAATACCCATTTTTTTCTTTTGAATCATAAACAGGTACTGTTGGATTATTTTGGATAGCTCCTGTAAAAACATTAGCCGCAACTTGGCGTTTGATATCACGAGGACTAATGTTGGCTGAAAATGTAAAAAGTCCATCTTTCGTTGTATGATTTATGCTTGCACGTGCACCATACTCCCGGCGATCAGAGCGAAGGTCTACTCCTTCCGCGTTCCGATAGTCAGCTGTCAGACGGTAGTTGGTACGAGCAGTACCTCCAGATAGTGTTAGGGTATGCATATGTGTGACCCCTAAACGCGTAATTTCATCAAACCAATCTGTACTAGCACCTAAATCATTCAGAGGATTAGATGGTATACAATATGCCCGGTATTGTTCCGCATTCATGATATCTAACTCATTTTTTACTTTATTGAAAGTAACAGATGTACTATAAGTAGTATGAATCCTTCCATCTTTAGTACCTTTCTTAAGATTAACCAAAACAACACCGTTACTACCACGAGTACCGTAAATAGCTGACGCTGCTCCATCTTTCAGTACATCAATCGATTCAATATCTGCAGGATTGATGTTAGTTAAATCACCTCCAGGTATACCATCAATCACAATGAGCGGACTGAGACTTGCATTGCGTGATGATATGCCACGTATTTGAATACTGCCCGTACTGTTAGGGTTTGCCAAGGCTGTGTTGGATACAGACACACTAGAAACTTTTCCCTGCAATAACATTGATGCATCCAAGCTTGATATTTGATTCAAGTCTTTAGCACTGACGTGTGAAATAGCAGAAGTCATTTCTTTCCGTTTCATTGTGCCATAACCGACAACTACCACTTCGTTTAAGACAGTGTTCTCTTCCTTCAGGACAATACGCAACTGCTTTTGTTTTCCTATTGCTATTTTCTGGGTTTCATAACCAATGTATGAAACTGAAAGATGCCCATTCGAAGAAACTGGAATGGTGAATTCGCCATCTATATTTGTTACAGTTCTTTCCTGTGAATCAATCACTTGAATTGTGGCCCCTATTATAACTTCGCCTTTTTCATCTACAACAATTCCTTTTACTTTCTGGTCTTGTTGCATTTTTACAGTTGTTGCATACGTATCTATTCCACTCCAAAATGTGACTATTAAAACTAACATGCAACAATATAAGCTGTGTAATTTATTGATCATAAAAATATTATAATTTTAGTATAAGACATAAGGTTAACGTTTTCCTCGTTGTTTCAAAGCTTTGATGAGTTCCTTGGGAACATCTGTCATAATCATTTTTACATCCGGGAAAATGGCAAGCAAATCCTCTAGATATGTTTCATTCAATTCATATTCAGAGACATCGCTGCCTGTCCAGGCAAGCATACCGATAGAAACAATCATACCATCTGCTATGCCCTCGGATACATCAGTACTCTTACCATTTGTCATATAACTGCCTTGAATGAAGTAAGTTCCCGGTAAGCCAACCAAAGCTTTATGTGCACCGACCCATGGATACGCATGCGCATCTTGGTCTAAATCCAATACTTCTTTTACTTTCTGTTCACTATTGCAGTAAAAGAGTACCGACTCCGTCATTTCTAATTTTTTAACGATATCAAAGACTTGTTTGGTAGATGCAGTACGAGGGGAATAATCTAAATTAAAATATATTTTTCCACGACCGGCTTTCAAAAAAGCTTCTAAAGTTGGAATTTTTTCATCTGTTAAATTTCCGTTCCTATCTTTTAAGTTATATTTCTGTATTTCTTCAAAAGTCATCTTTGTAATATCACCACTCCCATTAGTGGTCGCATTGAGTGTTTGATCATGGCATACGACAACTACACCATCTTTGGTTACATGGGTATCACATTCTATGATTTCCGCACCTGATTTAATAGCCGCAGATACTGAAGGAATCGAGTTTTCGGGAATGGTTAAATCGGTTGTGTGCGCCCGGTGAGTCATAACCCATACTTTTTTATAATTAGGATCTTTAAACTGTTTCATCGCTTCAGTTAAAGCTAACAAGTTGTAAACCCTTATCCGCTTCTGGATTTTATGTTCTCCTGCCGTAACATTCATGGTATAATCTCCGCTTTGGGTATATTTATGTGTTATTACATCGGTAGACATACCTTCTTTTATAGTTCCATCTCCGAAATCAATATGAATGTTGGTATTCTTATCAAGATTCAGAAACCTGACTTCTACTGCTTCCTTCAGCATAGCTCTTGTACATGTGGAAAGATACGGATTCTTTTTTACAGAATCCTCGTCCGAACATGCTGTCAAGATACTACCTACATATAATAGCAATATCCAACAGCAGCAATTCATCACAAACATTTTAATAGTTGTCCTTTTGTTATTGGACAAGGAAATCAAATGATTTTTTTTCATTAGCGTTATACTTTATGATTAACAATTACAATACAAATGATCTTTTCATTTGCGGTAGTAAAATTAATCATAAAGAATAAACGTTAAATCGGTAAAATTGAAAGAAGTAGATTTTAAAGCATTTATAAGCATATAAATATCTTATTTTCAGAAAATTATATAACATTACATAAACTAAGAAAGTAGAGAATATAGTCGCAGATAGTAGACTCTTTTTCTGGCAGAAAATCTCTATGATACTCTTGTAATTGTTTTGTAACGCTATTGTTATTGGATTTGCATCACTTTTTCTTCGAAAACATCTCGTGATAGTGCTTTTTCGCGTAAACGTGTTCGGTAATTGTAGATGGTAGTTGGAGAATAATGTAATAATTCGGCAATCTGGGCACTCTTTACAAAACCCAAGCGAATCAATGCACAGATGCGAAGTTCAGTATTTAGCAACTCTCCTTCTTTCAGTATAAATTGTTCACCGGGAAGAAGTAGATTATTTACAGAAGCTACAAAATTGGGAAATATGTGTAGAAACGCCGAATCAAAATGCTCATATAATTCTTGTTGCTCCGTGACAAGTAGATCGCTGGCACATGAGGTCATTTTCATCAAGTCGGAATACTCTTTCTTGAGCAACTTCTTATTAACTTGCTTACGAAAGTTGTGCATACGATCTACATAAGTGGAACATAGTTTAAAAAAACGGGAGATATATACTTCTTTAATATTATTACTGTCTAAAAGTTCTAAATTAGCTTTTTTAAAATTATTGTTAATTTCTTCCAGTTTATTATTGGCAACTGTTAAGTCTTTGTTTAAACCTTGTTGTCTTTCTTTAGCCACCTTCAGGTTTATCATTTGGCGATAAACATAAATTAGTGTTATTCCTGACAGAAATGTTAATAACGTAATTAATAATAAATAAAACTGAAGTTTCTCATTTTGCTTGCTTATTATATCTTGAAAACGACTATTAATCATAGAATAGGGTATGATATGCCTCCAGTTTCTCATACGGGTTTTATATGCTTCAGTTACGCTCCATGAAAAATTGATATAAGTATTTGCACGAGTGATATCTCCTCTTTCATACATTATTTGTGCCAAATTCATAATTGAAGACTGTTCCTTTATGGCTGAACGTACGTCTGAAATAGCTGAAAGAATAAGATAATATAAAGACTCATCATCTTTGCCCATTGTTTTCAAAATGCCAGATCGGTCATAAGTAACTAAAGCATAAAAAGATGTACCAAATGTAGCCGATTCCATACGTTTGTCATTCCAATATAAGGCTTTTTGGTAATCTCTTATTTCTTTGGCTTGAAACATCTTTTCTGACAAATAGGCATCATCGGTAGGAGATAATACTTGTAGTATGGAATCCCGGTATGTTAAACCTATATTTCGATAATATAACGAAGTGTGCTTGTTTCTAGGTAAACTTACTCCCGTTTCAAAAAACAAGCGTTTGCAATACATATAATATCTCCCTAAGAGAGAAGAAGGAAGCGTGGAACGGTCTATCTTTGATAACATATCTTTGGCTTCTAGATACATTCCTACACAAGTTAGCAAATATACTTCTTCCAATAAAGTCTCAACCTCACAAGTAAAATTGTGTAAATGTTTTGCTAAAGCCAAATTCTTGTATAGATAATGAAATGCAGAATCTGAACTATATGTCTTATATTCATTATAAATTGAGAAGTTCAAAGCGTAGCGGTCTATTGAATTAGGGGCAACAGTTGTAGATTTTAGGTTTTCTACACGTTCTTTCTTGTTTTTCTCATATATACTATAATTACTAATATCATGATCCAAAACATTGAGTAATGAATCTATTTCCTTATTAGCATACCCCCAAGTGGATAATAAAAAGGATATGATTGACAAGATATAACGTAAAGAATTCATTTTATTCAACTATAATTGGTTGTTTAATACAAAGATAACGATTATTTAATAATAATCAACTTTCTAATTCAAATCAAGGTTGCAAGACACCCTTTTTTCTTTTTAAAGGGACAGTATCGTTTATAACTTAAATCCAGCGACAGCACATACTGACAAGAAATCGTAAGCGTCTCGGCGATGCCATATTTTCTATCTTAATTTTTCCTTTTAGCTTTGCGTCATAATAAAAAACCACATCTTATGACTGCACATGATTTGTATACCCGTACCTTATCGGATTATAAATCCTGTTTATGTTCTTCTCCTGCCTTAACTCTTCGTAGTTATTGCCGTGAACGACATGTAAACTACCATGGTATGTGTCTTTGGCTTTCCCGTCACGGCATCAGTATCCGTGAGTTGCGTCCCTCCT